>CAYGAO010000217.1:0-5328 GCA_964347715.1 uncultured Acidobacteriota bacterium
CGCCACCCGGTGGGGAAAGCGCCCCGCATCCGCGCGGACGACGGGGTTCCCCATCGCTTCGAGGACGGATTCCCATGCGGGGCGCTTGTCCACCGGCTGCCAGATGGCGCACCTGAGCCCAGAGGACTTCGCCCGCGACGGGCGCGCGGTCCTCGACTGGATCGCGGACTACTGGCGCCGGGTGGAGAGCCTGCCGGTCGCCTCCCGGGTGGAGCCGGGCGACATCCGCGCGCTCCTCCCGAAAGCGCCGCCGGAAACCGGGGAGCCCTTCGAGGAGGTGCTCGAGGACCTCGACCGGATCGTCGTTCCGGGCCTCACGCATTGGCAGTCGCCGCACTTCCACGGGTTCTTTCCCTCGAACAACTCGGGCCCTTCGGTGCTCGGCGAGCTGCTCGCCGCCGGGCTCGGGGTGAACGGGATGCTCTGGGCGACGAGCCCGGCGTGCACCGAGCTCGAGATGCATGTCCTCGACTGGCTGGCCGAGCTCATGGACCTTCCGGCGGCGTTCCGCTCGGACGGACCCGGCGGCGGCGTCATCCAGGACACCGCCTCCTCGGCCACGCTCGCCGCGCTGCTGGCGGCCCGCGAACGCGCGACCGGGTTCGAGTCGAACCGGGTCGGCGTCCGGGCTCCGCTCGTCGCCTACGGCTCGGAAGAGTCCCACTCGTCGCTCCTGAAGGCGGTCCGCATCGCCGGCCTCGGGAGCGAGAACCTGCGCCCGGTCCCGGTGGACCCGGCGACTCGCGCCGCGCGCCCCGAGGCGTTCGCCGAACTCGTGCGCCGGGATCTCGCCGCCGGCAGGATCCCCTGCTTCGTTGCCGTGACCCTCGGGACGACCTCCACGGGTGCGTTCGATCCGCTCGCCGAGATGGGGCGGATCGCCCGCGGGCACGGGATCTGGGTCCATGTGGACGCGGCGATGGCCGGGGCGGCCTTCCTCTGCCCCGAGTTCCGCAGCCTCCAGGCCGGAGTCGAACTCGCCGACTCCTACTGCTTCAACCCGCACAAGTGGCTGTTCACGAACTTCGACTGCGACGCCTTCTGGGTGGCCGACCGCCGGGCGCTCACCGACACCCTCTCGGTGACCCCGGAGTACCTGCGGAACCGCGCTTCCGAGAGCGGCGAGGTCACGGACTACCGGGACTGGCACATCCCGCTCGGGCGCCGCTTCCGCGCCCTGAAGCTCTGGTTCGTGCTCCGCCACTACGGCGCCCGGGGACTCCGCGAGCATCTCCGGGAGCACATCGCGCTCGGCCAGGAGTTCCTCCGCTGGGTCGAGGAGGCCGAGGACTTCGAGGTCCTCGCGCCCGCGCCGCTGAACCACATCACCTTCCGCTACTCGGGCCCGGGTTCCGCCCTCGACGAGTGGAACCTCCGGCTGCTGAACGCCCTGAACGAGTCCGGCCGGATCTACCTGACCCACACCCGGCTTCCCGCGGGGGTCGCGCTGCGCTTCGTGGTGGGCCAGACCCATACCCGCCGGGAGCAGGTCGTCGGCGCCTGGGAGCGCATCCGCAAGACCGCGCGCGGCCTCGCCGCCGGAGGATCCGGCGGGGCTACAGATCGAGTCCGTGGGCGATCGTCGTGAGCTGCATGTTCGCGGTGCCCTCGTAGATCGTCCCCGCCTTCGCGTCCCGCCAGAGCTTTTCCGCGAGGCAGTCCCGGGTGTACCCGGCGCCCCCGTGGATCTCGATCGCCAGCGAGGTCACCGACTCGGCCATCCGCTGCGCGGTGAGCTTCGCCATCGCCGCCGGGTAGCGCGTCTCGTTTCCCTGATCGGCGAGCCGCGCCGCGTTCCAGGTGAGGAGCCGCGCGGTCTCGAGCCCGGTCGCCGCCTCGGCGAGGGCGAACGCCACTGCCTGGTTCCTCCCGATCGGCCTCCCGAAGGCGCTGCGCTCCCTGGCGTAGCCCCGGGCGAGCTCGAGCGCCGCCTGGCCGACCCCGACGAGCTGGGCGGCGATCCCGATGCGCCCCTCGTTCAGCAGCTCGAGCGCGAGCCGCTGGCCGTCGCCGACTCTCCCGAGAACATCCCGCGCCGGAACGAAGCACTTCTCGAGCGCGAGCGGCGTCGTGCTCGAAGCGAGGAGGCCGACCTTCTTCTCGCCCGGCCCGACGGTCAGACCGGGGTTTTCCCGCTCCACGAGGAACGCGGTGATGCCGTCCGGCCCCGAGCTGCGCTCCAGACGGGCGAAGATCAGGAAGACCCCCGCTTCGCCGCCTCCCGAGACCCACGCCTTGCTGCCGTCGAGCCGGAACCCGCCGGGCGCGGGGCGCGCGGTGGTCCGGAGCGCGAAGGCATCGCTGCCGGCGTGCGCCTCCGAGAGCGAGAACGCCCCGATCTGCCCGTTGGCCAGCGCCGGGAGCCGCCGAAACCGCTGCTCCCGATCCCCGAAGCGGTTGAGCGCGCCAGCGATCAGCGTGTTGTGGACATCCACGAGCAGCGCCACCGAGGCATCGGCCCGCGCGAGCGCCTCGACCGTCAGCACCACCTCGAAGAGGCCGAGGCCGCTGCCGCCGAGCTGCTCCGGGACGACCACCCCGAAGAACCCGTAGTGCGTGAGCAGCCGGACGAGTCGCGGCGGGATCCGCCCCTCCTCCTCCATGCGCCTCGCCTGCGGGGCGATCTCCGCCTGCGCCACCTGGTGGACCGCGGCGTAGTGGAGCCGCTCCGGTTCCGAGAGGACGGTCAGCGGGCGCGCGTCCGGGATCGTCGGGAGCGGCTCGGTCTGGGCGGCCGGACTCTGGAACGCCTGGACCGACATGGAGGGGTGGTCGCCTCGGGGGAGGTCGCCGCCGCGGCGATTCAGTAGTTCGCCAGCCCCCAGATGGCCTTCAGCAGGTCTTCCGGCTGGGGCAGGATGGCCCGTTCGAGGCCGGGGTTGTACGCGACCCAGGTGTCCTGCGCGCCGACCCGCCGGACCGGCGCATCCAGGTCCTCGAAGAGCTCGTCGGCGATCCGGGCGGCGATCTCGGCGCCGTAGCCGAAGCTCCGGGTGTCCTCGTAGGCCACGAGCGCCCGGTTCGTCCGCTTCACGCTGTCGCGGATCGCCTCCCAGTCGTAGGGGGCGAGCGACCGGAGATCCAGGATCTCCACGGACACCCCTTCGGCAGCCGCCTGTTTCGCGGCGAGTTCTGCCCGGTGGACGACCGCCCCGTAGGTCACGAGGGTGAGGTCCTCGCCCCGGCGGACGGTGCGCGCCCTGCCGAAGGGGATCATGAAGTCGGGCCCCGGGTCGCGGCTCTTGTTGTAGGTCTGCCGGTAGAGGTGCTTGTGCTCGAGGAAGATCACCGGATCCTCGCAGCGGATCGCGGTGCGGAGCAGCCCGGCGGCGTCGAGCGCGGTCGAAGGCATGACCACGCGCAGCCCCGGGAGGTGGGTGAAGAGGACCTCGCCGGACTGGCTGTGGTACACCGCGCCCCCGGTCAGGTAGCCGCCCGCCGGCACCCGGATCACGAGCGGGGCGCTGTAGGTCCCGTTCGCCCGCCAGCGGAGGCTCGCGAGCTCGCTGCGGATCTGCATGTAGGCCGGCCAGATGTAGTCGAGGAACTGGATTTCGGCGACCGGCCGGAGGCCCCGGAGCGCCATCCCCACCCCCATGCCGACGATCGTCGCCTCGGCGAGCGGGGTGTTGAAGACCCGCTCCGAGCCGAACTCGCGCTGGAGCCCGCTCGTGACCTTGAAGACGCCGCCCTTCCCCTCGACCTCGCTCAGGACTTCTTCGCGGCTCGCATCCGCGACATCCTGTCCGAAGATCACGACGCGGGGGTCGCGGGCGAGCTCGTCGCGGAGCGTGGAGCGGACGAGGTCCACCATGGTTCCGGCCTTCGCCTCCGGCTCGAAGCGGGGCTCGGTCGAAAACTCCCCGGAAGTCGGATCCACCTCGTCGCAGTAGAGGTGATCCTTCGCGGTTCCCGGTTCGGCCCAGGGAAGCGCGAGCGCTTCGGTGGCGGCGGCGGCGACCTCGGCCACGGTGCGCTTCCGGAGCGCCTCGAGTTCCTCGCGCGTCGCCGCGCCCGAGGCGGTCAACCGGTCGCGGAGCTTCAGGATCGGGTCGCGGCCCCGCTCGGCCTCCAGCTCGGCGACGGTCTTGTAGTCGCGGTCGTTGTCCGAGAGCGAGTGCGACTCGAAGCGGACGACGCTCGCCTGGACGAGCGCCGGGCCCTCGCCCGAGCGGGCGTGGGCGAACGCCTTCCCGAGCGCGCGGAGCGACTCCTCGTAGTCGCAGCCGTCGCAGGTGAGGACCTCGAGGCCGGGGAAGTTGCCGACGAGCGGGGCGATGGCTCCGCCGGCGGTCTGGTGCTCGACCGGGACCGAGATCGCGTACCCGTTGTCCTCGATGAGGAAGACGACCGGGAGGCGCCGGAGCGAGGCGCTGTTCAGCGCCTCCCAGAACTCGCCCTCGCTCGTCGAGCCGTCGCCCCCGCAGACGAGGACGATCCCGGGGCCGGGCGCCCGGGGCAGCCCCGGAACCGGGTGGCGGTCCAGATACCGCATGGCCCACGCCACCCCGACCGCGTGGAGGAACTGGGTCCCGACGCAACTCGAGTGCACCGAGAGGCCGAGCGCGCGCTTCGAGAAGTGCGAGGGCATCTGGCGCCCGGCGGAAGAAGGATCCGCCGCCGCCCCCCAGGATCCGGCGAGCTGTTCCGTCGGCGTCATCCCGAGCCCGGTGGCGAGCGCCCGGTCGCGGTAGTAGGGAAAGACCCAGTCGCTCTCGGGCCGTGCGAGCGCGCCGGCGGCCGCGGTGACCGCCTCGTGGCCGATGGAGCTGATCTGGAAGAACGCCTTGTTCTGCCGCTTCAGCGCGATCTCCCGGTAGTCCACCTCCCGGGCGATGAGCATCACCCGGTAGGCGTCCTTCAGTTGCTCGGGGCCGAGGCCCGGGCCGAGCGCGGGGAGATCCTCGAGGTCGTTCCGGGCGCCGCCGTTCTTCGCGTCCTCGGCGCCGTTCCCGACCCCGGGCGGCGCCGAAACGGAGGCCCGGGCGCTCTCCCGCCCGTTCGCGCGGGTGGCTTCGGCGTCCGACAAGTCAGCGTCCCGAAGCTGCGGGAACCGGGTCGGCGACTCGCCACGAGAGGCCGGTCGAGCCGACCAGGTGGAAGCGAACCATGCCGAATGCGTGTGCGAGGGGGGCGGGAGATGGTACCAGAAGGGCCGCTCCCGACTCCGCCGCGTAGCAGCCGGTGGATAAAGCGCCCCGCATGGGAATCCGTCCTCGACGAGATTGGGAAACCCATCGTCCGGGCGGATGCGGGGCGCTTTCCCCACAGGGTGGCGGCCCGAATCGCTTGCGCGATCCGTTCCGCCCTCTTTCGCGGGGAGGGAGG
>CAYGAO010000218.1:0-5280 GCA_964347715.1 uncultured Acidobacteriota bacterium
GGAGCGCCTGTTCGCGGGTGAGGCGGCGGGCCGCTTCCCGCCAGGCGCGCTCGCGGGCTTCGAGGCCGCGGCGCGCGGCGGCGAGAGCCTCCTCCAGCCGGGGGAGGGCCCCCGCCGCGCGTTCGATCCGCTCCTCGTCGCGGGAGCGGGCCGCGCGGGCCGCGGCGGCCGCTTCCTCGTTCCGCTTCGCCTCCTCGGCGTTCCTCGCGTCCTCGGCGGCGAGATCCTCGAGCCGGCGGCGCACCTCGGCGAGGTTCCCGGCACTCCCCTCGGACCGCAGGCGGAGCTGTTCGGTCCGGGCCTCGGCGCGGCGGTGCGACTCCCGCAGCTCGTCCGCCGCGAGCGCCGCGCGGGCCGCGGCCTCGCCGCGTTCCCCGGCTTTGCGGGAGATCCCCTCGAGGTCGCTCGCCGCGGTGGCCTCCTCGCGCTCGAGATCGGAGACCTCCCGGCGCGTCGTGAGAAAACCCTCGCCGGGGCCGCCGCGCCCGACCCGGACGACGCCGGGCGGGGTCACGCTCTCGCCCCGCACCGTCACATAGTGGCCCGGCCGGTCGAGGAACGCCGCGAGCGCCGCCTCCAGATCGGGCAGCACGACCGCGTCGGGAATCGCGGCGCGGAGCTCCGGATCTGTCGCCACCACATGGTCCCGGAGCCGATCCGCGCCGGCGTTCCCCCGGTTCTCGGTCGCCGGCCCGAGCGCGCGGGCGAGCTCGGAGACCAGGATCTCGCAGGGGCCGGCTTCGCCGCCCTCGATCGCTTCGAGAAAACCGGGAACCTCGGCGGCGCGCTCGACCCGGATGCGGTGGACGCCGACGAGCCGCTCCGCCGCGAGCTCGTAGCCCGGATCCACTTCGAGGTCCTCCCCCACGACGCCCCGGAACGAGAGCCGCCGCCGCCGGGCGGCGGCGACGACGCGCCTCGCGCCGGCGCCGAGCTGCTCGCGCGACACGAGGAGCGCCCGCAGCGAACCCAGCCGGGCGCGCAGCTCCTCGAGCCGCTGCCGGGCCTCCGACTCGCGGCTCCGGGCGGCGGCGGCGGCCGTCGCGGCCTCCCTCGAAGCCGCTTCGGCGCGGCCGAGCTCGGCCCCGAGCCGTGCAGCTTCCGCTGCCTGGCCCCGGCACCGTTCCTCGGCGCCTCGCCCGGTGCGCTCGGCGTGGTCGAGGCGGCCCTCGAACTCCCTCCGGGCGCCGGCGAGTCCGAGGCCGGCGCGGGCGATGCGCTCGCGGTCGGCGTCGTGCTGCTCCGCGAGCAGCCGCATCGCGTTCACCCGGGCGCGGAGACTCTCGGCCTCGCGCCGCATCTCCTCGACCGCCTCGCGGCAGCGCCGCTCGGCAGCGATCGCCGCCCGCCGCGCGGCTTCCCGGGCGCCGGCGGCCGCGGCGAGCCCCTCGAGCCGCCCGGGGAATTCCCGGGCGCGGCGGGCGCTGTCGCGCCCTTCGGCCTCGCGCTCGGCGGCGCGCCCCTCGAGCCGCCGGGCCTCGGCGGCGAGCCGCTCTTCCCGCCCGGCGCGGACCGCGGCGGCGCGCGAACCTTCCTGCAGCAGCGCGGCGGCCCGGTCGCGCCGACCGCCGAGTTCCCCGATCCGGCGGGCCGCCAGGCGCAGTTCCGCGTCCGTCGTCCCGGAGCGGCGTCGGAGCCCCTCGATGAACCGCTCGAAGGCGGCGAGGCTCGAGGTCCGCCGGCCGCGCTCGGCCTCGGCGCGTTCGAGCGGGCCAGAGCCGTCCGCGATCCTGCTGCGGAGCGCCTCGCGCCGCGCCGCCTGCTCGGCGACCTCCAGCCGGCGGATCCGTTCCTCGGCTTCGCGGACGCGCCGCGCGTTCCTCGAGTCGCGACGCGCCACCCGGATCCGGGCGTCGAGATCGCCGAGTCGTTCGCGAACCCGGGCGAGGGCGTTCTCGGCGGCGCGCAGGTTCGCTTCGCTCTCGCGGCCGTTCAGGCGCCAGGCGCCGAGTCCGGCAGCCTCCTCGACGAGCTGGCGCAGCTCGTCCGGCTTCCGGCGGAGCACCTCGTTCGCGCGGCCCTGCTCGATGAGCGCCCAGGAACCGGGACCGAGACCGGTTCCGGCGAACAGGCGCCGGATGTCGCGCCGGGTGCAGCGCCGACCGTCCATCCCGTAGGTGGACCCCCCGCTGGTGTCCACTCGCCGGGTCACGACGACGGAGCCGGTGCGAGCCTCGCCGCCCGGCAGCCGGCGCTTCCGGGGCGGCTCGCCGCTCCCGGCGGCCGCGCCGTTCGGGGGCGCTCCGCCGCTCGGGGCCCGGCCGTTCGGGAGCCCGGAGCCCGGCGTCGGGGAGACTCCGCTCACCGAGAGGCGCACCTCGGCGACCCCCAGCGGGGCCCGCCCGGCGCTGCCGGAGAAGATCAGGTCCTTGCCGCGCGCCCGGATCGTCCCGGCTCCGAGCTCGCCGAGCACCCAGCAGACCGCATCGGCGATGTTGCTCTTGCCGCAGCCGTTCGGCCCCACGACCGCCGTGGCGCCGTCTCCGAACTCGATCGCCACCGGCTCCGGAAAGCTCTTGAAGCCGGCGATCTCGAGGCGCTCGATCTTCACCAGGTCACCGCCCGATCCGGACGCGGGCCCGGCCCATCCACCGGGGCCATTGTACGGGTTTCGGGAGAAACCACAACATGTTGTGGTGAGAGTCCGCCGGAACCCCAAGATACGGGGGGAGGCCCGAACCCCGGGTGCCTCCCGACCGGCCCGACCGGGCCCTGGCGGTCGGGTCCGGACCTCGCGGGGTGCGGACGGCCCACGCCGCCGATCCTAGAATCCTGCCGTTCAGCTTGGGCCTTCTCGATCGCTACCTCCTGCGGCTCGTCGCGCCGGGGTTCTGCGTCGGCATCGGGGTCTTCGTGTTCGCGCTGCTGCTGAACGAGCTGGTCCGGAACATCCAGCTCCTCGTGACCCAGGGCGCGAGCCCGCGCACCGTGGGGCTCACGCTGGCGCACCTGTTGCCGGGCCTCCTCGCGGTCGCGGTGCCGAGCGCGCTGCTCCTCGGGATCCTGCTGGCGCTGAACCGGCTCTCGAACGCGCAGGAGCTGATCGCGCTGCGCGCCGGCGGCGCCTCGCCGTGGCGCCTCTTCGTTCCGGTCGCCATCGCCTCGGCGCTCGGGTTCGGCCTCTCCGCCACCCTCCTGCTCGAGGTCGTCCCCCAGTCGAACCGCCGCTTCGTCGAGCTCTCCGCCGAACTCCTGAATTCGAGGCTCCGGAGCGAGATCCGGCCGCGGATCTTCTACGACGAGCTCCTCGACGGCCGGGTGCTGCTCGTCGGCGAAGCCGAACCCGACCGGGACGGCTGGCGCCGCATCTTCCTCGCCGATACCGCCGGGCGCGCCGACCCGACGATCTTCCTCGCCGACCGGGGGCGGATCGTCGCGGCGCCCGAGGAGCGGATCGCCTTCCTCGAGCTCGAGCAGGTCGAGGTGCACAACGCCCGGCTCCGGGACCCCGGGCGCTACCGCATCCAGCGCGCCGCACAGCTCCGACTCCCGCTCGATCCGAACGATGTCTTCGGCCCGGAAACGGCCAGCCCGCGGCGCCACGCCCGGGCCATGCGCCTTCCCGAGCTCCGGGACGCCTGGGAAGAGACGGGGCACCCCGTCTATCGGGTCGAGATCCACAAGAAGTTCGCGCTGCCGTTCGCGTGTGTCGCGTTCGGACTGCTCGGGCTCGGGCTCGGCATCCGGCCGTCTCCGGGGCCGGCGGGAGCGGGCGCGTTCGCGGTGGCCGTCCTCGTGGTCTTCGCCTACTACGTACCGCTGGCGTCGGGGGAACAGCTCGCGATCTCCGGGGAGATCTCCCCGTGGCTCGCGATGTGGGGCGCGAACATCCTCACCGTCGCCGCGGGCGCGATCCTGCTCGTGCTCGCCTCGAAGCAGCTCGACCCGCTCGCGGCGGTCTCGGGCGCGGCGTCCCGGGCGGGCCGGTCCCTGCTCGGAGCGGCGCGCTTCGGGCGCCCTGCCGAGCGCCGCTCGCGCCTGCCCGGACTCCCGACCGTCCTCGACCGCTACCTGACCTCGAGACTCGTCCGTTTTCTCCTCATCGCCCTCGCGGCGCTGGTGACGGTGATGCTCATCGGGCGGCTGATCGCGGTGATCGGCGACGCCTTCGAGCACGAGGCGCCGGGACTGTCGGTCGCCCGCTATCTCGCGCTCTCGCTGCCGCAGTTCGCCGCGCAGATGCTCCCGCTCGCGACCCTGACCGGAACGCTCGTCACCTTCGCGGTCCTCGCCCGCCGCCACGAAGTCGTCGCGTTCCAGAGCGGCGGGGTCAGCCGGGCGCGACTCGCCCTGCCCGCGCTCGCGGTCGGGTTCGCCGCGAGCCTCGGCGGTCTGTGGATCCAGGAGGTGGCGCTGCCGGTCACCGATCCGCAGACCGACGAGATCCGGGACCGGATCGAGGGACGCCCGCGGCGCACCCTCGACCCGCTGCAGCGGCACTGGATCCTCGGCGACGCCGGCCAGATCGTGCACTACGAGGAATTCGACGGGGAGAACGCCGTGCTGAGCGGCGTCTCGGTCTTCTCGCCCGGAGCCGACGGGACCTCGCTGCGGTCGCGCTGGTACGCCTCCTCGGCGCACTGGTCCGAGAGCGAGAGAGCCTGGGTGGCGATCGGCGGCTGGCGGCGCCAGTTCGCCGCGGAGACCGCCGCCGAGCCCTTCGCGCTGCGGGTCCTGCCCCTCGCGCCGCCGCCGGACGCCCTGCTCCGGGAGGACCGGGTCGCCGACCAGCTCCCCTTCCGGGAACTCCGGGAGCGAATCGCGCGGGTCGAGGCCGCCGGGCACCGCGAACCGTCCCTGCGGGTGGACCTCCACCGGAAGGCCGCGGGGCCCTTCGCCTCGCTGGTCACGGTGCTGATCGCCCTGCCGTTCGCGTTTCGACAGACGAACCGCAGCGGGAGGGCGAGCGCCGCGATCGCCCTCGGGATCGGAACCATCTACCTGGTCGCGGTGCGCTTCTTCGGCTTTCTCGGGGATGCGGGCCTGCTCGGGCCACTCCTCGCGGCGTGGTCCCCGAACCTCTTCTTCAGCCTCGCGTCCGTGTCCCTGCTCTTCCAGAACCGGACCTGACAGGCTGTGGTGAAAGTCCTCCGGGCAGAGACGCGGCGCGCAGCGCCGCCGGGGACGGGTGCGGGGAGGGTTTCCCCTCCCCGCGAAAGGCGGTGGGGCGAATCGCGGCAGCGATTCGACCCACCTGCCCGTGGGAAGAGTGCCCCGCATCCCCGAATCGGGGTGGATTCCGGTTCCCTTCCCGGAGCGGTGCGGATGCGGGGGACTTTT
>CAYGAO010000219.1:0-5214 GCA_964347715.1 uncultured Acidobacteriota bacterium
CGGCGCGGGTGGCGCGGATGAAGGACGGGCGGACGCGGATGGCGCACGAGGTGGAACAGTCGGTGGACCTGGAGGGCGGGGCGCCGGTGGCGGCGGTGGTCCAGCCGGCGGACCAGGGGGACGCCGAGACGCCGGAGAGTGCGACGAAGGAGCTGGAGTCGGGGGGGCGAAGCCGAAGGGGGCGCGCGAGGTGGTGGGAGACAAGGGGTGTCACCCTGACGCGACGAGGAAGCGTCTGCGGCAGGCGGGAGTGCGCTCACATGTGTCGGAGTCGAAGCGGGGCCAGCGGCGCTGGCGGGGGAAGGAGGAGGAGCGCCGGGCGGTAGCCGCGAACCGGCGGCGGATCCGGGGGGAGCGAGGGAAGCGGCTGCGGCGGCGGCGGGGGGAGGTCGTGGAGCGTTCGTTCGCGCACTGTTACGAGACGGGAGGGATGCGGCGGCTCTATCTGCGTGGCCGGGTGAACATCGGGAAGCGGGTGTTGATCCAGGCGGCTGGCTTCGATCTCGGACTCCTGATGCGCCACCGGTGCGGGATCGGCAAGCCGAGACGGCTGCAGGACCGCCGCATCGCTGCCGGAGGCGGCATTTTTGGCGCCGATATCGTCTCTGAGAGGCCGCAGATTCGCTTCTGGGCCATTCTGTGGGTGTTCCGAGTGTTCATCCTCCGCGTGCCACCGGGATACCCCGTCCTTTCTCGTCGCCGGCCTTTCCCCGCCAACCGCTGGCGCTCCCCCTGAAAACCCTTTCTCCCACAGCCTGATAACCGGCGGCTCCGCGATCCCGTCGCCGCCAGACCGGCGGGCGTCAGGGCCCCTCGCTGCCCTCGCCGGTGAACCGGGTTGGAGCGCCCGCGGCCGGGCGGCGGCGGAAGTCGCCCACCAGCAGGCGCACGACGGTTCCGTAGCTGCGCGCGCCGTCGGGCACCCGCATCGTGCGCAGGTAGGAGTCGTTCACCCGGCGGGCCGCCCCCCGCGCGAGCCCGCGGTGCTGCGCCCAGAACCCGTTCACCGCGTCCAGATCGCGGCGCGGCCCGGGACCGAGCGCGGCCCAGGCGCGGCTCTGGGCCGCGGTTTCGGCGCGGCGGGCGGCGGCGAGCAGGTGGCGCGCCGCGAAGAACGAGGCCGCGTAGGTCAGGTAGGGATGGCGACTCCCCCGGGAGAGTGCGAGCCAGGCGGCGAAGCTCGCCTCGCCCTCGTGGGTGATCGCCCGCTGGTGCGCCTTCTCGTGCGCCGCGGTGAAGGCGACGGCGACATCCGGAGGCTCGGTGTTCACCGTGGGCTCACCGGTGAACGGGACGAAGATCCCGCTGATGCCGAGGCGGGACATGATCCCCGAGAACGCCGCCGGTTTCACCGGAACCGCCCGTCCCGGCGCCGGAGCGCCCGGAAGGTCGAGCGCATCGTAGGCGGCGTCGATCTCCCGGCTCAGCGCGGCGAGATCGAGCGGGTTCTCCGAGACCGCGTCCTCGGGGAGTCCGGCGGCGCGGTGCGCGGCCGTGGTCTCGGCGGCCACCCGCCGCGCGATCCGGGCGATCTCCGCCATCTCGATCCCCCCGGTGGGGAGCCCGAGCCGGGGTTCGAGCCGCGGGCGCGCGTAGTTCAGCCCCCAGACCAGCACGAACACCGCGTAGAGCGCTCCGGCGCCGGCGGCGACCACGAGTCCGAAGACCCCGAGCCGGAGCGCGGCTCCCCGGAAGCGACTCGTCCGGGGCGCCGCTCGCGGGGCCGCCGGCGCCGCCGGCCGGAGTCGAACGATCCGGAGCGCCAGCCGGACCAGGACGAACGCCGCCGCCGCTCCGACGAGCGTCTCGGCGACGGAGAACCCGACGAGGCCGCTCGTCCACGAGAAGGCGGTGACCACGAACGGATAGACCGTTCCGGTGTAGATCGCCTCGACCCGTTCCGGCGCCGAGAACGCCAGCCGGAAGAGGGCGAGGGAGAGCGCGCCGGCGGCGGCCCCGGCGAGGGCGAAGCGGAATCGGGACCTGCGGCGCGAGGAGAGCGGGCCGGAGTTCGTCGAAGATCTGCCGTTCACGCCGCGCCCCGGTGAACTCTATTCGGGAGAGGAACGCCGCGCCGCCCGGCGGACGGGGGCGCGGGGGGGACGACTGCCGGGTGCGCCGACCGGAGCGCCACGACGAGCCAGGCGACTCGGCGGGGATCCATCGGCCGCCCGAACGCCGCGCCACCCGGCTTCGCCGGCCGCCGGTCAGTCGCTTCCGGCGGCGGTCCCGGCGCCCCGCGCCGCGAGGCTCAGGACTCCCCGCCGCAGGTAGTGCGCCGCCAGCTCGTCGAAACCGACTCCCGGCGCGGTGAGCGCCCGGCGGCTCAGGCGCGCCGCCATGAGCCCGCCGCGCGTATGCGGGCAATCCGGGGCGACCGTATGGATCAGCTCGTGCGCGAGCACCCGGCCGAGGGCGGCGCCGAGCGTGAGCTCCTCCCCGGCGCGCCCCGCCGGGGGGACCCGTCCCCCGACGCCGAGCGCGCGTTCCGCCGCGCCGAGCGAGAGGAAGACCGAGCGAGGGCCGCCCGGCGTCCCGATCGCCACCCCGAGCGCCTCGGGGTCCACCCTCCAGCCGGACGGGAGTTCGGGATTGACCGTCGCGGGGACGACCCCCGGCCCCCCGGAGCCGACGAAGCGCAGCTCCACCCCCCGCTCCCGGAAGGGCGCCGCCGCTTCCTCGCGCAGCCGCCCGGAGACCGTTCCCGGGAGCAGCCGGTAGGGGTCGTGGAACCTCACCCGGAGCTCCCCGATCGGTTCGTGGATCGGCTCCGGGTTCCCGGATGCGAGCGGCGGCGGGAGAGCCGGCGCGGCGCCGGCAGCCCCCGAAAGGAGCGAGAACAGGGCGAGCGCCGTTCGGGTGCGGAGTCGCATGTCCGCGAAGACGCCCGCGCCCGCGGATGGTTCGGAATCGGCGCGGATCCATCGGTTTCGCGGAGGCCCCTGGATTTGCGGTTCAACGACCGCCCCCGAAGTCGGAGAGCCGAATACGATCCGGGTCCCGTAGCAGGCTGTGGAGAAAGTCCCTCGCGCGTCGACGCGGCGCGAAGCGCCGCGGGAGAGGGGTGCGGAGAGGGTTCTCCCTCCCGGCGAAAGAGGGCGGAACGGATCGCGCCAGCGATACGGGCCGCCACCCGGTGGGGAAAGCGCCCCGCATCCGCCGGGACGACGGGGTTCCCCATCTCTTCGAGGACGGATTCCCATGCGGGGCGCCTTATCCACAGGCTGGTAGTGGCATGGCGGCCCGGTCCCACCCCTCGCTCCGCGGGGCGCGGCTCCGATCCTCTCGCCTCGCGGAGGCGTCGGATCGCCGTTCGCACGGTTTGGGGTTTGGCTCCGCTCGTGTCGCGGAGGCGTCGGATCGCCGTTCGCGCGGTTCGGGGTTTGGTTCCGCTCGTGTCGCGGAGGCGTCGGATCGCCGTTCGCGCGGTTCGGGGTTTGGTTCCGCTCGTGTCGCGGAGGCGCCGGATCGCCGTTCGCGCGGGGCGTGGCTCCGATCCTCTCGCGCCGCGGAGGGGCCCGATCTCCCGTCCCGCACGGTCGGGCGCGAGCCCCCGATCCGGGTGGAGGGGTCAGGCCCGGCGATCCGAACGGCCCGGTCCCACTCCCCGCCCGCGGCGGAGGCTTGCGTCCCGCCGCCGATCGGCCCCCGCGCCGACTCCGGGTCGGCGCGCCGGTTCGACTGCGTCGTGATCGGCGGCGGGATCGTGGGACTCGCCGTCGCGCTCCGCATCGCGACCACCTCGGAGCTCTCGATCGCGGTGCTCGAGAAGGAGCCGGGTGTGGCGCGCCACCAGTCCGGGCGGAACAGCGGGGTCATCCACTCCGGGCTCTACTACGCTCCGGGTTCGCTCCGGGCGAGGAACTGCCGGCGCGGGGTCGAGCTGCTGCTCGATTTCTGCGAGCGCCACGGGGTCCCCCGCGCACTCTCCGGAAAGGTGGTCGTCGCCCGGAACGAGGAGGAGCGCGGCCGCCTCCGGGGCCTCCTCGAGCGCGGCCGCCAGAACGGCGTCCCCGGCCTCCGCCTTCTCGACCGGAGCGGGCTCCGCGCGATCGAACCGCACGCCGCGGGCGTCGCCGCGCTCCACTCGCCGACCTCCGGAGTGGTCCGCTTCGCCGAGGTCGCAGCGGCGATCCGTCGCGCCTTCGAGCGCGCCGGCGGAACCGTCCTGACGAACGCCCCGGTTCGCGGGATCGTCCACGAATCCCGGTCCGAACTCCGGATCCTGACTCCCGCGGCGGAGATTCGCGCCCGGCGGCTCGTGAACTGCGCCGGGCTCCACGCCGACCGGGTGGCCCGTCTCTCCGGCGACGATCCGGGGCTCCTCGTCGTCCCCTTCCGCGGGGAGTACTACCGCCTCTGTCCCGAGCGCGCCGGTCTCGTGCGCGGCCTCATCTATCCGACGCCCGATCCGCGGTTTCCCTTCCTCGGCGTCCACCTCCACCGGGGACTCGACGGCGAGGTGGGCGCCGGCCCGAACGCGCTGCTCGCCACCGCGCGCGAGGGATACCGCTTCCGTGACCTCCACCTCGGCGACCTCGGGGAGATGGTCCGGTACGCGGGGTTCCGCCGCCTCGCGCGCCGGGAGGGGCGCACCGGCGCCGGCGAACTCGTCCGCTCGCTCTCGAAGCGGGCGTTCGCGAGGCGTCTCCGGCGCCTCGTCCCCGCGCTCGCTCCCTCCGATCTCGATCCGGCCCCGTCCGGGGTGCGGGCGATCGCCCTGCTTCCCGACGGGACCATCGCGGACGACTTTCGCCTGCTCCGCCGGGAGAACCGCGTCCATGTCCTGAACGCGCCGTCCCCGGCGGCGACCGCCTCGCTCGCGATCGCCGAGACGGTCGCCGGGATGGCGCTCCGCGAGTGATCTATCCGGGCGTCAGCGTCTTCCGGATGAAGCGCGCCATGCCCTCCCGCAGGTGGAGCAGCTGCCGCTCGTCGCGGATGCCGTGTCGCGACTTCGGATACAGCATCAACTCGAAGGGCTTCCCCGCCTGCTGCAGGTCGTAAGCGAACTGCAGCGTGTTCTGCATGTGGACGTTGTCGTCCATCGTGCCGTGGATCAGCAGCAGCTCGCCGTGGAGGTCGGCGGCCGCTTCGCGCACCGAACTCCGCTCGTAGCCCGACGGGTTCTCCTGCGGGGTGCTCATGTAGCGCTCGGTGTAGATGGTGTCGTAGTCGCGCCAGTCGGCCACGCTGACTCCGGCGATCCCGGCG
>CAYGAO010000220.1:0-5153 GCA_964347715.1 uncultured Acidobacteriota bacterium
CGCTTCGCGCCGCGTCGGCGCGCGAGGGACTTCCTCCACAGCCTGCTAGCTCGCCTCCCGAACCAGGTCCTCGCGCGTCTTGCGGAGGTCCTCGAAACTCTCCTGCGAGATCACGTAGTACCAGCGGGCGAACCGCCGGGTGAGCGTCTCCTCGAGCTCCCGGCCCCGCGCCACCTCCTCTTCCCAGCGGTCGAAGGCGCGGGCGAGGTCCCGGTTCTCCCGGTCGGCGTCGGTCAGCTCGTCGGCGGGCCGGTCCTCGAAGTCGCGGTTCCCCGGACGGGGCGGCTCGGGAAACCGCGCGGGCAGGAACTCCGCGGTAACGAACAGGTACCGGTTCTCGGCCGGCCCGGAGGCGGGTCCTTCCTCGCCGCCGCCCGCGCTCACCTCCTCGCCCCGGCCGTACACGACCTCGCCGAAGCGGAGCGTGTAGCGGATGCCCTCGTCGGTCTCGAGACGGACCTCGCCCTCGTTCGAGAGCAGGCTCCCGTCCTGCGTCAGGTAGTAGCCGCGGCTCTGCAGCGACAGGATGTCCGTGTTCGACACCCCGCCCGGATCCCCGGTGAGCGAGGCCGCGATTCCGGCCGGCTTCGGGCGCACCCCCACGATCTCGAGCTCGTCGGCGGCCCGGAGCATCTCGCTCGTGGCGAAGGAATCCACTTCCTCGCCGGACCCGAGCCCGGTGGCGGTCCACTCCCCGTCGTTCTTCTCGAGCTCGAGCCGGTCGCGGCGCTCGACCCGGTAGGTGCGCTCGTCGATCGAGTAGTCCTCGAGGGTCACCGCCTCGACCCGGTCCCGGTCCACGAGCAGGAGATCCCGTTCGATCCAGTCGGCGAAGTCTGCCGAGATATCGACCCCGAGATCGGAGACATAGACGCGCTTCTGCCCCGGAACCCGGACGAACCAGGCGCCTTCCCGGCCCTCGACCTGCCGGCCGATCACGAGGTCCGCGAGCACCCGGTCCCCGGCGGCCTTCACCGTGACCCGGCGGCCGCGCCCGACGAGCGACAGGGCGGCGTCGTCGAGCGGATCCACGACGCCGAGGGCCGGGTGATCCGCGACATTCTCGGAGCGGAAGTCGTCCTTTTCGAGCAACAGGATCCCGGCGGCGGTCTGCGCCAGCCGGTCCGCGCCGTCGGCGGGGTAGTCGTGGTGGCTCGGGATGGTCCAGACGCCGCCCTCGTTCTGGACGCGGAACGGGATCGCCTCGGCGGTCGCCTCGTCGAACTCGATGATCTCGAGCGACCGCGCCTCCGCCGGATCCTCGAAGTTCGGGAAGAACCGCTCCCCGAGATCCACGAAGTCCCCCGGTTCCGGGTTCCGGGGCGAGCTGACGGCGGCGAGCACGGTGAGCAGCACCGCGGCGCCGGCGATCGTCTGGGTGCGTCGCAACTCGGGTCCGGGCGCGGTGTCCCGCTTCCCGGCGGCGACGTCTCCCGTGGCGGGGAGCGCCTCGCGCGGCGCCGGCCCGTTCTCGGGGCTCTTCGGTTCCATGTTCGTTCCCTCCACCGGACTCATCGCTCCCGCAGGCGGCGCGCGGCCGCCGCTCCCTCCCGCTCGGCGCGTCGCCGCCGCCAGAAGGTCCACACCCCGAGCAGGAAGACCGGAATCGGCGGGATGAGCACCGCCGCGGTGCGGATCCCGGTCTGGATGCTGCGGATCTGCGCTTCCATCCGCTCCTCGCTGGCGAGGATCTGGGCGTCCTTTCCGGCCTCGATGTTCGCCTCGAGCACGTTGAACCGCCGGTTCTCCACTTCCTGGAGGTTCCTCGCCATGATCTCCTGCGCCTGGGCGTCGAGATCGTCGCGCTCGCGCACGGCGGCCACCCGCCGGTCGAGCCGCTCCTGCGCCTGGCGGAGCGCTTCCCGGGCGCTCGCCTCGGCTTCATCCTCCTCGAGACTGCGCTGTTCGGTGAACGCCCGGACGCGAGACTCGACCGCTTCGAGGGTGCGGTGGCGTACGCGGCGGTTCCGGAGCGCGACGAAGGACTCGTCCCCGACGAGGACATCCATCGCGTTCAGGAAGAAGGAGACGTTGTCGAAGTTCAGGTTCGGCGGCCCGATACGCCGGAGCTCGAAGAACTGCTCCGAGATGAAGTCGAGGTCGGCGATGGCGATGATCCGGGTGGAATCCGCTTCGCCTTCGCCGGAATCCGGCTCCTCCTCCTCGCTCCCGTCGGTTCCGGCGTCTTCGGGACGGAAGGTGCGCGCCTCGGCGGCGACCACATGGTTCACCGGGTCGGGACGGTGGGGCAGGTTCGGGTTCAGTTGCGAGCCGAGAAAGTTCCGCTGCACCATCTGGAAGTAGGGGAAGGTCCCCGACACCTCCCCGGTCGTCAGGAGCGGGTCGAACCCGGCCGGCGATCCCGCGAGCGGCTCGAGGCGTCCCGGGTAGATCAGGACGACCTGCTGGAGCCCCGAACTCACCGGCGAAGCCGTGGCGAAGACCTCGGGGTTCCCGTTCCCCGGGCCGAGGAAGACGACCTCGGGGGGGAGATGGCCCAGGTCGGGATGCGGGTTGTAGGCGTCCCAGACGATGGCGCCGGGATCCCACGACACGCCGAGCCCGGCGAGGAAGCCCTGCACGTTGCCCTTCGGCGAAGGGGGCGGCTGTCCCTGCCGCAGGAACGGGTTCTGCGCTGCTCCGGGCGGCTCCGAGGGAGCGAGGCCGAGATTCACCACCGGGAGCGGGTCCACGAGCAGCAGCGCCGGGACGCCGGAGCGGATGAAGTCGGTGACATTCTGCATCTCGTCCTCGGCGAGGGTCGAGGGCAGCACCACGAGCAGCCCGTCCACCTCGTCGGTGATCCGCGAGTTCGGCTGGATCTGGACCACCTCGTACTGCTTCCGCAGCTCGTCCACGACGGACCATTCCGGGTTCTGGCGCATCGTCTGGAAGTCCAGCCCGCCGAAGATGCGGAGTTCCTTCGAGATCACCCCGACCCGCCGCTTCTCGGTGTTCGCCACCACGCGCACGCTGCGGGCGAGTTCGTACTCGACGGGGAGCCCGCGGTCGAAGAAGGGAATCACCTGTTCCTCGGCGGCGCAGGTGAACGCGACTCCGAGGAAGACCTCGCTCACCCCGGCGCGCGCGGAGGTCACGCTCGGGATCTGGCGGGCGGTGATCCCGAACTTCTCCCGGGCCTCGCGGGCCGCTTCGGTGAAGGGTTCCGTGTCCTCGATCCGGACCTGCACCCGCCCGCCGCTCACGGATTCCATCTCGCGCAGGACGCTCACCAGGGTCGCGCGGGTCTGGACCAGCGGCTCGGGCACCTCGGAGCTCAGGTAGGCCTGGACGAACACCGGGCGGTCGTCGGGGCGGCCCCGGAGCCGGGCCCGGGTCTCCCCGGAGCGCGCGTGGAGGCCCGCAGCGGGCGGGTCGAGGCGCACTCCGACCCGGGAGCCGAGCACGATCGCGCTCGAGAGCGCGAGCGCCACCGAGACCGCGCGCACCCAGTGGTGGGTGGACATCCGGTAGCCGTCGGCGGCGGCCGGCCAGTGCCGCCGGCCGATCAGCAGCACGTTCAGGTAGAGGAAGAACCCGGCCACCGCGCCGAAGTAGAGGAGCGAGGTCAGCGGGACGACGCCCCGGCCGAACTCCTCGAAACGGGAGAGCGCCGAGAGCGGCTCGACGAGCCGCGCGAGCCCCGGGCCGAAGGCGCCGAAGAGCGTCCCCGGGGCGACCAGGAGCGCCGAGAGCGCCGCCCCGAGGATGAAGGCCACCGTCGGGATCGAGGTCAGCAGCGAGGCGACCATCCCGAGGGCGGCGAGCGCCGATCCGAGAAGCGCGTAGCCGAGGTAGTTCCCGAACAGCAGCCCCCAGTCGGGGCTGCCGAGGATCATCAGCACCACCGCGTGGCTCAGCGAGAGGAGGAGCGCCGCGCCATAGACCCCGAGGACCGCGCCGTACTTGCCGAGCACGATCTCCACATCGGTGGCGGGGAGCGTGAGCAGCAGCTCGTCGGTCCCGAGCTTCCTCTCCTCCGCCCAGACCGACATTGTGAGCGCCGGGACGAAGAAGACCAGGATGTAGGGGAACAGCTCGTTCAGCTGATCGAGGTTCGCGAGGTTGTTCAGGAAGAAGCGATCCTGCCAGAACGCCGCCGCCGCGCTCAGCAGGATGAACAGCGTCAGGAACACATAGCCCGACGGGTTCGAGAAGTACATCCGCAGGTCGCGCCGCATCAGCGCGGCCACCACGCCCCGGCGGACCGAGGGAATCTCGACGAGCCCCGGCATCACGCGGCCTCCTGCTTCCCGCCGGCGACGCCTGGCGCGGCGGTGAGCTCGTGGAAGGTCTCCTCCAGCGAGCCGTTCCGCTCGAGGTCCCGCGGAACCCCGTCGAAGACGAGACGCCCGCCGGCCACGAGGAGCACCCGGTCCGCGACCGCCTCGACCTCGCGCAGGATGTGCGTCGAGATGAGCACGGTCTTGTCGCGTCCCAGCCGGCGGATGTTCTGTCGGAACTCGCGGATCTGGTTCGGGTCGAGGCCCGAGGTCGGCTCGTCCATGATCAGGACCTCGGGATCGTGGAGGAGCGCCTGCGCCACCCCCACGCGCTGGCGCAGCCCGCGGGAGAGCTTGCCGATCGGCTTTTCGAGGACCTCCTCGAGCGCCGAGAGCGAGGCCACTTCGCGGATCCGGGAGTCGAGCCGCGGCTTCGGCAGCTCGCGCGCCTCCCCGAAGAAGCGAAGCAGCTCCGCCGGGGTCATGTCGGGATAGAGCGGCCCGTTCTCCGGCAGGTAGCCCAGCCGGCGCGTCGCCTCGAACCGCTGCTGGCGGATATCGAAGCCGGAGATCGCCGCGGTCCCGGCGCTCGGGGCGAGGTAGCCGGTGAGCATCTTCATCGTGGTCGTCTTGCCGGCGCCGTTCGGCCCCAGAAACGCCACGATCTGGCCGCGGGGAATCGCGAAGCGTACGTTCTCGACCGCGACGAAGGGTCCGTAGAACTTGCTGAGACCTTTCGCCTCGATCATGATCGGTTCGGTCATTCGAGGTACCTCGGGTGGGGGTGAAACAACCCGCAATTGTAGCCGTGGGTCCGCGGATTCCACCCCCGCCCCACCCGGGCCCCCACCGGCCGTAGAATGGGCCGATGCCGGCCCTGAACAGGCTGTGGAGAAAGTCCCTCGCGCGCCGACGCGGCGCGAAGCGCCG
>CAYGAO010000221.1:0-5128 GCA_964347715.1 uncultured Acidobacteriota bacterium
TCCTCGTGGTGGCCGTATGGGTGCTGGACAGGTTGCTGCGCCGTGAAGTCCGCGGTGGGATGGCCGCGATGAGCAGGCTGTGGAGGAAGTCCCTCGTACGCCGACGCGGCGCGGAGCGCCACCGGAGAGGGTCCTCCGTCCGCGCGAAAGAGGGCGGAACGGATCGCGCAAGCGATTCGGGGCGCCATCCGGTGGGGAAAGCGCCCCGCATCGGCCCGGACGATGGGGTTCCCCATCTCCTCGAGGACGGATTCCCCTGCGGGGCGCCTTATCCACCGGCTGTCAGGTGGGCGCTCGCTTCCGTCCTGCTGGTGGGCGGCCTGGCGCACATCGGCCGCTCGGTGTTGACGAACCACGAGTTCACCGCCAGAGCCCTCGAACGCGGCTACATCGAAGACCGTCACCTTCTCCCCGGCGGCATCCTCGGCGACTCGACCTACAACACCGAGTACTGGGCCGAATCCGAGATCGTCGAGTGGGTGAAGGCGAACCCGGTCGCGGGTCACTTCTACACCAACATCTCCCCCCAGCTCGTCTGGCTGGCCGAGGTGCAGTCCGTGACCTGGATCGGGAGCCTGGAATCTCGATTCTACGTGGTCACGGACGACGCAGACTCACTCATCGCGTGGCGCTGCAAACGGGGTGGGCCGTGCCCCGACGACGCGCCGGGACTGGAGGTGGTGGTCGAACTGTCCGACGGTGTGATCTTTCGTTACAGGGCTGCGTTCTTCACCAGCTTCGCCGCTCCGCGGGTGGGGGAGCCCTTCTCGGTTGCTCTGTCCGGAGCGACCCGGAGGGCAGTTACGGACCGGAGCGACTGGCAGTGGGAGAAAGGCAGCGACGCCGGAGGCTGGACGGCGCTCCCGCCCTCGGCGAAGCCGACCTACCGGTACACTCCCACGGCCCCGGATATCGGACATCGCTTGCGGGCGCGGGTGTCCTGGACCGACAGCGACGGCGCCCGGGTCGAGGCGGTGACCGAGCCGTCCGAACCGGTGGAGCAGGCGGCGCCACGGCGATGAACCCGCCGCTCGCGGAGGGGCCCGAACGAGTTCCGGGTCGGTGGGCGAAGTGATGCGGTCCGCCGGTTTCCTCGCGGCGGAGCCGGCGGCGCGGAAGTTCGCGCGGGTCCACGCGCTGGTGCGGGGGATTCCGCGGGGGCGGGTGACCACCTACGGGCGGCTCGCGCGGGCGGCCACCGCCGCCGGGTATCCGCTCTCGGCGCGGGCGGCGGGGTGGGCGCTCCGGGACTGCCCCGACGATGTTCCCTGGCAGCGGGTGGTGAGCGCGGACGGTTCGCTCGCGGCGGAACTCCGCGGCGGCTGTCCGCCGGGCCGGCAGCGGGAGCTGCTGCGCCGCGAGGGAGTGGCGTTCGACCGGCGGAGCCGGGTTCGACTCGACCGCTGCCTGTGGGAGCCGCCCGCGGCCGACGCCTTCCTCTTCCCCGCCTCGTGTTCCGGGGGCTGACGGTCGGCGCGGTCGTCCCGGCCCGCGACGAGGAGGCGAACATCGGTGCGGTGGTCGGCGAGCTGCTCGCGCTCGGCGCGGGCGGGGAGTGCTGGATCGACGACTTCGTGGTCTGCGACAACGGCTCCTCCGACCGGACGGCGGACCGGGCCCGGGCGGCGGGGGCGCGGGTGGTGCGGCGGGATCGCCCCGGCTACGGCGGCGCCTGCCTCGAGGCGCTGGCGGCGCTCGCCCCGGTCGAGGTCGTCCTCTTCAGCGACGGGGACCGGTCGTTCCACGCCGCGCAGTGCGAGCGGCTGCTCGCGGCGGTCGCCGCCGGCGCGGACCTCGCGATCGGATCGCGCGCGCTCGGCCGGGCCGAGGCGGGGGCGCTCTCGCCGCCGCAGGTCGCCGGGAACCGGATCGCCGCCCGCCTGATCCGCTGGCTCTGGGGCGCCGAGGTGACCGATCTCGGCCCGTATCGGGCGATTCGGTCGGACGCGCTCGACCGCATCGGGATGCGGGACGAGGCCTACGGGTGGACCGTCGAGATGCAGGTGCGGGCGATCCAGTGGGGCCTCTCGGTGGTCGAGGTCCCGGTGGACACGCGGCGGCGGCGCGCCGGCAGGTCGAAGGTGGGCGGGACGGTGCGCGGGGTCGTCGGCGCGAGCGTCGGGATCCTGGGGACGATCCTCGCGCTCCGGGTCCGGCAGGCGGTGCGGGGGCGGGCATGAAGGCCGAACATCGCTGGGATGTCTCGCCCCGGGAAGCGGCGGAGATCCAGCGGGAGCTCGCCGGGAGGGTGCGCGCGGAAACCGCGCCCGGCTGGGACCCCGCCGTGGTCGCCGGGCTCGATGTGGCGTTCCCCGCCGGGGAGTGCGTCGCAGCGGCGGTGGCCTGGGATGTCCGCGAGCGGTGCGTCATCGCGGAGCGCGTGGTGCGGCGGCCGCTCGCGTTCCCGTATGTGCCGGGGCTCCTCTCGTTCCGCGAGGCGCCGGCGGTGCTCGCCGCGCTCGCCGCGCTGCCGCCGGGCGTCGGGGCGCTCCTCTGCGACGGCCACGGCGTCGCCCACCCGCGCCGGTTCGGACTCGCCTGTCATGTGGGCGTGCTCGCCGGGCTGCCGGCGGTGGGATGCGCGAAGAGCGTGCTCGTCGGCGAACACCCGGAGCCGGGTCCCGAGCGCGGTGCGCGCGCGCCGCTCGTCCACCGGGGAGAGCGCGTCGGGACCGTCCTCCGAACCCGGGACCGGGTGCGCCCGGTCTTCGTGAGCGTCGGACACCTCGTGGACCTGGCCGCCGCCGAGCGCCTCGCGCTCGACTGCGCCATAGGATTTCGGCTCCCGGAGCCGATCCGCCGCGCCGATGCGGTCGTGAGCCGCGCCCGGAGACCGGGAGGATGAGGGATGTCCGGACGGCTCGTGTTCGTCGCCCTGCTCGCCGCGTGCGGCGCGGAGTCGCCACCGATGGATGAGACGCCGCCGCTCGGCGAGTCCGGCGCCGCCGCCTTCGCCGCGCTGGCGCTCGAATGCGTGGGGAAGGAATACCCGAACCAGGTTTCGCTGCGCCTCGAGAGCGACGCCGACCTCGCGCCGCCGCGCGAGCTCACGCCGGTCTTCTACGGATGCTACGACTGGCACTCCGCGGTCCACGGGCACTGGCTCCTCGCCCGCCTGACCCGCCGGTTCCCGGAGGCGGAGTTCGCCGGGGCGGCGCGGGAGGCGCTCGACCGGAACCTGACCGACGAACGGGTGGCGGGCGAGCTGGAGTACGTCTCCCGCGAGGGGCGGCGCGGCTTCGAGCGGCCCTACGGACTCGCCTGGCTGCTCCAGCTGGACGCCGAGCTCTCGGAATGGGCCGGCGATCCGTCCGCGAGCGAGGACGATCGCGACCGGGCGGCCCGCTGGCGCGCCGCGCTCGCCCCGCTCGTCGAAGACGCCGCCGGGCGGCTCACCGACTTCTTCGGGAAGCTCGAGCACCCGGTGCGCGTCGGAGAGCACAAGCAGACGGCCTTCGCCGCCGGACTGATCCACGACTGGGCGGTTTCGACCGGGAACCGCCCGCTGCGGGACCTGCTCGAGGCGCGCGCCCGCGTCTGGTTCGGGGGTGACCGCGACTGCCCGGTCGCCTGGGAACCCTCCGGGCAGGACTTCCTCTCGCCCTGCCTCGCCGAGGCGGACTTCATGCGCCGGGTGCTCCCCGGTCCCGGGTTCCGGGACTGGCTCGACGGTTTCCTGCCGGGTCCGCTCCCGCAGGCCCTCGAGCCGGTGCGGGTTCCCGAGGACGAGGAGGACTCGTTCGGGCACCTCCACGGCCTCCACCTGAGCCGCGCCTGGATGCTCCGGGGCGTCGCCTCCGCGCTGGACCCCGATGACCGCCGGCGCCGGGAGATGACCGCGCTCGCCGCCCGGAACGCCGCCGCCGGCCTCGCCGGAGTCGATCCCGACCGCTACACCGGGAGCCACTGGCTCGGGAGCTTCGCGACCTATCTGGCGACGGACCGCGGCATCGGCCCGTAGCGCGAGGACAGGACGCCGGACTCAAGTTCGACGGTAATCCGGCGAATTCGGGAGGTGGCTCGTCGGAAAGCGTTGGTGCTGTTGGAGTTTGGCGGACGGGTGGTCGCGGCGGGGCGATGGCATGGCTCGGGGAAGTGCCGGCCGGGGAGCAGGCGGGGCGTACCCGGGCGCCGCACTGCGTGAAGGATCGGGTCGAGGAGCGGCTGTTCCTGCGGCGGCGGAGCCTGTTCTCGCGGCTGGACCTGGTGTTCTTCGACACCACCTCGTTGTCGTTCTACGGGGAGGGCGGGGAGGAGCTGGGGCGCCGGGGGCACTCGAAGGACAAGCTCCCGGAGCTGACAGCCGGTGGATAGAGCGCCCCGCGTGGAAACGGTCCTCGAAGAGATGGGGAACACCCTCGTCCGGGCGGATGCGGGGCGCTTCACCCACCGGATGGCGGCCCGAACCGCTGGCGCGAACCGTTCCGCCCTCTTTCGCGGGGAGGGAGGACCCTCCCCGGCGGCGCTTCGCGCCGCTTCGGCGCACGAAGGACTTTCTCCACCGCCTGTCAGTCGGCGGCATCTCGGGCCGATGACCGCGGCGGGGGTGCTGGAGCGACGCCATCCCGCCCGCCCGAACCACCGCCAGCAGGCCTACCGCGCCGCCCGCCGTCCGGACCCGCCGCCGGCGGAGCAGGCCGGAACCGGTGGAATTCGTCGCGCCTCGGGCTCAGACTCCTGCGCGGCCGGGCTCTCGGGCGCCCCGGGTTCGGGCGCCGACCATCCATCGAATCCGGGAGGGAGAGGAGCCTGCGGTGCGCATCGGCGACGGCGATCGGGCAGTGAAGAATGTCGTCCGCCGGTCGAACGACGGCGAGTGGGAGGAGCTTCGGGCCAGCGTCTTCGCCTCCCACCTCGATCCGGTGCGGCAGACCCGCGAAGCGCCCGACGAAGAGCTGCTCGCGGCCTGGGACACAAACCACTTTGTCGCTCACCTGTGCACGACAAGCGGCGTCGTGTCTCACAATTGGGTGAAAGTGAGACACGAAGACCGACGGAACGGGCCAGCCTGCCCCAGCATCCGTTCCGGGCCCCGCGGTCTCCCTCCGTCTCCTCCGTCATGACAGCCCGCAGAAAAGTCCCCCGCATCCGCACCGCTCCGGGAAGGGAACCGGAATCCACCCCGATT
>CAYGAO010000222.1:0-5084 GCA_964347715.1 uncultured Acidobacteriota bacterium
GCGAGCAGCGCCGGTCCGGGCGCGTCGCCGGGGACTTCGGCGAGGGCCTTCTTCATCATGCTGGTCATCGCCACCAGGTAGAAGTAGCTCATCGTGTGCGCGAACACGCCCAGCAGCACGGCGATCAGGCCGGCCCAGATGTGCGGGGCGAGCTCGCCCCGGACCGCGCCGCCGAAGCAGGTGTACGCGAAGGCGGCGAGGCCGAGCGCGTGCAGGGTGAGCAGTCCGAGAACCATCGCGCGGACCGTGGCGGGAGCGGTCAGCCCCCGGGCGGACGGAGCGCCGGCGAGAAGGATCGCGGGGAGATTGCGGAGCCAGGGTGGCGGCGCGAACGCCGCGGGAACGGGATCACCGGCTGCCGGACATGCGCCACCGCGGCCGCTCCGGAAGCGACCCCTCGCGGCCGCTCAGGCGTCCGCCGGTTCCTCGACATCGAGGTCGGGAACGACGAACTCGCTCTTGCGCCGGACCAGATCGATGAAGTCGTGGATGAAGGAGACGACCTCGTCGCGCGAGAGCCCGTGCGAACGGGCGAGCTCCTCGAGATCGTCGACATGGATCTCGGCGCGGTGCTGGGAGACGGCCTCGGGACCGAGTCGCTCCTTGAGCGCCGCCAGGATCGAGCGCGCCCCCTCGGGCGGGAGCGCCCCGAGGATCGCCTTCGGCGGCCCCTCCCGGTCCTCCGGACCCGAGCGCGCGGCCGGGGCGAGGCGGGCGGCGGCGAAGGGTTCGGAAGCGACGGGTTCCGGGCCGATCCCGTGCCGGCGGAGCCGCAGCTGGGCCACATCCCAGCGGGTGTAGTGCCCCATGCAGTCGAAGACGTTCTTCGCCACGACGCGATCCGCGAGGTCCAGATCCGCGATCACGAGTCCTTCCTTCCCGAACAGCGGTTCGGCCGCGTAGGTGCCGAACGGGGTGGCGATCGCGCTGCCGCCCATCGCCCACTTCCAGTTCGTGGTCTTCTTGTAGGGGAAGTCGTCCGGGACCTGGTCCTCGTCGAGGAACAGGGAGGCCGAGACCACGAACGTCTGCGTCTCGAAGGCGTACTCGCGGACGGCGGCGTCCTGGTCCGAATGGTGGAGCGGGTAGGTGGCGCCCGTCATGTCGCGCACGGTGTTCCCCGCTCCCCCGTAGGCCCAGTATCCCGGCCAGCAGGCGGCGTGCACCTCCTCGCCCTCGAGCGCGAGCGCGGCCTTCAGCAGCGTCATGTGGTTTTCGAAGCAGATGAGGCCGCCGAGCGTCCCGAAGGGCGTCCGGAACACCCGGAGATCGTCGGCATTCCCGCGGCCCCAGAAGATCCGCTCCTGGTGCGTGGGCACCAGCTTGCGGTGGCGGCCGAGGATCTCGCCGTCGGGGCCGAGAAACAGCATGGTGTTGTAGAGCGTCTTCGAGCCCGGACGGTCGTCCTGCTCGTTCAGCCCGATCACCGCGGTGAGCCCCGCCGCGCGGGTCGCGCGGCCGAGCTCCTCGGTCTCCGGCCCGGGGATCCGCACCGCCTGCTCGTAGAACGCGACGACCGTCTCCTTCCAGACCGCGGCCGACTCGGGGTCCGTGTAACCGAAGTTGTTCCGCCAGTAGGGATACGCCGGGATCCCCGTCTCCGGGGTGACGATGAGGTCCACCCGGCGCCGGCCGGCCTCGACGATGGTCTCCGCGTACTTCCGGACACTGGCCTTCTTGTCCATGAAGACCGGGCTGATCTGGGCCGCGCAGGCGCGCAGGTGTCGCTTGTCGGTCAATGCGCCTCGTCCTGGTGGTGGCGGTCGCTGTGGAACTCGTGCGGCGGGTGTTCGCCCCCGGAGCGCCAGTCGTCGGGGCAGCTGCAGATGAGGTTCCGGTCGCCACGCGCGTTGTCCACGCGCGATACCGGCGGCCAGTACTTGTTCTCGGCGACCCAGGGCGCCGGGAAGGCGGCGAGCTCCCGGCGGTAGGGCCGGTCCCAGTCGTGCCGGACGACCTCGCGGGCGGTGTGGGGGGCCAGGCGGAGCGGGTTCCGCTCCCGGTCGGCGCGCCCGGCCTCGATGTCCCGGATCTCGCCGCGGATGCGGATCATCGCGTCGCAGAAACGGTCGAGCTCCTCCTTCGACTCGCTCTCGGTGGGTTCGATCATGAGCGTCCCCGGCACCGGGAAGGACATCGTCGGCGCGTGGAAGCCGTAGTCCATGAGGCGCTTGGCGATGTCGTTCGCCTCGACCCCCGCCGACTTCCGGAACTGCCGGCAATCGAGGATGAACTCGTGCGCCACCCGTCCGCCGCTCCCCCGGTAGAGCAGCGGGTAATGGCCCTCCAGGCGGTTCGCCATGTAGTTCGCGGCGAGGATCGCCACCTCGCTCGCCTCGCGGAGCCCCCGGGCGCCCATCATCCGGATGTAGGCCCACGAGATCGGCAGGATCGCCGGGCTGCCCCACGGGGCGGCCGAGATGGCCCCGATCCGCTCGGGACCCTGCGGGCCGTTCGGGTGCCCCGGCAGGAAGGGTGCGAGCTCCCGCGTCGCCGCCACCGGACCCATCCCCGGGCCGCCGCCGCCGTGGGGGATGCAGAAGGTCTTGTGGAGGTTGATGTGGCACACATCGGCGCCGATCCGGGCCGGGCTGGTCAGGCCGACCTGGGCGTTCAGGTTCGCGCCGTCGAGATAGACGAGCCCGCCGGCGGCGTGGATCATCCGGCAGATCTCGCGAACGCCCTCCTCGAAGACGCCGTGCGTCGAGGGGTAGGTGATCATCAGCGCGGCGATCCGGCCGCGGTTCGCCTCGATCTTCTCCGCGAGGTCGGAGACGGAGATGTCACCTTGCGCCGCGGTCCCGACCGGAACCACCCGGAGCCCGGCCATCGTCGCGCTCGCCGGATTCGTCCCGTGGGCCGAGACCGGGATCAGGCAGACATCGCGCTCGCTCTCGCCGCGGCTCTCGTGATACGCCCGGATCATCAGCAGGCCGGCGAACTCGCCCTGCGAACCGGCGTTCGGCTGCAGGCTGACCGCGTGGAACCCGGTGATCTCGGCGAGCTGGGCCTCGAGTTCCCCGGCGATCCGGGCGTAGCCCCGCAGCTGGCGGAGCGGGGCGAACGGGTGGACCTCGGCGAATTCCGGCCAGGTTACGGGGAGCATCTCGGCCGTCCCGTTCAGCTTCATGGTGCAGGAGCCGAGCGGGATCATCGAGGTGGTGAGCGAGAGGTCCCGCTCCCGGAGCCGGTGCAGGTAGCGGAGCATCTCGTGCTCGGACCGGTGGACATGGAAGACCTCGTGGTCGAGGAAGATGCTCCGCCGCTCGAGGGCGCGCGGCAGCGGCTCCTCCTCGCCCCTCGCGGGCAGCAGGTCAAGGGCGCGGGGCGCGGGGCGCGGCGCGGCGAACGCCGTGAGGATCCGGTCGAGATCCTCGAGGGTCGTGGTCTCGTCGAGCGAGACGCCCACGCCCCCGCCCTCGTGGCGGGCGAGGTTCATCCCGCGCGCTTCGGCGGCCCGGAGGATCCGGTCGGTCTCCTCGGGCGACGCCGCGACGGCGAGGGTGTCGAAGACCGGACCGGTCCCGGTCGCGAAGCCGAGTTCGCGGAGGCCGCGTCCGAGCGCGAGGGTCAGCCGCCGCACCGTGCGGGCGATCCGGACGAGCCCCTCGGGGCCGTGCCACGCGGCGTAGGTCGAGGCCACGAGCGCCGGGAGCACCTGGGCCGTGCAGATGTTGCTCGTCGCGCGGTCGCGCCGGATGTGCTGTTCGCGGGTCTGGAGCGCCAGCCGGAACGCGATCCGCCCCGAGGCGTCGCGCGAGACCCCGACGACCCGGCCGGGAGTCCGGCGGGCGTAGCGGGGGAGCGTCGCGAGGAATGCCGCGTGCGGGCCGCCTCCGCCCATGGGCATTCCGAAGCGCTGGCTCGACCCGACCGCGATGTCGGCGCCGAACTCGCCCGGAGGCCGGAGCAGGGTCAGCGCCAGCAGGTCGGTCGCGACCACGAAGAGCCCGCCGGCCGCGTGCACCCGCTCGACGAGCGGACGCCAGTCGGTGATCCGGCCCTCGGTGTCCGGATACTGGACGACGACCCCGGAGAGGTCCGGGCCGGGATCCGGAGTCTCGGCCAGGTCCCGGATCTCCAGCCGGATCCCGGCGGCGCGGGCCCTGGTGCCGAGCACCGCGAGGGTCTGCGGGTGGAGATGCCGGTCGGCGAGGAAGACCGGCCGGCGGGTCGAGCGGTGGCACATCGCCATCGCCTCGGCCGCCGCGGTGGCTTCGTCGAGGAGCGAGGCCCCGGCGACCGGAAGGCCGGTCAGGTCGGCGACGAGCGTCTGGAAGTTCAGGAGGATCTCCAGCCGGCCCTGGGAGATCTCGGACTGGTAGGGGGTGTACTGCGTGTACCAGCCGGGGTCCTCGAGGATGTTCCGGAGGAGCACCGGCGGCGTCACCGTGCCGTAGTAGCCCCGGCCGATGAAGCTCCGCGCCGGCTCGTTCTCCGCCGCGATCTCCCGGAGGGACCGGAGGAGCCCGGCTTCGGAAAGCGGCGCGGGGAGATCCAGCTCCCGTTCGAGACGGATGTCGGCGGGGATCGTCTCGGCGATCAGCTCCTCGAGCGAGGCGACGCCGAGGTCGTGGAGCAGCGCCGCCTGCTGGGTCGGGCTCGGGCCGATGTGGCGGCGAACGAACGGCGCCGCCCCGGGGAGGGCAGCGCTCTCCGGAACTTCGCGGGCGGGTTTCAAAGTCGCGGAGAGCGGCACGAGAGAAGGCCGGCGACCAGCGCCCTCATCGAGCGTCGGTCCCCGCGCGGGCGACCGTCGCCACGGGGAACCTAGGCTGCCGGCTGACCATCCACCCGAAACGGAGTCTATCAGCGAGGAGGCCGCGGATCTGCCCCGTCCGGGGCCCCGGGAGCCTCCCGACCAGGATCACGGCGCGCCTCGTCGGCCGAACCGATGACCGCTCCGGCAGCCAACAGCCTGTGGATAGAGCGCCCCGCATGGGAATCCGTCCCCGAAGAGATGGGGGAACCCCACTGTCCGGGCGGAGGCGGGGCGCTTCCCCCACCGGATGGCGGACCGTATCGCTTCCGCGATCCGTTCCGCCCTCTTTCGCGGGGAGGGAGGACCCTCCCCGGCGGCGCTT
>CAYGAO010000223.1:0-5074 GCA_964347715.1 uncultured Acidobacteriota bacterium
TCTTCCGCCGCGAGGAAAACCGGCCTCGCTCCGGCTTGCGTTTCTTCATGAGCTGAGTATCCTTCGCCTGCCATGACCTCCGCCCGCCCGTGGACCCGGCTCGACGAACTTGACCTCGGTGGGCGGCGGCTGCTGCTCCGCGCCGAGTTCAATACGCCACTCAGGGGCGGACGGGTAGGCGACGACTCCCGGATCCGCGCCACCGTTCCCGCCATCCGGGCCGCCCACGACGCCGGCGGCTCGGTGGTGATCATGAGCCACCTCGGGCGGCCGCCCGGGAAGCGCGAGGAAAAGCGCACCCTCGCTCCGGTGGCGGAGTGCCTGGGGGAACTGCTCGGCCGCCCGGTCCGGTTCTTCCGCGACGAACCCGGCCCGCTCGGCGGTCGCTCGGTGGCGGCCGCCCGCAGTCTCCCCCCGGGAGAGACCCTGCTGCTCGAGAACCTCCGCTTCCACCCCGGAGAGACCGCGAACGACCCGGCGTTCGCGGGGCAGCTCGCGAGTCTCGGGGACTGCTACGCCAACGACGCGTTCGGGGTCGTCCACCGCGCCCACGCTTCGGTGGACCGCTGCGCCCGGCTCTTCGGGAACCCCGCCGCCGGACCGCTCATCGAGAACGAAGTCCGCGGCCTGCTCGGGACGCTCGACCAGCCGGCCCGCCCCTTCGTCGCCGTCGTGGGAGGCAGCAAGATCAGCGACAAGCTGCCGGCGGTGCGGCTGTTCGCCAGGCAGGCCGACCGGCTGCTGATCGGGGGGCCGATCGGTTACGCCTTCCTCGCCGCCCAGGGGAAGCCGAAGGGGTGGGATCTGTACCCCGAGGAGATCGAGGGAGCGAAGGCTATCCTCAACGAGTACGGCGGGAAGATCGCGCTGGCCGGGGACCACCTGGTTTCCCGTGATGCCGGGGGCCGTCCCGCCGGACCCGGCACCGTGCTTCCGGTAACGGAACTGCCGGAGGGTTGCCGCGCGTTCGACATCGGGCCGAAGACGCGCGAGCGTTTCGCCGCAGAGATCGCCGAGGCGGAGACGGTCTTCTGGAACGGACCGATGGGCGCCTACAAGCGCTCCGGCTTCGGCGAGGGCACCCGAACCGTGCTCGTCGCGATGGGCGAGGCGGCGGAGCGCAAGGCGACCACGGTGGTCGGAGGCGGCCACACCGTCGGGCTGGTGCGGGCCGCCGGAATCGGCGACCGGATGACCCACCTCTCCACCGGCGGCGGCGCCATGCTCGCCCTCCTCGCCGGCCAACCGCTCCCCGGACTCAAGGCGCTCGGCTATGGCCTCTGACGCGCGACCTACGGAGAAGGACTCCGGAGTACCGGCGGCCGGCAGCCGGATCGTCTTCCCCGCGCTGGTGCTGCTCCACCTGCTGGTCGTGCTGATCCCGGTCGGAGGAACCGTCATCGGTCTGCCTTCGGTCGTCTGGTTGCAACTGCTCGTGGTGGCCGCCGCCAGCGGCGCGATGCGGCTGCTTTCCGCCCGGACTCTCGGTCCGCCGCCGGGTTCGTGAAATGACGCTCGCCGTCGTCGTCTGCTACCTGGCGGTCGTCCTCGGGATCGGCATCGCGGCGCGGACGCGCCGGGCCGGGCCGGACCGCGCCGGAGAGGCCTATTTTCTCGCCGGGCGATCCATCGGACCGTTCATCCTGCTGATGACGCTCTTCGGGACGAACATGTCGGCGTTCACGATTCTGGGCGCTTCCGGCGAGGCGTATCGACAGGGGTTCCGCGTCTTCGCGCTGATGGCGACCAGTACCGCGATCGTGGTCCCGGCCACCTTTCTCTGGCTCGGAGTCCCGCTCTGGCGGCTCGGGAAGCGGTTCGGCTACGCGACCCAGTCCGAGTTCCTGCGCGACCGGTACGGATCAGGAGCGCTCGGATTCCTTGTCTTGGGCGCGGCGCTGGTCTGGCAGGTCCCGTATGTGGTCATCGGCGTGAAGGGAGGCGGGAACGCGCTGGCGGCGATCTCGGCGGGGGGGTACGTGCCGCCGCCGTGGCTCGGCAGTCTGGTCCTGTGCCTGGTCATCCTCATCTATGTGGTGTCGGGCGGAATGCGCAGCACCGCGGTGGTGAATACCTTCCAGACCCTGGTCTTCATGTCCGTCGGCGCCATCTCGTTCTGGGTCATCACCGAAGGTCTCGGCAGCCTCGAGGCCGCGGCGACCCGGCTGGCCGCCGAGCAGCCGCAGTTCTTCCAGATGGCCCCCAGCTGGCGCGACTGGACCTCGATCGCCACCTACCTGTTCGTCCTGCTCTCGGTCGCCTGTTTCCCCCACATCTTCAGCCACTGGATGTCGGCGCGCTCCGAGCGGGCGTTTCGCCCCACGGTCATCGCCTATCCGATCTGCGTCATCATCGTCTGGCTTCCGAGCGTCGTGCTCGGCGCCCTGGGGCGCCTGGACATCGCCCCCGACACCCCCGGGCCGGTCATCATCCTGCTGATTCAGGAACACGCGGGAGCGCTCCTTGCCGGATGTCTCGCCGCCGGGATCTTCGCCGCGATCATGTCGTCGCTCGATTCACAGACGCTGGCGGTAGCGACGATGCTCACCCGTGATGTCGTCCGCCGAGCGCCGCGACTCTCGAGGTGGAGCGGCGACCGTCAGGCGCTCGTCGGCCGGGCGCTCGCGGCGGGGTTCCTCGTCGTCGTTTTCGTGGTCAGCCTCGTCTCCAGTCAGACGCTCTTCAGCCTGGGTGTCTGGGCGCTCTCCGGATTCGCGGGTCTCTTCCCGGTGTTCGTCGCGGCGATCTACTGGCGTCGGAGCACGGCCGTCGGGGCGATCGCCGGGATCCTTGCCGCCGTCGGACTCTGGACCGTGCTCTTCATCCAGGCGGAGGGCGCGGCGGGCTGGTCCGTCGGCGACACCGGCGTGGAGCCCGCCGCGGTGATCGTCCTCGGCTCCGCCGCCGCGCTGGTGCTCGGGTCGCTTCTCAGCCAGCCTCCCCCCTCCTGCCGCACTGCCCGCTTCTTCACAGACCCCGCAGGTCGTCCGGCCACCGCTCGCCCGCCGAAGACCGCCGTATGATCGACTCCGCCCACCAAGACGACATCAAACAAGCTGAACTCGTCCTCCGGGGCCGCAGGACCCACTTGCGCGAGGAGTGGAAAGCTCACTTGAGCAAGCTCGGCTTGGACCTGGACCCCTTCGACGACAACATTGAGACGGTAAGGAAATGGGCCCAAATGCGGGGATCCTACGAGCGCCTCGCCGAAGACGTACTCCGCATTTTCACGAATCCTGATAACCGTATCAGCCCCTGGATCCACTCGACGAATCATCGCGTAAAGAGCTCCCGGAGCGTTGCCGACAAACTCGGGCGCAAGGCCCTTGATGAGAATAAGGACAAACGCAGATTCATTACCAGCAATCTTGACCTTATAGGACTAGGAAAAAAACTCGGCAACGTGCACGGGCTTGAAGAGCGGAAAGGTATGACTGACCTCGCCGGCATCCGCATCCTGCACATCTACAAGCAGGACTGGTTCAGGTTCGACGAATTCCTTCTCAAGCTCTCCAAGGTGTCGGGTGGGCACCGAATCATCGAGATCATCGAGCGATGTGCGTACCTCTCCGAGCACGACTATAGAAGGGCGACGAAGTCACTGGATGACGCGAAGAAGTCACTGAGCGGCAGGGGCAACGACGGCAATCAGGTGGTTTTGATGGGCAAAAAATGTCCGCCAGGTTTCGAGATTTGCCTGAACCATGAGAATACTCCCACTCCCGAGAAGAAGCCGCCGGTGCTCAAGGTGCAACAATCTGACAACAATTACACATCAGTGCATTACGTGCTGAAGTGTCCGCAAATTTACGGATACCCCAGATACCTTGAAGTGCAGATACGCAGTCTTGCCGAGGAGGTCTGGTCGGAGGTTCAGCGTCAGATCGCGTATCCGCTTCCGGCGAATGAAAGACTGACAAGCCTCCTCGGTCTGCTCAGGCGCGCCACCGATCTCAACGATGAACTGGCGCGGCAAGTGTTCAATATTCGGGAGGAACCATTGGCGATCAGGTGGAAGTCTCTGGTGGAGGTGGCGAAGTCAGCGAAGATTACCGCGGTCGCCACCGAGACGCTGGAGTGGACCGCAGAGCAGATCAAGAAGCAGGGGAAGGAGTGGCTCCTGAATTGGACGCAAGCGCGCGGGGATTTTGTATATTACGTGCCGCCGTGTAACCGGAACCCGCCTTGCGAACCCTGCTGTCCGATGTGCGACAAGAAAGTATATTGTGATCTCTGTAAGAACATCAACACGGTCTTAGAGCAGATTCGCCGTCTTGACAGTGATGAACAGAAGAAGAAGGTGCAGATCAAGAGAGTGAAGGAGGCCGGGATCCTCGGAGATCTGATATCGGATCGTGTGTATTTGAAAGACGCCGTATTCCCGCCTCAGTGGAGGCCACGGGATAAGCCGGACTGGAAGGAAGAGACAGTGTACCTCAGGGCGGACAGTCGGAAGAGCACGGGCGAGGCGGATCGGTTGGTTTCGAGCGAGGACGACAAGGACGAGTTCGACTCGTTCAAGTTGTTCTTCGACAAGCTCCGGGAGGACACCAAGGGGTTCGAATTTCCCCCCTGTTCGAGGTGCCAAGGATGAGGCGCCTTGATCGGCGCCTCCGGACGGGAAGCGCGACAGAATGCCGCCGACCGGTAGACGGCAGTCTTCCGCGCCACCGTCGACGAGGTTGAGGTCCGCGCCCGCCGCCGTGCTACGGGCCCTCCGAACCGGCGCCGCTGCCCGCCCCGATCCGCGCCACTTCCCGCTCCAAGCGTGGGTGGGCGGTTCCGATCCGCCCGTGCGACACGCTCCGGGCTGTCCGCGATCGGCTCCGGCCGCTTGTCCTTGGCCCCTCCACGCTCGTCAGTCGGAGTAGGTTCGTTTCGACCCATAGCGGCTTCCGTTTTCTGCTGCCCTCGACGCCCTCCGGTAGTCGGGTGACATGAAGCCGCGTTGGATGTTCGCCTTGCGCGACACCAGGTCCAGGTCCTCCCCGCGCAGCGGCCGAAGCACCGCGTCGGTCGTCCGCCGCGAGGAAAACCGGCCTCGCTCCGGCTTGCGTTTCTTCATGAGCTTCTC
>CAYGAO010000224.1:0-5046 GCA_964347715.1 uncultured Acidobacteriota bacterium
CTGGATCTGCGACGCCGTCCGCGTCCGCTCGACACGGCCACCGCAGTCCGGGCACTCGGGATGCGCATCTACGCGCAGTCCCAATCACAAGGAGGTCCATCATGACCACTCGACGACTCGTTGGCAGGTCTGCGTTGCCGCTGCTGGCTCTCGGCTGCCTGGCCTCGCTGAATGCAATTGCCTCGGCAACGTGCGTGATGGGGCTTCCCCCGCCTCCCCCGCCTCCTCCCAGCATGGTATCATGTGACGAGTTCGATCTTGTTCTCTCCGAGGTGGAGGGGCCGGCAATCCAGCGGCAGGGTGACATCATGATCTCCCTGGTGCCGAAGCCACCACGCTGTACCGTCCAGGTGGCGGTAAACCAAGAAGAAACAGAAGCCCCCGAAGGCCTTTCATTTATGCAAAAAGCTAACCTTGGGGGAATCCATGCCACGTACATCATAAGAACGGAACAGGAGACTCTTGTTCCGGAGTCGACGTTCGATATCGTCGTTACGATCACCAATCAGTCCGAGAGGGTCTTTCGAGGCGAAGGAATGGTGTATCATTATCAAGTGGGCTCGCTGGACGTGCCCTTGGTGCAAGACAACTATGCCGAGGTTGACAGCATGCTTCTCCTACCCGGACAGGCGGCAGATAGGAGTCTTACGAGACTCCCGCGTGACTCTATCCAGGACGGCTCCATCGTCCGCGTGTCTTTCTATGATGTGATCGTCGAAAGGGACGAGGCGGGCAATCCGTTGGTGCTCGGCAACTTCACCTGGTTCTTCCAGGCTCGATTTCGCACAGTGGAGCGGATGATGCCAGCGGAGAGCTGTTATTCGCATTTCCAAACGACACCGGCGGAGTCCCGGGCGCTCCGTGACTACACCGCGCTCCCTGAAGTGGTGGCGCGTGATCCGTTTGCCTGTGCTAACCCTGACCGCTTCTTTTCCCGTCCCCGATGAAGAAGTACGCAAGATAGAGTCGGCGTCGCCGGGCTCCCGGTGGCGCGAGCGACCAGAGAGATGACCGTCACCGCCAGGGAACTGGCTCGTCGGTTGCGGTCCGCGCGGGAGACCTGCGGGATGCGACAGGAAGAGGTGGCGCGCCGCATCGGCCTGTCGCGCTCGGCGATCGTTCAGATCGAGGCCGGCAATCGCTCCGTCTCCGGTCTGGAGCTCGACCGGTTCGCCTGGCTCTACGGACGGGAAGTGGGCGACTTCCTGACGAGCGGTTTTCCGGAGGAGAACCCGCTCGTGGCCCTCTTCCGTCTCCATTCGAATCCGGGCGAGAGGGACGGAGCGCTCGATGCGGTTCGCAATGCCCTCGTTCTCGGGAGGACCATCACGGATATCGAACAGACCCTCGGGGTCGGCGCCGGGGCGGCCGCAACTCCGGCGTATCGGCTACCGGAGCCGGAGACGAAGTGGCAGGCGGTGAGGCAAGGGGAGCAGGTCGCGACTCACGAGAGGCATCGCCTCGGGCTCGGCGTCTCCCCGCTCCCCGACATCGTGGAGATCCTCGAAGGCGAGGGCATCCGCACCGCAACGGAGAACCTTCCGGGCGGAGTCTCCGGCATCACGCTGATCGAACCGCGAGTCGGAACCTTCATCGTCGTGAACGGGCAGGAGGCGCCGCTCAAACAGCGTTTCTCCTTCGCCCACGAGTATGCGCACGCGCTGCTGGACCATGAGAGTCCGGGAACGCTGAGTCGCGTCTCCGAGAGCGATCGGCTCCCCGAAGTACGGGCGAACGCCTTTGCCGCCGCGCTTCTGATGCCCGAGAGGGGTGTCCGGCAGTTCGTCCGGAAGCTGGCGAAGGGTCGCGGAGCCGCGAACGGACCGAGGTCTTCGACGAGGTCGGCGCTCTTCGGACGGAGGGGAGACCGGCGCCCGGCAGCCAGGAGATCCAGATCTACGATGTGGCTCTTCTCGCTCATCACCTCGGCGTCAGCCAGATCTCGGCCGTGTACCGCCTGGGGAATCTCCGGCTGATCGGTCGGTCGCGCCGGGAATCGCTTCGCGGCGAAGTGGACATGGGTCTCGGGCGAGATCTGGCGCGGCTGATGGGACTTCCCGATCCGCAGACGCCCGGCGGGGACTTCCGGCGGCGGTTCCTGTCGCTCGGCATGGAGGCTCTCCGCCGGCAAGCGATCAGCCGCGGCAAGCTGCGAGAGCTCTCGCGCCGGATCGGTGTGGAGGAGGAAGAGCTGGAGAAGACGCTGGAGCGCGTCGGGCTGGCGGCGCCGCCAGTGGATGTCCGCCCCGACACTCGTTGAAGACGAAGCCGACCCGTTCCAGGTCGGCTCTCCCGGGCCGTCGGCGCCGTCCGGCGCGGAGACCGTGGCCGTCGACGCGAGCGTCCTGATCGAGTTCCTGATCCTGGATCGGACCGACTTGCTCCGGGATCTGCCCGGACTCGAGTTCGCGATCCCGGAAGCCGTTCGAGCCGAGGTTCGCCGTGAGGATCAGCCGGCAACACTGGCGGCGAGCCTGGCGGCCGGAGATATTCGGGTCGTGCGGGTCGAGGCGCTCGACGAGATCGCCACCGCCGAGCGCCTGCGTCGCGAGTCGGGGGCCGGCGAGGCGGAATGTCTGCCCGTCGCGGAGCCGCGCGGCTGGTTCGTCGCCAGTGACGAAGGCGGACGCTTTCGCCGCATCGCGATCCAGCGCCTCGGGGAGGCCCGGCTCCTGACGACGCCGGGTGTCCTCCTGCGCGCCATCCGCGCAGCCGGTGGACAAGGCGCCCCGCGTGGGAATCCGTCCTCGAAGGAGATGGGGAACCCCATCGTCCGGACGGATGCGCGGCGCTTTCCCCACCGGATGGCGGCCCGAATCGCTGGCGCGATCCGTGCCGCCCGCTTTCGCGGGGAGGGAGAACCCTCCCCGGCGGCGTTTCGCGCCGCGTCGGCGCGCGAGGGACTTTCTCCGCAGCCTGCTCACCGTGCCCGAGGCGAGGCAGTCCTCGAACGGCATCGTTTCCGGATGCCGTTCGCCTCCTTCGCGGAGCGCGTTCGCTGACGGGCGCCGCTCGGGTCGTTCACAATCCGCCGCGCCATGTCCCTCTCGTTCACGGACCTGCTGACCTTCGCCCTCTTCCTCGGGGCGGTGATCTTCGTCTCGCTCCGCGCCTCGCGCGGGAGCCGGAGCGCGGAGGGGTACTTCCTCGCCGGCCGGAATCTCGGCGGCTGGGCGATCGGGATGTCGCTCGTGGCGACGAACATCTCGACCGAGCACTTCGTGGGCATGTCGGGCTCGGCGGCGAGCGGCGTGGGGCTCGCGATCGCCAGCTACGAGTGGACGGCGGCCGCGGCGCTCATCGTGATCGGCTGGTTCCTGCTGCCGCGGTATCTGCGCAGCGGCGTCTTCACGATGCCGGAGTTCCTCGAGCGGCGCTACGACCGGGGCGCGCGGACGATCCTCGCGGCGCTCCTCACCGCCGCCACCGTCTTCGTGGCGATGGCGACGGTGCTCTACGCCGGGGCCGTCGCGATGAACGCGATCTTCTCGCTGCCGGACCTGACCGGGCGTCTGCTCGGGCTCGAACCGGAGGCCGCGAACCTCGCCGCGACCCTGATCGGGGTCTGGGGGATCGGCCTGCTCGCGAGCGCCTACACGATCTACGGCGGGCTGCGAGCGGTGGTCTGGTCCGACTTCATCCAGGGGATCGCGATCCTCGCGGGTGGGGCGATGGTGCTCTGGCTCGGGTTCTCCGAGCTCGGCGGCGAGAGCGGGGTGCTCGCCGGCGCGGCGCGCTTCCTCGCCGAGAACCGCGACCGCCTCCACACGATCCTCCCCGCGGACCACCCCGAGGTTCCCTGGACCGCGGTCTTCGTCGGCGGGCTCTGGATCGCCCAGTTCTTCTACTGGGGCGTGAACCAGTTCATCACCCAGAGAACGCTGGCGGCCCGGAGCCTCGCCGCCGGCCAGCGCGGCATCCTCGTCGCCGCCTGGCTGAAAATCCTGGTCCCGTTCCTGATCTGCTTCCCCGGCATCCTCGCGGTCCAGCTCTACGGCGACCAGATCGCCCACCCGGACCAGGCGTATCCGGTGCTCGTCCGCGAGCTGCTGCCGCCGGCGCTCCGGGGCGTCCTCCTCGCCGCGCTCGCCGGCGCGATCATGAGCTCGTTCAACTCGATGCTGAACTCGGCCTCGACGATGTACGCGCTCGATGTCCACGGCCGGCTCTTCCGTCGCGGCGGGAACACTCCTCCGGTCCGGGTCGCCCGGATCGCCTCCGCGGTCTTCGTGATCGCGGCCTGCCTCTGGGCGCCGCTGATCGGAGGGTTCCCCGGCGTGTTCCGCTACATCCAGACCGTCTGGGGTTTCGTGACCCCCGGGATCGTGGCGGTGTTCTTCGCCGGCGTCGTCTCCTCCCGGGTCCCGGCCTTCGCCGCGCGCGCCGGGCTCCTCGCCGGGATCCCGATCTACGCGGCGCTGCGCCTCGGCTGGCCCGAGACCGCCTTCTTGCACCACATGGGGATCAGCTTCCTGGTCCTGGTCGCCGGGCTGGCGCTCGCCGCCTGGCGCTCCCCGCGACCCGAACCGGCCGAGACGCCGCGCGCGCCGCCGGCGGTGGACCTGGCGCCGCTGCCCGGCGTCTTCTGGAAGGGCAGCCTCGCCCTCGCCGCCATCGCCGGGATCTACTTCCTCTTCCCCTGACCGGCTGTGGTGAAAGTCTCCCGGGCACAGACGCGGCGCGCAGCGCCGCCGGGGAGGGTGTTCCCTCCCCGCGAAAGCGGGCGGAACGGATCGCGCAGGCGATTCGGGCCGCCATCCGGCGGGGAAAGCGCCCCGCATCCCCCCGGACGATCGGGTTCCTCATCTCTTCGAGGACGGATTCCCGTGCGGGGCGCTTTTCCCACCGGCTGCTGAAGCCCCGGCGCGCAGTCCGGCCGCGTCGACCGCCCCGGGGGAGCGGGGGAAGCGAGATCATCGGCGGATTCGCGGGCCGGAACTCGTTCCGCGGCCGGGGAGCCCCGGTCACATCCCCCAGACGGTGATCGCCGTCCCGCCCGCGGTCTCCTCGCGGCGGAACACCTTCTCCTCCCACGGCCTGCCCGCC
>CAYGAO010000225.1:0-5034 GCA_964347715.1 uncultured Acidobacteriota bacterium
TGGGGCGAATCGCGGAAGCGATTCGACCCACCTGCCCGTGGGAAGAGTGCCCCGCTTCCCCGAATCGGGGCGGATTCCGGTTCCCTTCCCGGAGCGGCGCGGATGCGGGGAACTTTTTCCACGGGCTGCCAGGTGGCTGCGGTCGCCGGCGCGAACTCCGCTGACGCCGTGCGCCTGCTGGTCGGGCAACTCGCCTACCTGAACACGAAACCGTTCGAGCCGCTCCCGGGCACGCGGATGTTCCGCGCCTCGCCCGCCGAGATCGGCCGCCTGGCGATCGCCGGCGAGCTCGACGCGGGGCTCTTCTCGGTCGCCGATCTCCTCCGCGTCGAAGCGCGCTACTCGCCGCTCGACGAGGCGGGCGGACCCTTCGGAATCGCCTGCCGCAAGCGGGCGGGGAGCGTCTTCCTGCTGTCGAGGCGCGATCCGGGCGAGCTCGGCGGCGCCGTCGTCGAGATCACCGAGGAGACTTCGACCTCGGTCCGGCTCCTGGAGATGTGGCTCGAGAAACGGCTCGGCATCGCGCCTCCCCGCTATCGTCGCGGCGTCACCAGGAAGCACGACGCGATCCTCCTCATCGGCGACGCGGCCCTGCGAGAGCGCGAACACCCGGACCCCGCCTTCCCCTTCCGCTTCGACCTCGCCGCCTGCTGGAGGGAGTGGACCGGACTGCCCTTCGTGTTCGCTGTCTGGAGCGCCCGCCGTTCGCTGAGCGGGACGAAGCGGCGCGAGCTCGCGGAAACGATCGCCGACGCGCTCGAACGCGGGACCGAACGGATCCCCGAGATCGCCGCGGCGTCTGCCGGACCACTCGGCGATGCGGCGACGATCGCCCGCTATCTCTCGGACTTCACCTGCCGCTTCGGCGAACCCGAGCGCCGCGGTTACGAGACCTTCCGGGCTCTCCTGAACGGGAAGGAGCCCGCTCCCGCGGCCGGGAAGGAGGAACTTCGGTCGTCATGTTGAACGGCGCCATGGAACGGATCCGCCGCAAGGTGGAGGGCCGGCTGCGACTCGGACGCGCGGACGCGCTGCGGCTCATGGACGAGGCGCCGCTACTCGAGGTCGGCGAGCTCGCGAACCACGACCGGTTTCGCCGCCATCCGGAACGCGAAGTCACCTTCGTCGTGGACACGAACCCGAACTACACGAATGTCTGCGAGGTGGACTGCACCTTCTGTGCGTTCTATCGCCCACCCGGGCACGAAGAGGCCTACACCCACACCGTCCGGGAGATGCTCGACCGGATCGCGCCGGCGGTGGAACAGGGCGCGACGACGGTCCTGCTGCAGGGCGGCGTCAACGAGTCGCTGCCGCTCGACTACTACACGGACATGGTGCGCGGCGTCCGGGAGCGGTTCCCGGGAGTCACCCCGCACTTCTGGTCGGCGGTGGAAGTCGAGGGAATGGCGAGAGTGAGCGGATCGAGCATCCGCGAAGTGCTGGTCCGCCTGAAGGAAGCCGGCCAGGACACGCTCCCCGGCGGGGGGGCCGAGATCCTCACGGACCGGATCCGCCGCAAGGTCTCGCACCGGAAGGGAGGAGCCGCCGCCTGGCTGGAGGTCCACCGGGAAGCCCACGCCCTCGGCTTCCGCAGCACCGCCACGATGATGTACGGGCATGTCGAGACGAACGAGGACATCGTGGATCACCTGCTCGCGGTGCGTGGACTCCAGGACGAACACGGCGGCTTCACCGCCTTCGTGCCCTGGAGTTTCAAGCCGGGGAACACGCCGCTCGTGAAGAAGATCCCGCACCATGCCGGGCCGAACGATTACCTTCGGATCCTCGCCGTGTCGCGGCTCGTGCTCGACAACTTCGACCACATCCAGGCGTCGTGGTTCAGCGAGGGGAAGAAGGCGGGCCAGGTCGGCCTCCACTGGGGCGCCGACGACTTCGGCGGCACGCTCCTCGAGGAGAATGTCCACGCCTGCACCGGTTTCGTGAACCGGACGAGCATCGAGGAGATACGGATCCTGATTCGGGAAGCGGGTTTCGCTCCGGTCCAGCGGGACACCCGCTACCGCGTCCTCCGCCGTTTCGGCCCATCCGGATGACGCAACACCGCGAGCGCCCGGGGGCGCGCGGCTCTCGATCTCCCCGGAGCCCAGCCGCTGATTCGTGGGCTGCGGCCGCGAGATCGCGGGTCCGCCCCCGGTGCAAGGCTCGGAACCCGGACGCCTGACCCCTCCCGCCGCGAGCGCCTCCAGACCCGGAACCGCCGGTGGACCCGGAGCGCGGCGTTCGCGCGTCCCGATCGAGCGGCGCGCCCGTCGTTGGGGCCCCGGGGGAAAGGCCGGTGAGTGATCCTCCGCGCACCTCTCGTCAGCGGGGCGCCCGGCCGCTCCCGCCGCCAGCAGCACCGGACCCCGGAGGCGCGGGGAGGAACCCGGTTGCCATCCGCCCGGGCGCGCCGCGCCGGCCAGCCGCCTGAACGCTCCCGCCGCCTCGCCCGCCGACCGTTGACCTGGCTCTCTTGAACTGGCTCTTTCTGGCGGCGCTCCTCGCCGTCCTCGTTCTCTCGGCGTTCTTCTCGGGTTCGGAGACCGCCCTCACGGCGGTGCGCCTGCATCGGCTCCGGCCGCTCGCGGCGCGGAACCGCAGGGCCGCGGCCGTGCTCCGGATCGCGGCGCATCCGGAGCGGTTCCTCGGCGCGATCCTGACCGGCAACGTGTTCGCGAACGCGGTCGCCGGGGTCCTGGTGACGGTCGTGCTCACCACCGGCGTCGAAACCCCCGAAGCGCGCGCCCGCGCCGCCACCGCGGCGACCCTCCTCGTCGGCGCCGCGCTCCTCGTCGTCGGGGAGATGATCCCGAAGAGCATCGCCTCGCGGCACGCGGAGGGGTGGTCGCTGCGCCTGATCCGTCCGGTCCAGGCGGTGCTCTGGCTGTTCGGCCCGGTCGCGGCGGCGCTCTCCTGGTTCGTCGCGAAGCTGCTGCGGGGTTTCGGGATCTCGCGTCCGGCGCGCGAAGCGGAGATCAGCGCCGCCGAGATGCGGGCGAGCCTGCGCTACGACTCGCTCGCCGGAGACGGCGCCGAGAGGCAGGTCCTGGTGCGCCTCGCGGACGCGACCGGGCGGCGCCTCACCGAAGTCATGACCCCCCGCCGGGCGATCGTCTCGGTGCCGCTCGGCGCCGGGCTCTCCGAGACGATGCGTCTCTTCCGGAAACACGGCCACACCCGGATGCCGGTCGTCGGGAACTCGCTCGACGATGTCCGGGGACTCCTGGATGTGCGGGACGCGCTGCCCGCGATCGAGACCGGACAGCGGTTCGAGGTCGAGAACCGCCTGCTCCCGGCGCGCTTCGCTCCCGGCACCGCCACCGTGGCGCGGGCGCTCCTCCAGATGCACGAGCAGTCGTGCCGGATGCTCATCGTGGTGGACGAACACGGTGGGGTGGAAGGACTCGTCACTTCGGTCTCGCTGCTCGATGCGATCCCCGGACCCGGCGCCGGCGAGAGCGCGGCGGGCGCCGGCAGCCGGGTGCTGCTCCCGGGCACGCTCCCGGTCTCCGAAGCGAACGCCGAGCTCGCGCACCGGTCGAGCGGGTCGGTCGAGATCCCGCCCGGGGACGACTACGACACGGTCGCCGGCTTCGTCCTCCAGAGCACCGGGCGGATCCCGAGGCCCGGCGAGACGGCGCCGATTCCGGGCGGAGTCATCCGGGTCGTCGAGGTCGAGGGGCACCGGATCGTGCGTCTTTCGGTCGAGCCGGCGGCCCCTCCGCCGTAGCGCGGGGCCGAGGGAGCGGATGGCGTCGTCTCGCGGACCGGAACCGGCTCCGGCCGGGAAGACGACTCGGGGTCCCGAGCGGCTTCGCGCCCGCGTCCACGAGCGGATCCGGAGAACGCTCCGAAACGCGCTGCCCCGGTTCCCGGCGGACGGCGAGGGCCGTGGGGCGCTCGTCGGCTTCTCCGGCGGGGTGGACTCGAGCGCTCTCCTGCATCTGCTGCGGGAGCTGACCCTTCGCGGACCGGAACCCGGGCGCCCCTTCCTCGTCGCCGCCCACCTCGACCATCGCCTTCGGCCCGACTCGGGAGAGCAGGCCCGCTTCGCTTCCGGGGTCGCCCGCGCTCTCGGGCTCGACTTCGCCACCGCGCGGGCGGATGTCGCCGGACGCGCCCGGCGCGAGGGACGCTCGGTCGAGGAGGCGGGCCGTCTCGAGCGGTTCCGCTTCTTCGGAGAAGTCGCCCGTCGCCGGGGGCTCGGAGCGGTCTTCCTGGGCCACACGCTGACAGATCAGGCGGAGACGGTGCTGCTCCGGCTCGCCCGCGGCGCCGGCGGGCTGGGGCTCGGGGCGATGGCGCCGGCCCGTTCGGCCTGCGGGCCGGCGGGGCTCCTGGTCATCCGCCCGCTCCTCGAGGTCTCTCGCGCCGAGCTGGTCGAGCTCGCGGACGCCGCGGGGTGGCCGCGCTACGAGGATCCATCGAACGCCGACTCCGGCTTCCTCCGGAACCGGATCCGGCACGAGGTGCTGCCGCTCCTGCGGGAGGCGGCGAATCCCCGAATCGAGGCGGCGCTCGGACGCCTGGCCGAGGTGGCGCGGGAGGACGAGGCCTGGCTCGGGGGCGAGGCCCGCCGACGCTTCCTGGAGATCGCCGCCGTGGAGCGATCCGGAGAGGGCGCCGTCGTGCGCCTTCCGGTGGCGGAGCTGGGGGCGGCTCCTCCCGCGCTCCGCCGGCGGCTCCTTCGGGAGGGGCTCCGGGCTGCCCGCGGGAATCTCCGCCGCCTCGGCCTCGTGCACATCGAAGCGGCGCTCCGGGTCGTCCTCTCCGGGCGCGGGGCGGCGTCGCTCGACCTTCCCGGCGCGGGGCTCCGGCTCGCCGGCGGGGTGGTGACGCTCTCCCGAACGCGGAACGGGAGCCCCGGGGAAGCGTTCTCCTCGCCGGAGCCGCCGGCCGCCCCCGACAGGCCGTGGAGAAAGTCCCTCGTGCGCCGACGCGGCGCGAAGCGCCGCCGGGGAGGGTCCTCCCTCTCCGCGCCCCGCATCCGCCCGGACGACGGGGTTCCCCATCTCTTCGAGGACGGATCCC
>CAYGAO010000226.1:0-4995 GCA_964347715.1 uncultured Acidobacteriota bacterium
CCGCCCGGACGACGGGGTTCCTCATCTCTCCGAGGACGGATTCCCATGCGGGGCGCTTTGTCCACCGGCTGCCAGCCGGTTCCGTTCGGGGCGGCCCGCCCCGGACCCCGGCGGAAGGCGACGGAGACGGTAGAATCCGCCACTTGCCCGATCCCCTCGACCCTGCCGCCCTCACCGTGAGACTGCCGGAAGTGCCGGCGCGCGGAGCCCCGATCTCGATCGTCACCGACGAGAAGACGCTCGGATTTTCGGAGGCGGCGTTCGCCATCGTGGGCGAGTTGCGGGTCGAAGGACGGCTCGACCGGCTCGACCGCGAGGGATTCGGTCTGGCGGCGCGGCTCGGCGGCGAGCTGCAGCTCGAGTGCGTCCGCTGTCTCGGGCCGGTCGGCTTTCCCGTCGAAGAGCGGCTCGACCTCGTCTATCTCCCCCGGACGGCGACGGGGACGCTCGACGCCGACGGCTCCGGCGAGCGCGCCCTCGAGGCAGCGGACCTGAACGCCTCGTTCTACGACGGAGACACCCTCGACCTCACCGAGATGCTCTGGGAGCAACTGCACCTCGCGCTGCCGGTGAAGCCGCTGTGCGCGCCCGACTGCCTCGGCCTCTGCCCCGCGTGCGGCGCCGACCGGAACGAGGCGCCGGGCTGCGCCTGCGAGAGCTCTCTTTCCGGGGGCGGCGGACTCGCCATGCTCGGCGATCTGTTGCGCCGCGGGCAGAGCCGCCGGTGAAACCGGGTGGCGCGGCGTTCGAGCTCCCGTGCCTCCCGCCTGACCGCCCCCTCGCCTCGCCCCACCCTGCCCACGGACTGCTGAAGCGGCTGCCGCCGACCCACGGACCCGACGATCCGATCCAGACCGGAGTTTCGACATGCCCCAACCCAAGAGGCGCCACTCGCGCGGGCGCCGCAACAAGCGCCGGGCGCACGACGCGCTCGAGGCGCCCGGCGCCTCGATCTGCACCGAGTGCCAGCGCCGGATCCGCCCCCATGTGGTCTGCCGGCACTGCGGCCACTACAAGGGCCGGAAGGTCATCGAGGTGAGCGAGCTGGCGTGAGCCGGTTCGCCGGGACCCCGATTCGCGTGAGCCGCACCGGCGACCCCCCGTGAACAGGACCGCGGTCCTGTTCCCCGGCCAGGGCTCCCAGCGCCCGGGGATGGGCCGGGCGCTCTTCGAGGCGTTCCCCGAGGCGCGAGCCGTCTTCGAGGAGGCCGACTCGGTGCTCGGAGAGCCGCTCTCGGCCCTCTGCTTCGAGGGGCCGGCCGAGGATCTCCGGCGGACGCGGAACACGCAGCCGGCGCTCCTCGCCGTGAGCGTCGCCGCGTGGCGCGTCGCCGCCTCCCGGGGAGCGAGCGCCGACATGGCGGCGGGGCACAGCCTCGGGGAGTTCTCGGCGCTCGTCGCGCTCGGGGGGCTCGCCTTCCCCGATGCGGTGCGGCTCACCCGGCGCCGGGGCGAGTTCATGCAGGACGCGGTTCCCGAGGGCGAGGGGGCGATGGCGGCGGTCCTCGGGCTGCCGGCCGAGGTCGTGGTCGAGACCGCCGCCGAGGTCAGCGCGCGGGGAGCGGGCGTCGTCGAGCCGGCGAACTTCAACGGCGGGGGGCAGGTGGTCATCGGGGGGCGCGCTGGGGCGGTCGCCGCTGCCGGCGAGGCGCTGACCGCCCGGGGCGCGCGGAGGGTGATCCCGCTCCAGGTGAGCGCCCCGTTCCACACGAGCCTGATGGCGCCGGCGGCGGCGCGTTTCTCCGCCGAACTCGACGCCACCCCCTTCGCCGACCTCCGGGCGCCGCTCTTCACGAACGTGGATGCCGCCCCGATCCGGAGCGGCGGCGAGGCGCGGGAAGCGCTCCGGCGGCAGATCGCGTCCCCCGTCCGCTGGGAGGAGACGCTCCTCGGGATGAGCGCGGCGGGAGCGTCGTCGTTCGTGGAGGTCGGCGCGGGCCGGGTGCTGACCGGCCTCGTCCGGAAGGTAGTGCCGGGGGCGCGGACGGCTTCGGTCTCGGACCCCGCCGGGGTCGAGTCCTGGCGCCGGGCGGTGGCATGACCCGCTTCGAGGGGCAGACCGCGCTCGTGACCGGCGGGACGCGGGGGATCGGACGCGCGATCGCGGCGCGGCTCGCCGACGAGGGCGCGCGGGTCTTCCTGACCGGGACCGACGCGGCGCGCGCCGAAGCGGCGGCGGCGGAACTCGACGGCGGGCGGGGCCGGGTCTCGGGGATCGGCCTCGACCTCCGGGATCCCGATTCGGTCGCGCGCGGCGTCGCCGCGGCCAGGGCGGACGGGAGCCTCGAGGTGCTCGTGAACAACGCCGGCATCTCGCGGGACGGGCTGCTCGCGCGACAGTCGGCGGACGACTGGCGCGAGGTGATGGCCACGAATCTCGACGGCCTGCACGCTTGCTGCCGGGCGGCGGTTCGCCCCATGATGCGCGCCCGTTACGGCCGGATCGTGAACCTGAGTTCCATCGTGGGGCTCCGGGGAAACGCCGGCCAGACCGCCTACGCGGCCTCGAAGGCCGGGATCGTCGGCTTCACCCGGGCGCTCGCGAAGGAGCTGGCGCGCCGGAACATCACGGTGAACGCGGTGGCTCCGGGACTCGTCGAGACGGACATGACCCGGGCGCTGCCCGAGGCCGGCCGGGAAGCGATGCGGAGCGCGATTCCGCTGGCGCGTCCGGGGTCGCCCGAGGAGGTCGCGGCGGCAGTCGTCTTCCTCGCCTCCCCGGAGGCGAGCTACATCACCGGCGCGGTCCTCGAAGTCACCGGAGGACTCGCGCTCTAGAACCTTTTCTCGGGAGCCTCCCGAAGCACATCCAGGAGAAACCAGACGATGACGGACAAGGTCAAGGAAGTCGAGGGCGAAAGCGCCGTCGCCGAGCTGCCGGTGGACGAGCGCGTTCGCGAGCTGATCTGCGAACAGCTCTCGGTCCAGCCCGACGAAGTCACGCCGGACGCGACCTTCGTGAACGACATGAACGCGGACTCGCTCGACATGGTCGAGCTGATGATGGCGCTCGAGGAGAACTTCGGCATCGACATCTCCGAAGAGGATGCGGAGAAGATCCAGACCGTCGGCGACGCCATCAGGTTCATCGAAGAGCGCACGAAGAAGTGAGGGGCCGGCCTCGGTGAGGCCGCCAGGAGAAAGACGATGACGCTCCGCCGCGTCGCCGTCACCGGAATGAGCCTCGTCCTCCCGGTTCGTCTTCGCCGGTTCCGGGCGAGACGAGCAAACCCCGCCGCGTCGTGGTCGCCGGCGCGGGACTCGTCGCTTCGGTTTGTCCGATCCGGGCGAGCCGATGACTCCGCTCCGCGTCGTGGTCACCGGGGCGAGACGCGGGATCGACGCCGAGACTCGGGTGAGTCCGCGGGAGCGGAACCCGCGTCGCGTCGCCCCGACTTCCCGCTCCGGAGCGACGCCGGAGCTCCGGTGGGTCCACGGAGGTCACGGTGACCCCGCGCCGCGCCGCCATCACCGGAGCGGGACTCGTCTCCCCGCGGAATCGCCACCGAGACTCCGGTGAATCCACGGGAGCCATCATGAACCCGCGTCGCGTCGCGCTCGCCTCCCCTCGCGGGATCGGCGCCGGAGCTCCGGTGGATCCACGGAGGCCACGGTGAGCCCGCGCCGCGTCGTCGTCACCGGGGTGGGACTCGTCTCCCCGCTCGGGATCGGCACCGAGGCGACCTGGCAGGGTCTCGTCAGGGGCCGCTCGGGCGCCGGCCCGATCACCCGCTTCGACGCCGAGGCGTTCTCCGCGCGCATCGCCTGCGAGATCGGGGGGTTCGATCCGCTCGACTACATGGATCGGCGCGAGGCGCGGAAGATGGACACCTTCATCCACTACGCACTCGCCGCCTCGCTCTTCGCCGCCGAGGACGCCGGGCTTCGGCTCCCGGTGCCGGACGCCGACCGCACCGGGGTGGTCGTCGCTTCGGGGATCGGCGGGTTCGGGACGATCGAGCGCGAGCACCGGAACCTGCTCGAACGCGGTCCGCGACGGATCTCGCCGTTCTTCGTCCCGGCGATGGTCGTGAACCTGGCCGCCGGCCAGATCTCGATCCGGCTCGGCGCCCGCGGCCCGAACTCGGCGCCCGCGACCGCCTGCTCCGCCGGCGCCCACGCGGTCGGGGACGCGTTCCGGCTGATCCGCCACGGCTACGCCGACGCGATGGTCGCCGGGGGCGCGGAAGCCACGATCACCCCGATGTGCATCGGCGGTTTCGCCTCGCTCCGGGCGCTCTCGACCCGGAACGACGATCCGGAGCGGGCGTCGCGCCCGTTCGACCGGGACCGCGACGGTTTCGTCGTCGGCGAGGGCGCCGGCATCCTGATCCTCGAGGAGCGCGAACGGGCCCTCTCGCGCGGCGTCGAGCCCTACGCCGAGGTCGTCGGGTACGGAATGACCGGGGACGCATTCCACATCACCGCGCCGGCCGAGGACGGGAACGGCGCGGTCCGGGTGATGCGCGCCGCCCTCGAAGAGGCCGGGGCCGCCCCCGAGGAAGTGGATGCGGTGAACGCCCACGGCACCTCGACGCCGCTGAACGACCGGATCGAGACCGGGGCGATCCGCCAGGTCTTCGGGGACCACGCCGACCGGCTGTTGGTCAGCTCGACGAAGTCCATGACCGGGCACCTGCTCGGCGGCGCCGGCGGCCTCGAAGCCGGGATCTCGTGCCTCACGCTTCGCCACCAGGTCGTGCCGCCGACGATCAACCACGAGACGCCGGATCCGGCCTGCGACCTCGACATCGTGCCGAACGCGGCGCGACCGGCGCGGGTGCGGGCGATCCTCTCGAACTCGTTCGGGTTCGGGGGGACGAACGTGTCGCTGCTGTTCCGGGAGATCCAGTAGCAGGCTGTGGTGGAAGTCCCGAGGGTACAGACGCGGCGCGCAGCGCCGCCGGGGAGGGGTGCGGGGGGGGGGCGCCCGCCCCCCCCCCCCGCGGGGAACGGATCGCGCCCGCGCGTGCGGCGGCCAGCCGGGGGGCAAGC
>CAYGAO010000227.1:0-4992 GCA_964347715.1 uncultured Acidobacteriota bacterium
GATCCACAAGTCCCCTGGAATCAATGACTTTTGTCTCGAAACCGACAAAGTCAGGGAGATGCGCCTCGCAGCGAACCCGACGCAGGCAGCGGTGGCGGCGCGGCTCGGACGGCCGCAGTCCTTCGTCGCCAAGTACGAGTGTGGCGAGCGGCGGCTGGACGTCGTGGAGTTCATCGAGGTCGCGGAGGCCATCGAGTTCGATCCCGTTGCATTCGTGGAGAGGATCGCCGGAATCACGGGGGCCAGGCGGGACCGTTCTATGCCGGTGGACAGCTCCGGACCGGTCAGCGGAACTGGCCGGGCTGTCCTCCGATGCTGAGCCGGCGCGCCGGCGAATCGGCCGTGGCCCGGCCAGCGGAACCTTGGCCGCGGGATGGCGACCGGGTGACGGACCCGTGAGTCAGGCGGCGCGGCGCCCGCTATATTGGCGGGCATGGTCGAACCGCCGGGACCGAAGCCCGAAGCTGCCCGCTGGAGGCCGGTCGCCGACCTGCCTCCCGAAGCCGCAGGCTGGGAGCTTGCTGCCTACCACGAACTGGTGGCGGAGTGGCGCGAAGTCCGGCAGGCGCTCGAAGACCGCAGGGTCAACCGCTACCTCATGGACATCTGGCTCCGCGAGCGCTCCCGCGCCTTCGCCATCGAGACCGGACAGATCGAGGACCTCTACCACCTCCGCCGCGGGGTCACCGAACAGCTCATCACCGAGGGCTTCGAGGGGGTCCGGGGGGCGCACAGCGTCACCGGCAGCCTCGACGACGACACCCTGCGGGGTCTGCTCGAAGACCAGGAGGAGACGCTCCAGATCATCTTCGACATGGCGAAGGGCGGAGCGCCGCTGAGCAACACCACCATCAAGGGCCTCCACGCGATCCTGACCCGACACCAGGCGAGCGCCGTGGGCATCCACGGGATCACCGGCGAGCGGGTCCGCATCCCGTTGTCGAAGGGGGATTACAAGAAGCGGCCGAACAACCCGCGGCGGCCGGACGGCTTTGTCCACGAGTACTGCCCGCCGGAGCAGGTGGACTCGGAGATGGACAGGTTCCTGCGGTTCCACCGCTCGCACGCGGAGCGGGAGCTGCCGACGGAGGTGGAGGCGGCGTGGCTGCACCACGCCTTCGTGCGGATCCACCCGTTCCAGGACGGGAACGGGCGGATGTCGCGGCTGCTGGTGGCCTACGCCTTCGCGCGGAACGGCGAGTTCCCGCCGGTGATCACGGCCCAAGGGAAGCCCGGTTACATCGACATGCTGGAGATCGCGGACGACGGAGACCTCTGCCCGTTCATTCGCTACCTGGCCCGTCTTTCGCTGGACAGTACCGGAGGGGCGGTCGAACTGGGACGGCAGATCCTCAAGGGCCGCGACCGGCTGCGGCACGGGAACGGCGGCCTGACCACGAACGGGAAGTACTACCCTCCCGCCGAGTAGGCGGTCCCGAGGTCCGGCCTTCGCGCGAAGCAGCGGCTCGCCGGCTCGCTTCGTCCCGCGGCGTGGCGCCCGCTATATCGGCGGGCGTGGCCGAACCGCCGGGACCGAAGCCCGAAGCTGCCCGCTGGACTGAAGTTCGACCGTGTGTTTTTGCATGTCTTTGATTCTAGGAGATGTATAGGGTGTCAGGATTCCTGCGGCACCACATCGCGGGCACGGACGCGGTCAGGGGACGAGCGTAGGCGCCTGCTCCTGGCGGATGACGGGTGGCAGCGCCATCCCGAGGCCGCGGAACACCCGGCTGGTGACGCCGCGGGCCTGGCTGCGCACCACGAACCGTTTCCCATCCTGCTCGATCATCCCCTCGGACGAGGTGGCGAGATCGGCCACCACATCCTGCCATTCGACCCGGTCCGCGCCGTCCCCGGCTGCCTCGACTTTCCCGCTTTCTTTCGTCGTCCGGGCCTCTTCGGCCGGGCGCACCTGCTCGGCCTGTTCGTCCCCGGATCGCCGCGTCGGTGCGGTGGAAGGCCGGTCGGGTCTTCAGCTCCGACTTCGCCGCCCGGAACATCCGCTCCACCCGCCACAGCTCCTTACCCTGGTCGTCTGCGCACGCCTCATGACGGCGATCCGGGCTTCACGGCCACGAGGGGCGCCACCGGACACCGTGGCGCCAGCCGGTGGCGGGACGAATCGGGCGGAGCCGAAGCCCCGCCCGACCGTCGGTTCGGCAGGCTACTCGACGTAGCTGTAGCCGCAGTTCTCGCAGGTCCAGGTGCGGCCCTGGCGATACATGAGCGCCCCGCACTGCGGGCAGGCGCGGGTGTCCTCGTCGCCCGGGTCCTCGGCGAAGAGCGCGTCGTAATCGAGCTCTTCTTCCCTGTCCTCGCTCTCGGTCTTCTCTTCCTCTTCCTGCTGCTGGGCAGCCGCGAACGAAGCGGCGCCGAGAGCGCCGGCGACAGCGATGCCGGCGCTCTTCAGGAAATCCCTGCGGTTCTTCAGGTCGTCCATTTTCGTGGTTCTCCTCTGGTGATCGGTGTGGGTGGTGGGGTCAGCCGCCGTAGCCGACGGTGGAACGCGCGAACTCCTTGACCCGCTCTGCCGTCCGCCGCTCCTCGACGATCTTCTCCCAGTCCACCGCCGGCTCCTTCACTTCCGCCGTCGGCGGCAGGATGTAGCCGGGGAGCTGGTATTCGTCGCGGAACATCTGGGTGCGGACATGCCCGGTGGCGTACTCGGCGTTCTGGCCGGACATGAGGTAGGTCAGCGTGGGAACGATGTCCCGCCGCTGCACCCGCTCGGTCACGGTGTGCCCCTTCTTGAAGTCGGGCCCGAGCGCCATGAACCACACATAGTGGGCGTAGTAGTTCCCCGGGCTGTGGCCGAGCTGACCGTAGATGTTCACCTCGTCGTCGCGCCCGCACTCGGGACGGATCACGAGCGCGGTCGTGTCCCGCAGGTACGGATCGGACTGGATCTCGTTCCACAGGTTTCCGATCAGCTCATCGGTGGTCTTGATGTGCTTGATGTACTCCCAGTAGTCCGTGTTGTAGTCCCAGAACCCGAAGTCCGCGTGCGCGTCGTCGAGCGCGAGGATCTGCGCGGTGATCGAACGCGGCTTGAACTCCTTGAGGATCTGCGGCACGAGGGTCAGCACCTGCGCGTCTCCGTAGGGGATCGCCCGGTCGATGACCGGCTCTCTCGTGGAGGGCGGGATGTAGGACTTCTTCTCCAGCACCCCGGCGATGAAGTCCTCGACGCGCTGCCGCTCCGCCGGCGTGTGGCCGAGGCCCTTCTCCACATTCAGGTCCACGATCTCGGCCGCGGAGAGCTTCTGCTCCGGGTAGAAGATCCGGTTCGCGGTCAGGCTCGTCGAGCCGTACTCCACGCCGTACTCGGGATGCTGGCTGAAGTGCTTCACATCCCAGGTCCAAGCCCGGTAGTACGACGCGCCCTGGAGGGTCCAGTAGTCGGTCGCGCTGCCGCCGCTCTTCTTCCGGATGTACTCGGCCCAGGTCGGGTAGCGGGGCCGCTGCGCCGGCGCGTCGCGCCCGCAGAGGACCTCGGTGTACATGTAGCCGTGGAGGTTGGCGGTCTCGCCGTAGTCCTCGGTGAACACCGTGCCCTCGGCGGCCATCTTCGTCTGCGAGGGCGAGTGCTCCGGATTGTCGATCACATCGATCTTCCGGGCGCCGTTCCCGAGGATGACGGTCACCAGGTGCTTCGTCCGGAAGCCCGGGTTCTCGGGCAGCACCATCCCGCCCTGCGGGATTCCGGCGCCGGCCTCGAAGATCGGGCTTCCGGCGGCGTTTCTCGTCGAGAGCACCGCACCCGCGCTGGCTGCGGCGCCCAGCTTGAAGAAATCGCGCCGAGCGATGGTTTTTCGGGTCGTCATCGCGAACCCTCCTCGCCGCCGTCTTCGGCGGTCTCGTTCTCGTCGAAGAACCGGACCCGGACTCCATCGATCTCCGGGTCCCGATCCTCGTAGTAGGTGTAGAAGTTCCGCGCCTCGTCGGAGATCCCGAGCCGGACGAGCTCCCATTCACCCCACTCCATCGTGTCGGTTACGGTGAAGGAGCCGGTCCAGATGTGCGGCTCGGGGAGCTTCGAGGGACGGTTCAGCGCGACATAGCCGCCCATCTCGGGGGTCATGCTCTTCAGCTTGACCTGGAGCGCGTCGGCGCCGTTCGGGGAACGGACATAACCCTCGATGCCGTGGACTCCGGAGAGGTCGTCTTCGGCGAGGACCGTGATCCCCACCTGTTCGCCGAGCTTCGCCTCGGTCTTCGTGAACTGGACCGCGAGCACCTTCGCCGGAGTCTGGTCCACCATCTCCCGCTCCTGGTCCACCTGGACCGTCGCCCCCGCCATGAGCGGCTCGGTGCGGTTGAAGTAGTAGCGGATGTTCGTCGCGTTGTCCTTCAGCGAGATACGCATCAGCTGCCATTCGCCACCCTCGTACCACTGCGGGATCTGCAGCGCGCCCATGAAGACTCCGGGCCGGCCGCCGACCATGACCATCGTCGAACGGATCTGGTGGTAGCCCGACGGGGACACCCACACCGTCTCCGCCTCCGTCGGCCCGGACACATCGTCCTTCGAGACCACGGTGTACCGGATCAGGCCGCCGCCGGCCCGGGTGCGCTCGGTGTGCACCTCGACGGATTCGAGCGTCGGCGCGGTGATGTCCACGCTGTCGCCCTCGGTGACCTGGAAGCCGATCGGCTGGCCGTCCTCTTCCTGCATCGCCCGGTGGAAGTCGGCCCAGTAGGCCTTCCGGTCTCCGACCCTGTCGGCGATGATCGTGGTTCCGACCACATAACGGCCGGGAGCGGCGTAGCGGGAGAGCTTCCCGCGACCGAGGAACAGCGTCTCGTCGTCGTCGCGCGGCTTGAAGTTGATGTACATCGTGGCCGCCCGCCCGAGCTCCCGGTTGTAGAACAGCGAGACGAACGACTGCGCCTTGTTGTAGGGCGAGACGACCCGGGCGATCGCGCGCACCTCGACATCGGGCGCGACTTCCTTCGTCAGCACCCGCATCTCGGTGAGTACTGGCGGGAGCT
>CAYGAO010000228.1:0-4969 GCA_964347715.1 uncultured Acidobacteriota bacterium
CCACCGTCCGGGCGGATGCGGGGCGCTTTCCCCACTGGATGGCGGCCCGAATCGCGGGCGATCCGTTCCGCCGTCTCTCGCGGGGAGGGAGGACCCTCCCCGCAACCCTCCCCGGCGGCGCTGCGCGCCGCGTCGGCCACGAGGGACTTTCTCCACAGCCTGTCAGAGCGCTCGGGTTTTCGGTGGAACCCGCCGTCCGGAGAGAAGGACCGTCCAGACTCGCCTACAGCGGCCGCAGGAAGATGATTCCGGATCTGTCGATCAACAGGGCCAGCCGGCCGTCGGCCATCCAGGTCAGGTCCCGTATCCTCCCCCGGGTTCCCTCCGGACTGATTTCGATCTTCTCGACATACTGCACGAGGTGGCCGGCGCGACGGACCCGGAAGAGCGAACGAGCGACCAGCGAACCGATCAGCAGGTCGTCGCTCCACGAGGGGAACGAACGCGGGTCGTTCACGACCACGGCGGAAATCCCTATCGATGGCGCCCAAGCGAAAACAGGTCTCGCGAAACCGTCGTGCACGCCCATCTCGCCACTCTCGGTCAATGCTCCGCCGTCGTATCTGATCCCGTAGCTGACCTGCGGCCAGCCGTAGTCGTTGCCCGGCTCGATCAGGTTGAGTTCGTCGCCGCCTCGGGGCCCATGCTCCGTCGCCCACAGGTTGCCGTACCGGTCTCGAGCGAGCCCTTGAGGGTTGCGATGGCCCAGGGTCAGCACTTCCGCGGCGCCGGTTCCGATCTCGATACGAACGAGCTTGCCCAGGTGCGAGTCGGGATCCCGTGGCAGCTTCGGGCGCGTGTACCAGTCGAACCCGTCCGTTCCGTGATCTCCGATGATGACGAGCAGGTGATCGGGGCCATCCGCCAACATCCTTCCGCCGCCCTGGTTTCCGTGGAGGATGACCGGGACCGTCAGGCATGGCTCGGCGTCGAAGACGGTTTTCCAAGGCGACAGAACCGGGGGGCCGTCTCCGTCCCGAGAGAGAGTCGCGGATGACAACCGGAACCGATAGCCGCATTCTCCCGCGAAATGGTGGTGCGTGACGAACAGCTCCACGCTCCCCTCCGGGTGTTCCTTCAACAGGATGTCGTGGACCCGAAAACGGATTTCGAACACGCGACCGGGATCGAGTACCGCCAGGGCGCTGCGATTCATGGGAACCCGTCCGTCGAGATACTCCACCGCTCCGTTCGAGGCGATCAGCGCCAGCCTGCCACTCGAAGTCGCGAGCAGCAGGCCGTCGGCCAGGGGTTCGATGGAACCGCCCCGGTTCAGGTCGGCGGACGGCTCGAACTCCACGGTCTCCACTCCCAGCCAATACAGATGAGTGCGCAGCGTCGCCGCCGAATACCGGACGGTCGCCGACAGGCTGTCGTCGAGCGGCGCCGGATCGTCCCCGCCGGTGCACACGGCTCCACTGGTCCCGCAGGCCCGGCCGCCCGGAAGCGTGATCGTCACCGCCTCTCGGGAATCCGGCTCGACCGTGATCTCCCACCGGTCGCCGCGACCGTGGATTCGCCTGACCACCGTTACCCTGCCTTCCGTCACCGTGAAGCACTCGTCGCGCAATCTCCTGCCACTGATGGCGATGTCCTCGCTGAAGGCGACCTGGAAAGTGAAGGTTCCCTCTCCATCGTGCGCCGGCGGCATTCCCCGGAATTCGGCCGTCAGCGGCCGCCCGGCGCCGCTCGCCGGTTTCGGTTGGCCGGACCCCGCATTCCCGGCGAAGAAGGACTCCTGCTGTGCGCAGGAGACTCCGACCGCGAGCAAGATGGCGCAGGAACCGGCGATCGCTACGAGCCGGCATGCTCCGGCGCCCGGAAACCCCGGGAGCGCCGAGGTAACCCTCCCGGAATGCGGGTTCCGTCGTCCCTTCACCAGGAAGGCGGTCCTTCGATGCTCGATACGGAACGGAGCGAGCACGGTCCCTCGATTCTACCGCGAGGCGGCGAACCAGGCGCCGGGAACCCGCCGCCTCCATCGAGCCGCGCAAACGGGTACGCGACCGGCCACGGTTCCTTCCGACAGTCGATCATGCCCCTGCCACTCGGGCCAGCCACCGCGCCGTTCACCTGCTTCTCCGACCGCCTCGGGCGATTTCGTCGTCGGTATCCGGAGTCGCAGGGAGCAATTCCGGCCCCGGCCACGAAAGGCACTCGACCGGTCGGTCCGGACTCGTTACGACCGGAGGCCGCGGGCGCCGGGCGCCTCCGCGAGGACTGCGTACTCGTTCCGGATCCTTTCCCGAAACGACTCCGGCAGGTCGTCCCACACGAACAGGTCCACCCGGAACGGCAGGTCGCTCTCCTCGAACGCCTCGCGCAGGTCGCCGACCTCGACCCACTGTTCCGGGGCGGCGAAGACGACCAGATCGAGATCGGACTTCCGCCGGGTGGTCCCCCGGACGCGCGACCCGTATGCCCAGACCCGGGTCCCGGGAAGGTGCCTTTCGACGAGCGCGAGGACCATCGCGCGGTGTTCCGCCGCGAGGTCGAGAGACCGGATCACTTCCACTTCGCACCGGTCATCCGCTGGTAGAGGGAGATCGCATCGTCGAGGAAGCCCGGCACGAGATCCAGACACCGGCTCGCCTTGTCGCCGTCGTAATCGTGGGAGGTATCCGTCCGCGCCCGGGCATATTCGAACCATCGGTCCAACGGTGAAGCGAGCAGATCGCTGTCGTCCGCGAGCCGGAACACGGGTTTGGGGCTGTTCGGCGCTTCCGCGACGCCGAGCTCTTCGATGAGATACCGCTTCAGGACCTTCCACAGGCAGTCGTAGCAGATCTCGAAGCGCTGGATGACGGACTCGGCCACGGCCTCGCGCTCCAGCCCGGAGAGAGCCGGGTTGCCCCGTTCGCGGTTGTCGTGCTGTTCCTCCAGGCGCCGGAGTGACGCCCGGAGCTTGCTGTAGTCGATCGTGGAGAGCACGGGAGGCTCAGCGGCCCGGTCCCGGCCGGACCCGCGTCTCCGGAGCGATCGGGTGCACGGCCCCGTTCCGGACCACCCAGTAGCCGTCCCGGAACACCTCGGCCACGTTCGCGAGCGCGCCGAGGTCCGTGAGCGGGTCGCCCTCGACGATCAGGAGGTCGGCCAGTTTCCCCACCTCGATCGTGCCGAGCTTGTCGTCCATCCCGAGGATCCGGGCGCTGTCCCGGGTCGCGGCGACGAGCGCTTCCGTCCGCGTGAACCCGGTCTCGAGATACGCCTGGAGCTCCCAGATGTAGGCGTGGGGCAGGTCGCGGAAGTTCTCGAGGATCAGGTCCGTCCCGACGCCGATCAGGATGCCGGCCTCCCGCAACTGGCGCAGCATCGCCCGGCTGGTCTCGCCGGTCAGCTCGAAACGCCGCGAAGTCGAGCTGTGATAGCTGCCCCGCTCGTTGAAGATGTAGTCGTAGGTGATGATCGTCGGCACCGACGCGGTTCCGCGCCGGGCCATCATCCGGACCACCTCGTCGGTGCGCGGCAGCGGGTGCTCGATCGTGTCGGCGCCGGCCTCGACCGCCCAACCGGTGTAGAAGGTCTCCGAGTCCACCGTCACCTTGAGGCCGAGCGCGTGCGCCTCGTCCACCGCCGCCGCGATCTCCTCCCGGCTGTAGTGGCTCGCGATCTTGATCAGGTCGGCGCCCCGCTTGAACTGCTCGCGCACCGCATCCCGGAACTCGTCCGGACCCGACGCCTCGACGATCCCGCCCCAGAGCGGGTGGTGGATCGAGAGGCCCTCGGCCCCGTGCCCGCCGGCGCCCGTGATCAGCGATCCCGCCGCGAAGACGCGCGGCCCCGGAATCCGGTTCTGGTTCACCCGGTCCTTCAGGATGAACGGGACCGTCCCGGCGGACCCGGTGTCGCGGATCGAGGTGATCCCCGAGGCGATGAAGACATGGAGCCGCTCCAACGCCCGGAGCGTCTGGTGCGCCGGGTCGATGGCGAGCGGCTGCGGCACGCCCGGCTCCGTGTAGGTCAGGTGGGTGTGGAGATCGATCAGACCCGGCAGCACCGTATGCCCCGAGACATCGAGCACCCGCGACCCTTCCGGCCAACCCGTTTCGCCCTCGTCCAGAACGGAAGCGATCCGGTTCCGCTCCAGCACCACGGTCGCGATCCGGGACTCGGACCCGGTCCCGTCGAACACGAAGCCCCCGTAGAGGACGGTCATCCCCTCGGGCCCGCGCTCGCCCGGCGGCGCCGGCACCCGCCGGGGGTCGTCCGAGGTCCGGACCTCGTTCAGGAACTGCCGCCGGTCCACGACCTGCCGCTGCGTCTCGGGCGGCTGCGCCAGGACGGGACCGGCGCCCGGAACGAGGAGCGCCAGCCCGAGGGCAACGATCAGGGTTCGCAACATGACACCTCCGGAAGGGGTTCGACCACCCGGAGGGTACTCCGCCCGCCCGGAGACGAACGGCAGCCACCGCCGCCGGTCCCTCCGCGCCGCCCCCGTGCGCCCGGGCGTTCCCTGCCCGGTGCGAGGCGATGAAGGCGTCGGACGCGATCTCTCCGTGGGCGCGAATCCGGATCTGGCCGGCGGCGAGCGCGCCGCGAGGGGGTTCCCCGTCCGGCCCGAGACCCGAGTCCACTCCACGCCTGTCACGCGACAAATTGCTGGTTGACGCCTTCAGGCCACGATGTATTGTGGCTTGTGAAGCAGCCGCTCCCTCCCTCGGTGCAGCGCGCGCTGCGGACGCTCGGCAGCGACATCCGCATCGCGCGGAAGAAGCGGCGAATGCCGATGGCGGACTTCGCCGCCCGCATGGGGGTCACCGAGGGCACCCTCGCGCGGCTCGAGAGCGGCCAGCCGGGAGTGTCCATCGGCGCCTTCGCCATGGCCCTCCTCGCGCTGGGCGAGCTGCGCCGACTCGGGGAGATCCTGGATGTCTCCCGCGACGACACCGGCCTCATCAGCCCGTGGAAAAAGTGCCCCGCATCCGCACCGCTCCGGGAAGGGAACCGGAATCCACCCCGATTCGGGGAT
>CAYGAO010000229.1:0-4960 GCA_964347715.1 uncultured Acidobacteriota bacterium
AAAGTCCCTCGCGCGCCGACGCGGCGCGAAGCGCCGCCGGGGAGGGGTGCGGGGGTTCTCCCTCCACGCGAAAGAGGGCGGAACGGATCGCGCAAGCGATTCGGTCCGCCATCCGGTGGGGAAAGCGCCCCGCATCCGCCCGGACGATGGTGCTCCCCATCTTCTCGATGACGGATTCCCATGCGGGGCGCGTTATCCACCGGCTGTCAGGACGCGCCGCCCCCGCTCCGGAGGAGCGCGCGGCGCAGCAGGTCGAGCGCGGCGGTGGCGGTGAGCCGCCGCACCAGCGCCCGGTCGCCCGGAAAGCGGAACCGCTCCGCCCCGGAGACGGGGCCGGAGACCCCGATCCAGACGAGACCCACCGGCTTGGCGGCGCTGCCCCCGCCGGGCCCGGCGATCCCCGTCACCGAGACCCCCCAGGCGTTTCCCGAACGGCGACGGACCCCTGCGGCCATCGCCACCGCGACCGCTTCGCTCACGGCGCCGCACGTCCGGAGCGCGGCTTCCGGGACCCCGAGCAGATCCCGCTTCGCCTCGTTCGCGTAGGCCACGACGCCGAGATCGAACCAGCGCGAGGCGCCCGGGACGCGGGTGATCCGCTCGGTGATCAGGCCGCCGGTCAGCGATTCGGCGAACGCCACGCGCTCGCCGCGCGGCTCGAGGAGGCGGCCGACGGCGTGCTCGAGGCGCTCCCCCGAGACCCGCGAGAAGACCGCATCGCCGAGCCGGGACGCGATTCGCCCGGCGAGCTCGGCGACGCGGGACCCCTCGGGCGCCGCGCCGACCGGCGCGGTGACCCGGATCTCGATCTCTCCTCCCGAGGGGAGGATCGCGACCTCGGGTCCACCGGGCCCCGACGGCGCCGAGAGGTCGAGGATCCGCTCCTGCAGCACCGACTCCGGGATCCCCGCGACCACGAGCGCCGCCGACGCCGGGGCCGTCTCCAACCCGAGATCGTCCGGGATCCACGACCCGCCCCCGGCTTCGAGGACTGCCGTCAGCTCCGTGGGGGGGCCGGGGAGGAGCACGAGCGAAGCGCCTCCTCCCGAGCGGCAGAGCACCCCCGGCGCCGTTCCGAGCGGGTTCGGAAGCGCCGTCGCGCCCTGCGGCAGAAGCGCCTGCACCCGATTCACCTCGGGCATCGGCATCTCGCGCGCCCGGAAGCGGGCGCGGATCCCGTCGAGGACGGATTCGTCCGCCGCGAGCGGGACGCCGAGGGCGCGGGCGGCGGCGAAGCGCGTGCGGTCGTCGGTCGTCGGCCCGAGGCCCCCGGTCACGAAGACGAACCGGCAGCGGGCGAGCGCGTGGGTCAGCGTCGCTTCGAGCGCTTTCTCGTCGTCGGGGACCACGGCCTGAAAGACCACCGGCTGGCCGCGCCCGGCCAGCCAGAGCTTCAGGAGCGGCGTGTTCCGGTCGGTCCGGCCCGCGCGGAGGAGTTCGGTCCCGACGGCGATGATCGCCGCCCCCCCGGGCGGCGGGACGCCGGGCAGAGCCGTCAGAGCCCCACCGCGACGAAGAGGCCGGCCCGGACGAACGCGCCGGCGATCAGGTCGTCCGCCATGATGCCGAGGCCGCCGGGCAGCCGCTCGGCCTGCCGGATGGGGGGCGGCTTCAGGATGTCGAGGAGCCGGAACCCGACGAACGCGACGCCCGCCACGACGAGCGACGGGTCCGTGGCGAGGAGCGCGAGCCACATGCCGCAGAACTCGTCCACGACGACCGCGGCGGGATCCTTCTGCCCGAGGTCGCGGGCGTGGCGTCCCGCGGCCCAGACGCCGACGACGACCGCGGCGAGGAACAGGAGTCCGGGGGCCGGATCCGGGAGCCGGCCGGCGAAGTGGAACGCCCCGAGGCCGGCGAGCGCGCCGAGCGTTCCCGGCGCCGGGGGGATGCGACCGAGAAAGCCGCAGGTCGCGATCAGCGCCGCGATCCGGGAGACGAAGCCGGGGGGCCCCGGCCGGGCCGGGTCCGAATCGTTCCCGGTTTCGGTCCGGTCCGGGGGATCCGCCCCGGAGTCGTCCGGATCGGGCCGGGTCACCGGACTCGGGGGATCGGACGCGACGGGAACCGTCTCGGCCTTCCGGGGCGGCGTGGTGGCCGGGGTCTTCGGCGCCGCCTGCGGTCCGGAGGCCTCCCGGCGCGTCGCCTTCCGGCCTTCCGCCTCGTCGAGGCGCTCCACCACCCGGGCCCGAATCGCCTCGGGAGTCATCTCGGGAACGCCGCTCCCGGGCGCTTCGGCCTCCGCGTCTTCTCCCGCGGCCCTTTCGGGAGGGCCGGCCCGACGCCCGGGTTCGGGCGCGGAGGGGCGGGCGGGGCGCGCACCGAAGCGGCCGGTCGCCACCGCCCCGGAATCCGCGCCGGCTCGGGTGCGGCCACGGAGGGCGGCTTCGACCCGTTCGCGCGTGGCCGCGACGGAGTCCCGCGTTCCGGGAGCCCCCTCCGGGGCGCCCGCCGCCGCGGGAGTCGGCGAAGCCGCTCGCTCCGGTTCGGCGCCCGGGCGTTCGCCGGAGTCGGGCCCCGCCGGCTCGCCGCTCGCGGACTCTTTCGCGGGAGGCCCTTCGCCGGAGGAGCTCGGGGAGGTGGGGTCTTCGGGACTCACGCCACGGGGAAGGTCGGGATCACGACGATTTCGACGGAATATACTCCGGCACGGTCCGGATGCACCCTTCGCAGCCTTCGTGGAGGGCGGCAGGGTTCGGGACGAGGGTCGGGGATCGGGGTTCCTCGGATCGCCGTCGCGGGGCGCTGTTCGAGGCGGTGCCGAACTTCAGCGAGGGTCGCGACTCCGGGACGATCCGGGCGCTCGCCGAGTCCGCGGGCGAGCTGCTCCTCGACGCCCATGCGGACGCCTCCCACCACCGGACGGTGCTGACGCTCGCCGGGGAGGCCGGGGCGCTCCGGGAGGCGGCGCTGCGTCTCTTCGAGACGGCGCGGCGGCGGATCGACCTCCGGCGCCACCGCGGCGAACACCCCCGGATCGGTGCGCTCGATGTGCTCCCCTTCGTCCCGCTCGAGGGCGCTTCGATGGCGGAGGCGGCGAGACTGGCCCGCTCGGCGGGAGAGGCGATCGCGGAGTCGGGAGGGGTCCCGGTCTTCTTCTACGGGCGCGCCGGACCGGGGCGGCGGCCGCTGCCGGAGATCCGGCGCGGCGGGCGCCGGGGACTCGCGGCGCGGCTGGCCCGGGGCGAGATCGTTCCCGACTGCGGGCCCCGGCGGCTCCACCCCGCGGCCGGGGCCGTCGCCGTGGGCGCCCGCGAGGCGCTGATCGCCTTCAACCTGAACCTGGCCACGGACGATCCCGCCGCCGCCCGACGCATCGCCGAGCGCATCCGGACGAGCGGCCGTGGGGCCGGCAGGCTGCCGGCGCTCCGCGCGATCCCGGTGCGCTGGCGGGATCCGACGAGCGGGCGGGTGGTCGCCCAGGTCTCGATGAACCTGCTGGACTTCCGGCAGACCTCGCTCCGGGCGGCGGCCGAGCGCGTCCGCTTCGAGGCGGCGGCGGCGGGGACGAGCGTCGTGAGCGGCGAGATCGTCGGCCTGCTGCCTCGCGCCGCCGCCTGGAAGGGGATGGAGACGGACCTCGGGCTCCGCGAGCCGGCGCGGACGATCGAGGGCGTGTACGCTGACGACGCCGCGGAGACGCCGCCTTGAAGTGCCCCTACTGCTCGCACTCCGAGGACCGGGTGGTGGATTCGCGGGAGGGACGGGACGGGCAGGTCATCCGTCGCCGGCGCGAGTGCGTCCGTTGCCAGAAGCGGTTCACCAGCTACGAAACCGTCGAGGACATCCCCCGCATGGTCGTCAAGAAGGACGGCAGCCGCGAGATCTTCGACCGGGAGAAGGTGCTGAGCGGGCTCCGGAAAGCGTGCGGGCCGCGGGTCGCCGAGGCGGCGATCGCCGGGGTCGCCGACCAGGTCGAGGCGCGGATCACGAAGAGCCCGGATCTCGAACTCCCCGCGGCGCAGATCGGCGAGCTGCTCATGGCGGCGCTCAAGCGCGAGGACCATGTGTCCTATGTGCGGTTCGCGTCGGTTTACCGCGACTTCCAGGACACCCAGGACTTCGTGAACGCGGTGGATTCGCTCGCCCGGAAGCGCTCTCCCGAGCGAGGCGACCCGAAGCCTTCCCGACCGGATTCCCCGATCCCGCGCGAATCCTGACCGGCGGTGGCCAGCCTCCCGCGGCGTTCGGGCGGCCCGCGCCATCTCGCCCGGCGGCTGCGGAGCGCGGGCGCGGCGGAGGGGAGAGAACCGGCGGGGGATGATCGTCGTTACCTCGTTCCAGCCGGAAGGAAAATCGAAGCGCCCCCGTGGAAGCACCGGCAACCATCTCCGATGCCGAACTCGTCGCCCGCTGCCTCCGGGGGTTCGAGGACTCGTGGAGCGTCTTCGTGCTGCGGTTCCGCCAACCGATCTGGCACATCGCCTATCGCTTCGCCGCGTCTGCCGACGACGCCGACGACCTCACCCAGGACATCTTCATGCGCCTCCTGACGGTGCTCCCGGCCTATGAACCCTCGGGCTCGCTCGGGGCCTGGGTGAGGCAGGTGGCGACGAACGCCGGGATCGACTTCTACCGGAAGCGCCAGCGGGCGCCGCGGCTCGTCTCCGGGGAGGAGACGCCGGAGGCGCCGGTGCCCGCGAGCTGGCAGCCGGACTCGATCGCCGAGCGCCGCGAGGAAGCGACGCGGGTGCGACGGCTGCTCGACCGGCTGCCACCCCAACTCGCGGAGCCCGTGGTGCTGCGGGACCTGATGGACTTCGACTACCCGGAAATCGCCGAGCGACTCGGGATTCCCCTCGGAACGGTGAAGTCCCGGATCCACCGGGGCCGGCAGAGCCTGGCCCGGGCGCGACGGGAGCTCTCGCGGCCCGCCGCCGACGAGAAGACGGCGTCATGACAGCCGGTGGATAAAACGCCCCGCATGGGAATCCGTCCTCGAAGAGATGGGGAACCCCAT
>CAYGAO010000230.1:0-4823 GCA_964347715.1 uncultured Acidobacteriota bacterium
GCACCCCTCCCCGGCGGCGCTTCGCGCCGCGTCGGCGCGCGAGGGACTTTCTCCATAGCCTGCTGAGCGGGAGGGGGACACGATGGCGTATGTCGGCACTTCGGTGAAGCGGCGGGAGGACCCCCGCTTCATCCAGGGAAAGGGGCGCTATGTGGCGAACCTCGAGCTCGCCGGGATGGTCCACCTCGCGGTGAAGCGCAGCCCCCACGCCCACGCCCGGATCACCGGGTTCGACCCCTCGGCGGCGCTCGCGATGGACGGCGTCCTCGCCGTCTTCACCGGGCAGGATTTCCGCGACGGCGGCTGCGGCGCGCTCCCGTGCGGCTGGCTCGTGCCCGGAACGAGAGTCCCCGAGCGCCCCGTCGTGGCGATCGACCGGGTCCGCCATGTGGGCGACTCGGTGGCCGTCGTCGTCGCCGAGGATCCCTATGTCGCCTGGGACGCCGCGGAAGCGGTCGAGGTCGACTACGAGCCGCTGCCGGTCGTCGTGGACGCCCGGGGCGCGACCGACGCGGAGGCCCCGCTCGTCCACGACGAGATCGCGGACAACACCTCCTGGCACTGGGAGCTCGGAGACCGCGAGGCCTGCGACCGCGCCTTCGCCGAAGCGGAAGCGACGGTCGAGCTCGAGCTGGTGAACCAGCGGCTGATCCCCACCGCGATGGAGCCGCGGGCGGCCGTCGCGCAGTGGGATGCAGCCACGGAAGAGATGACGCTCTGGACGACGAGCCAGAACCCGCACCCGATCCGGCTGCTCCTGTCGGCGTTCACCCTCGGCATCCCCGAGAGCCGGCTGCGAGTGATCTCGCCCGATGTGGGCGGCGGCTTCGGGAGCAAGATCTTCCACTACCCGGAAGAGGTCATCACCCCCTGGGTCGCCCGGAAGCTCGGGCGTCCGGCGAAGTGGGTGGCGACGCGCACCGAGAGCCAGATGACGGACTCGCACGGGCGCGACCATGTGAGCGTGGCGCGGCTCGCGCTCCGGAAGGACGGGACGATCACCGGGCTCGAGGTCGAGACCTGGGCGAACCAGGGCGCCTACCTCTCGACCTTCGCCCCGCTGATCCCGACGGCGCTCTACATCACGCTGCTCTCGGGGAACTACAAGATCCCCGGCGTCTTCGGCAGGGTCCACGGGACACTCACCCACACCGTTCCGGTGGACGCCTACCGGGGCGCGGGGCGTCCGGAAGCGGCCTACCTCGTCGAGCGTCTCGTGGACCTCGCCGCCGCGAAGCTCGGCCGGGATCCGCTCGACCTGCGGCGCCAGAACGCGATCCCGAAGGAAGACTTCCCCTACCAGACCCCGGTGGCGTTCTGCTACGACAGCGGGGACTACGAGCGGCTCATGGCGGCCGCCGCCGAGCGCGCCGACTACCCCGCGATGCGCGAGGCGCAGGCGCGAGCGCGCGCCGCGGGGAAGCTCCGCGGGGTCGGGGTCGTCTGCTGCATCGAGGCGAGCGGCCCGGCCCCCTCGGCGGTCGCGGGATCGCTCGGCTCCGCCGTGGGCTTCTGGGAGAGCGGCGAGGTCCGCGTCCACCCGACGGGGCAGGTGAGCGTCTTCACCGGCTCGCACGCGCACGGGCAGGGGCACGAGACGACGCTCGCCCAGGTCGCCGCCGACGAGCTCGGCGTGCCGATCGAGAGTGTCGAGGTCGTCCACGGCGACACCGGCCGGGTCAACTTCGGGATGGGCACCTACGGCAGCCGGAGCGCGTGCGTCGGCGGCTCGGCGCTCGTCCGCAGCGCCGAAAAGGTGCGGGAGAAGGTTCTCCGGATCGGGGCGCACCTCCTCGAAGCCGCCGAGGAGGATGTCGTGTACGACCGGGAGTCCGGGCGCGTCTCGGTGAAGGGCGCCCCCGAGCGGGGCAAGGACTTCGGCGAGATCGCCTTCGCCGCCTACACCGCGCACGACCTCCCCGAGGGGATGGAGCCGGGGCTCGACTTCGTGAGCTTCTACGACCCCTCGAACTTCACCTTCCCGGCGAGCTCGCACATCTGCGAGGTCGAGGTCTGCCCGGACACCTGGGCCGTCCGGGTGCTCCGCTATGTCGCGGTGGACGATGTCGGCAAGGTGATCAACCCGATGATCGTGGAGGGGCAGATCCAGGGCGGGGTCGTCCAGGGCGTCGGCCAGGCGCTGACGGAACACGGCGCCTACGACGAGGACGGCCAGCTCCGGAGCGGCACGCTGCTCGAGTACGCGGTGCCCCGCGCCGACCTCCTCCCCGGGATCGAGGTCGGGCGCATCGAGACGCCTTCGCCGCACAACCCGCTCGGGGTCAAGGGCGCCGGGGAGATGGGCACCATCGCGGCGACGGCGGCGGTCGCCAACGCGGTCGCCGACGCGCTCGCGCCGCTCGGCGTCCGCCAGTTGGAGATGCCGCTCACCCCCGAGCGGATCTGGCGCGCCGTCCGGAGCGCCCGCAGCGTCGCCTGACACGCGAAAGGGAAATCTCATGTATCCGTCCCGATTCGACTACCACCGCGCCGCCTCGGTCGCCGAGGCGGTGGAACTCCTCGCGCAGCACGAGGGCGCCGCGCTGCTGAGCGGCGGGCACAGCCTGATCCCGGCGATGAAGCTGCGCGCCGCGCAGCCGGACTCGCTCGTGGACATCGGGCGGATCCCGGGACTCGACGGCATCGAGTCCGACGGCGACACGCTCGTCATCGGCGCGCTGGCGACGCACGCCGCCGTCGCCGACTCGGCGCTCGTGCGGGAGCGCTGCCCGGCGCTCGCCGAAGCCGCCGCCGCGATCGGCGACATCCAGGTGCGGAACCGGGGGACGATCGGCGGCAGCCTCGCCCACGCCGACCCGGGCGCCGACTATCCGGGGGCGATGCTCGCCCTCGGGGCCCGGATCACCGCGGTCTCCGCCGGGGGCGAGCGAGAGATCCCGGCCGCGGACTTCTTCCTCGACATCCTCCAGACCGCGCTCGCCGCGGGCGAGATGATCACCTCGGTGCGGATTCCGGCAGCGGCCGGGAGCGCCTACCTGAAGCACCGCCATCCCGCGTCGAGCTACGCGGTGGTCGGGATCGCGGCGCGGGTCGAACTCGCCGGCGGGGTCGTGGAACGCTGCGCGATCGGGGTGAACGGGGTCGTCGGGAAGGCGGTGCTCGCCGAGGCCGCCGCCGCGAGCCTCGCGGGGGGCGAGCCGAGCGCGGAGCGGATCGAGGCGGCGGCGGCGCGGGTCGCCGACGCCTTCGCGGATCCGCTCGGCGATCTCTACGCCTCGGGAGAGTTCCGCGTCCACCTCGCCGGGGTGTACGCGAAGCGGGCGCTGACCCTCGCGGCGCAACGCGCCGCTTGAAGGCGCCCGCCTCCGTCCCCGAGACGGTCGCGGCGCTCGCCGGCGAGCGCTACCTCGCCGACGACGGCCTCGCCACCGCGCTCTTCCTCGCGCTCCGGCTCGAGCGCCCGCTCTTCCTCGAGGGCGAGGCCGGGGTGGGGAAGACCGAGCTCGCGAAGGTCACCGCGGCCCTCCTCGGGACCCCGCTGATCCGCCTCCAGTGCCACGAGGGGCTCGACATCGCCCAGGCCGCGTACGAGTGGAACTACACCCGGCAGATGCTCGCGATCCGGCTCTCCGAGAGCCGGAGCGAGGCGATGGCGGAGGGCGACCTCTTCGGCCGGGAGTTCCTGCTCCGCCGGCCGCTGCTGCGGGCGATCGGGACCTCCGCGCCGGAAGCGCGCCCGGTGCTCCTCATCGACGAGGTGGACCGGAGCGACGAGGAGTTCGAGGCGTATCTCCTCGAGGTGCTCTCCGACTTCCAGATCACGATCCCCGAGATCGGGACGATCCGCGCCGAGGCGCCGCCGGTGGTGATCCTGACCTCGAACCGCACCCGCGAGGTCCACGACGCCCTGAAGCGCCGCTGCCTCTACCACTGGCTCCCCTTTCCGAGCTACGAGCGCGAGCTGGCGATCGTCCGCGAGCGGGCGCCGGAGGCCGCCGCGCGGCTCGCCGCCGAGGCGACCCGGTTCGCCCAGGAACTCCGCGAGCTGGACCTCTTCAAGCGCCCGGGCGTCTCGGAGACGCTCGACTGGACGATGGCGCTCGCGGCGCTCGGCCAGACCGCGCTCGACGAAGCCGCGGTGGACCGGACCCTCGGCGCGCTGCTGAAGTACCGGGACGACCTCGATCTCGTCCGGGGCGAGCGCGCCGGCGCGATCCTGGCCCGGATGGCGGCGCCGGTCGGGTGAAGCCGCGTCCTTGCGCGTGAGCGGGCCGCTCCCGCCGCTCCTCCAGAACCTCGCCCTCTTCGGGCGGCTCCTCCGCGGGATCGGCCTCCCGGTCTCGACCGCCCGGATGCTCGACCTCGCCGAGGCGCTCGCCGAGGTCGAGGTTTTCCGGCGCGCCGAGTTCCACGCCGCCGCGCGGGCGCTCCTGATCCACCGGCGCGAGGACCTCGAGCTCTTCGACGCGGCGTTCTCCCTCTTCTGGGAGACGCCCCCGGAGCGGTGGGCGCGGGCCCGGCTCCCGGGAATGGCGCTCCGGCGGCGCGCAGCCCGCCCGACGCTCCGGGCGCTCGCGGCAGGAGACTCCGGCGGCGAGGACGAGCGCCCGCCCCGTCCCTTCGCGCGCCGCACCTGGAGCGACCGCGAGGTCCTCGAACAGCGCGACTTCTCGGATCTCGACGAGCAGGAGCTCCGGGAGGTCCGGGCGCTGATCCGCGACGCCGGACGCAAGGCAGTGGCGCTGCCCGGTGACATCCGCGATGAGGCCTTCTGTCGCTCTATGGTTCAGAAGGCGGTGGAAGAACTCGGCGGGCTGGACATTCTGGTCAACAACGCCGCGCGACAGAGCAGCGAGCAATCG
>CAYGAO010000231.1:0-4786 GCA_964347715.1 uncultured Acidobacteriota bacterium
GTTCCCCATCTCTTCGAGGACGGATTCCCATGCGGGGCGCCTTGTCCACAGGCTGATGGAGCCAGTAGCGGTCGCGGAGGCGCCACGCCTGGGTCCATTCGTTCTCCTCGAACCGGACGCCGCCGTCCCCGGCGCGGCCCTCGACCTCGATGTGGCGGAGCTCGCCGTCGGGGCACCGCGAGAGCAGGTCGAAACCCGGCCAGTCGGACAGCCCCGCCGCCCGGGCCCGCTCCGGCTTCGAGACCTCCTCGACCTCGGCCCCTCGCGTCCGCTCCCGTTCGGCGGCGAGGCGAACCGCGATCTGCTCGACCGGTTCCTCGTGAGGCTGGATCTCCGTCCCCTCGGGCGGCGGGATCACCAGCGCGTGGACGAGCAGCGCGGCCGGCCCCGGCTCGATGCGGAGCGGGGCGCGGGCGAGTTCGCGGACGGCGCCCTCCCGCTCGGTGGCGAGCGCGTCCTGCTCCCGGCGGACCGCCTGGCGCTCCTCGGCGGTCGCCTCCCGCTGGCGGAGTTCCGCCCGACGGCGGGCCAGGCTCGACTGACGGTAGGCGAACCCGGCGGCCAGTTCGCGGCGGCGCTGCGGGATCCCGGCGGCGCGCGCTTCGCGGTGTTTCGCGGCGAGACGGCTCGCGATCTCGCTGGCGTGGCGAGCCGCCTCGCCCCGGAGCGCGAGCGAGCGTCCGGCGAGCCGGATCGCTCCCGGCGAGGTGTCCGGGGCGCCGTGGAACAGCGCGAACCGTTCCACCGGCTCCTCGACGAGCGTTCCGTCCTCGGGCTGCCGCAGGCCGACGAGTCTCCGCTCGAGGACCTTCGGTTCGCCGGCTCCGCGCTGCGGGAAGAGGGCGGGGGAATCGGGTGCCGGCTCCTCCACCGAGACGAGGCCGAGGTGGAAGAGGAATTCGTCCTTCGCCCGGGCGTCGAAGAAGATCGCGCCGCGCGCGCCGTCGGCCCGGAAGCGGTCGCGGACCGCCCGCGACCGCGCGTCGAAGACCGGTTCCCCGGGGTGGAGCCAGACGCCGCGCTCGCCGTCGGGGACGGGCCGCGCCGAAAGGCGGTTCCGGTCGGCGGGATCCAGCGCGTCGAGCGCCGGGAGGAGCGGATCCAGCGCTCCGGGGCGGTCGGGGCGAAGCGAGAAGCAGCCGCCGGGGTCCCCCTCGATCCCGATCCCGAGGAGCCGCGCGCTCCGTTCGACGAACCCGATCACCCGGGCCGGGAGCAGCCGCCGGTACTCCTCCCGCGCCATCGCGGCGTTCAGGTCGGGGAGGCGTCCCGCCACCTCGCCGGGTTCGCCGTGGACGGCGCGCTCGGTCGCATCGAGCTCGCGGACGCGCTTGCCCCGGATCGCCTCGCCGACCCGGGTGACGGCCTCGCCCTCGTCGGTCAGCGCTTCCTTCAGGTAGTCGCGCAGCGAGCGGTTCGCGAAGAGTCTGCCGACGACATCGAACACCTTGTCGGAGTCCAGCTCTCGCCGGATGACCCGGTGAAGGGACCCTTCGGCGCGGCGCCCCCGGCGAGCGCCTCGGCGAGCTGGTAGCGCTTCGTCCGGCGCACCCGGCCCCGGACTTCGTGGACGCTCAGCTCGTGCGCCTCGTCGAAGACCACGAGGTCGCAGGGGGGAACCGCCGGGTCCCGGAGCGCGCCGAACGCCCGCTCGCCCCGCAGGGTGTCGATCGAGACGATGACGCGGTTCCCGTCCGCTCCCGCGAACGGGTTCCCGCGGTCCGGTCGGGAGATCCGGAAGTCGAGCCGGAACAGCGCGCGGAGTTCGCGTTGTCAGTTCCCGACGAGTCCGGCGGGAGGAACGATCAGGATCCGCTCGATCCGGCGGCGCGTCAGGAGCTCGCGTACGAGGAGCCCGGTCACGATCGTCTTGCCGGCGCCGGCGTCGTCGGCGAGCAGGAACCGGAGCGGGTCCTGCTGCAGCAGGTGCTCGTACACCGCGATCCGCTGGTGCGGCAGGGGGTCGGTCCGCGAGGTCTCGATTCCGAAGGCCGGGTTGAACTCGTGGCCGTGCTCCAGGCAGAGCGCCTCGACGAGCGCCGAGACCCCGGCCGGGTCCCCTCCGAAATCGAGCGCCGGAGGGTCGGCGACCGGCCACGACGGCTCGGGCTCGGCGACCCGCCCCTCGGGTTTGCGGATCCGGCGGTGCGATGGGGTCCCGGAGAAGGACCGCGAGTTGGACGGGATCCCCCGGCGCCCCTCGGGTTTGCGGAGCCGGCAGCGCGACGGCTGCTTCGCCTCTCCCGTCTCCCGGCGGTGGACGGCGCCGAGGCTGACGCCGAGTTCCTCCGGGAACCGGGTCCGGCGGCGCCCGGCCTTGCGGGTGCGGCGCACCCGCTGCCCGAACTCCGACGGGGAGACCGGACCTGCGACGGGGGGACCCACGGCGCGGCGGGATTCTGGGGCTGTCGGGCGGTGAAGTCCAGCCCGGATCGCGCTGGTGCTCTCGCGTTTCGGCGGGTGCGGGCGCCGATATCCTCGCCGGCTTCGGGGGTTCCCGGCGCCGGGTATCCTCCTCCCCCGAGAAACGGCGCTCGGTGCGCCGGGCGCGGCTGCGGCCCCGGGAGCGGTCGCCGCCGCGTCATGGTTCTTCCCGTCATGGTGTCCACGCGAGGGAATCGGAGCGTCCCGCCGCCCGTCGTTCGGATCGGGGGATTCCGTCCGGCGCTCGCCCTCTTCGCCTGCTCGCTCGCGGCCCCGGTCGTTTTCGCGCAGGAGCGGGTGGTGGTGCTCGGGTTCGACGGGGCGGATCCGGACCGGATCGAGGCGATGATCGGGGAAGGGGAGCTGCCGCACCTCGTCCGGCTCGCCGCAGGCGGAACGCTCGCTCCGCTCGATACCACGAAGCCGTCCGAATCGCCGGTCGCGTGGGCGACCTTCGCGACCGGGCTGAACCCGGGGCGAACGCGCATCTTCGACTTCCTGGAGAAGCGCGAGGAGAGCTACGCGCCCCGGATCGCGCTCGTCCGCGAGGACTCGCGGGCGCTTCCGGGGGCGCCGGCGCGCTTCGTGGTCGTCCTCCTGCTCGCGGCGGGGGCGGGTCTCGGCGCCTTTCGGCTCGCCGGGAGTCGTCGGCCCGCCGGGAGGCGTCGAATGGTCGGCGCCTTCGCGTGCGCCCTCGTCGGCGTCGCCGCAGGCGTGCTCGCGAGCTGGATCCCGGAGGCGGTGCCGCAAGCGGTCCGGGCGCGCCAGGGGGACGCCTTCTGGAAGCTCGCCGGCGCCGCCGGGATCGAGACGGTCGCGCTCCAGGCGCCCATGGAATTTCCCGTGGAGGAATCGCCGGGGGCGCGGATCCTCGCCGGATTCGGGGTTCCCGACGCGCGGAAGTCGTTCGGCCTCTGGTCCGTCTATACGACCGACCTCATCGAGGAGGAGTCCACCGAGACCGGGGGGACACGCTATCCGCTCCGCTTCGACGACGGCGAAGCGCAGAGCGTGATCCGGGGGCCGCGGGACTTCACCGCATCGGTGGACCCCGCCGAGCAGCCCGAGGTCGAGATCCCGGTGGTCTTCCGGAGGGCCGGGGACCGGCTCGGGATCGAGGTCCCGGGGAGTTCTCTCGAGCTCGGCGCGGGCGAGTGGTCCGATTTCGTCCGGCTGCACTTCCGGCTGAACCCGCTCATCGGGGTCTCCGGCCTCGTCCGTTTCCGGGTGCTGGCGCTGGAGCCGAACGTCGAGGTGTACGTGGAGCCGGTGAACTTCGACCCGGCGCGGCTCCCGCCGATCGTGGATCTGTCGTGGCCGCGGGGGTTCGCCGGAGAGCTCGCCGAGAGGACCGGCCCCTGGGAGACCATCGGCTGGAAGATCATCACGAATCCGCTCCGGGACGAGGCGGTGGACTTCGACGCCCTCCTCGAGGACGCGCGCTTCGCCCGCGAGTCGAACGAGCGGCTGCTGTTCGAGGCGCTCGCCGACGACTCCTGGCGCCTGCTGGTCTCGGTCTTCCTCTTCCCCGACCGCATCCAGCACATGTTCTACCGCTTCTCCGATCCGGAGCACCCGAACCACGACGCGGAGCTCGCCGAGCGCTACGGGGGCGTCATCGCGGACACCTACCGGGACCTGGACCGCATCGTGGGCGCCGCGGTCGCGGCGGCGCCGCCGGGGACCCGGTTCCTCGTGGTCTCGGCCCCCGGCGTCCCCGCGTTCCGGAAGCAGTTCAACCGGAACCCCTGGCTCCGGGGCCACGGCTATCTGGCGGCGCTGTCCGGGGCCGGCGACCGTCGGCTCGAGGACCTCTTCGACCCCGGGGCGCTCTTCTTCCCGGGAGTCGACTGGAGCCGCACGCGGGCGTTCGCGCTCGGGCTCTCGGGGATCTACCTGAACCAGGCCGGGCGCGAGCCGCTGGGGGTCGTCTCCCCGGGAGAACGCGAGCAGGTGGTCGCCGGGCTCCGCGCCGACCTGCTCGCCTTCCGGGATCCCGAGACCGGCGAGCGGGTGGTGCGCGCCGTCCACACCCGCGAGGACATCTACGAGGGGCCGTTCGTTTCCGAGGCCCCCGACCTGATCCTCGGGCTCGAGCCCGGCTACCGGATCGGCTGGCAGAGCACTCTCGGAGGGATGCCCCCGGAACCGATCACGCCGAATCTCGACAACTGGAGCGGCGACCATTGCTCGATGGAGGACACCGCCGGGGTGCTGATCTCGAACCTGCGGCTCCGTTCCGGGGCGTCGCTCCTGGACATCGCCCCGACCGTCCTCGAACTGATCGGGGCGCCCGCTCCCGAGGTGATGGACGGGGTGTCGCTGCTGACCCGCTGACAGGCGGTGGAGCAAGTCCCTCGTG
>CAYGAO010000232.1:0-4755 GCA_964347715.1 uncultured Acidobacteriota bacterium
GTGGTGGCGGGCCAAGAGTACGAGTACCAGGTGCGGGCGTTCGTGCGGAATGGGCCGGGACGGACGCTGCCCACCGGGTGGAGCGATTCGGTGGTGGCGGAGCCGAGGGGCTGAGGCTCGGCGGACGCCGGTCTCGCCCGGACCGGCTTCCGCTCAGCCGAGCCGGCTCTCAGGATGCCGGCCGAGGTTCAGCGGGGGAAACCGAAGCGGTAGGCGGCCGAGATCCGGATGCTCCGTCCCGGCTGCGGCACGACCGCCGGGAAGACCGCATACCAGGTATCGGTCAGGTTGTTCACCGCGAGGGTCCAGTCGGCTCCGGCGAGGGGTCCGTCTTCGGGGCTGAACCGCAAGAAGACATCCATCACCCGGTAGGCGGGCGACTCGTCGCCCGGCAGCGGGTTCGCGGTCCGGGACTCGGCCAGACCCGGGCGGAGGCGGGAGGCGGCGAGGCTGGCGCGACCGCCGAGTTCGAGGTCGAGCGCGGGAAGGCGGGTGCTCGCCATCAGGAAGAGCGCGTTCGCCGGGGCGCGGCCGAGGGGGGCGCCGGTCGCCGTCTCCTCGGTGTCGAGCAGCGAGCCGTTCACCCGCACCCGGAAGCGCGGCCGTTCGAGAAGCGCCCCGCCTTCGCAGCCCCGGAGCCGGGCATCGAGCGAGACATTGCGGGTGATCCCGCGGAGGATCGTCTCGCCGCTCACCGGATCCACCTCGAGCCCGAGAGCGGGATCCACGACGATCACCTCCTGGTCCACATAGTCGAAGACGCTCTGATCGAAACAGGTGGCCTCGAACGACAGCGCGCCCCGGCCTCCCCGCAGCCCCGCTTCGAAGGACACCCCGCGTTCGGCTCCGAGCGTCGGGTCCGGCTCGAACCAGTTCAGCACCTGAATGCCCGAGCCGACCGGAAACTGGAAGTGGAGCCCGTCGGCGTAGAGCTCGGTCAGGCTCGGAACCCGGAAACCCCGCGAGGCGCCCGCCCACAAGAACGCGGCGTCGCCGAAGCGGTACCCGACCGTGGCGCGCGGCGAGGTCTGGCCTTCGTCGCGCCCGGGGAAACCGTCAGCGCGGATCCGCCAGGCGTCGCGCCGGAGACCCACCGACAGCTGGAGCCGTTCCCGAAACTCCGCTTCCGCGTGGGCGAAGAGGCCGGCGTAGGCCGCGTCGGCATCGGGAAACTGCGGCCGGGCGGCTCCGTCGCGCGTCCCCGACTGCCGGTCCCGGTAGGCCTCGGCGCCGGCGCTCACCGTGAGGCGCACCCGGTCCCCGAGACGGAAGCGCGAAGTGTTCCGCGCCTCGAACCCGAGCGTCTCGAAGGCGGTCTCGTCGTGGCGGGGGCGGACGCGCATCTCCTCCGTCGCGGCGACCTCGTTCCGGTAGCCGAGGAGATCGAGGTCGAGCCAGTCCGATCCGACCGAGCGCGTCGTGAAACGGGCCCGGAGCCCGTCCCAGCGGGTGTCCCGGTCCACGAGCGTGCCGGTCAGGTCGTTCGCGTTCGTCGGTTCGGCGGCCCGGTTGTCGAAACCGTGCCAGGAGACCTCCCAGCGGGTGCTCCGCCCCGAGTTCCAACCGAGCTTCACCAGCCCGTTCCGGAGTTCGTCCTCGGTGTTCGGGATCGCTTGGCCGTTGCCGTCCCGGATCGGGGAACCGGTCCCTCCGAGAGTCACGCTCGCGAGCGCATCGAACGGTTCTCCCGCCGCGAACGCGGAGAAGGACTGGTGCAGTTCCCCGCCGTTCGACTGATAACCCAACCGGTAGCGCCCGCCGAAGTTCTCCGCCGGCGCGAGCAGGTCGCGGGCGCTTCTGGTGCTGAGCGACACCACCCCGCCGAGCGCGCCACTCCCGAAGACCGCCGAGTTCGGGCCGCGCAGCACCTCCACCCGCTGCAGCAGGTCCGGGTCGGCGAAGAACCTGCCGCCGTGCGCGGCGTTGAAGTTCTGCCGCCCGCCGTCCTGGCGAACCACCACCTGCTGGTCGGCGAAGCCGCGGATGTTCGGGGACTCGGTGATCCGGCGGGCGTTCCCCTGGATCTGCAGCCCCGGGATTCCTTCGAGCAGGTCGGTGAAGCTCCGGGCCGCCTCGACCGCGAGCTCGTCCTCGGTGCGGACCGCGATCGCCGCCGGCGCGGTGAAGAGCGGGGACTCGGTCGGCGAGGCGGTCACGACGACCGTTTCGGAGACGGTCGGGAGCGCGCGGAGCTCCTCCTCGCAGGGGTGCTCGCCGGCCGGATCGCAGACCTCTTCCGGCTGTGCCGCCGCGGGCGCGGCGAGGAGCAGCCCGCCGAGCAACCAGCACGGGCGCCACCCCGCAAAGTTGGAACCGGATTTCAGTTTCATCTCGAGAGGAGACTAGCCACCGGTCGTCTTCCGGTCAAGACGCGACCGGCGTCCCGGATCCGGACCCGAACGACCCCGAACCGGAACCCGGGAGTCGGGCGTCGAGCCGCAGATCCAGCCTCTCCGGAAGGCTGTCGCCGGGAGTTCCCGACAAGAACCCGGAAGCCCCGACCTGCCGGGCGCTCCGCGACGGGCGGGCCGATCGTCACGAGGCTGGCGCCACCAGGTCGGCGAAGCGAAGTCGCGGTTGCCGGGAAAACCGCCGTGCGCATCCCCTCGTGCTCTCGGATCCACACCGGTTTCCCCACAGCGACCTGCACCGGCGCCTTCTCGACATGCGCCCCCACCCGATCCGCCAGGACCGCAGACCGGTACTGGAGGCGACCGGCCGGGGCGCCCGCCATCCTGCCGATTTCCGCCAGATACTCGACGATCGGCCTCGTGCGATGGATCTGATCGAACGGTTTGCGGTCACCCCGCAGCTGCCGTTTCAACTCGATCAGCAGAACGATGTTCCTCCCGTCCCATTCCGCGAAGATCAGATGGTCGCACTGCTGTCTCCATTCCCCATCCTTCACGCCCGGAGGGTGGTCCACGCGACCCACGGAAACGGTCACTGCCGTTCGGGGAACATCCAGGATCGTCCTCGCCATGTCTACGTTCGGGCCCTTCTTCCGGACGACGACCTCCGTGTCCGGCTCCGGGTGAACCAGGGCTGTCTGTTCCAGGACTTCTCCCAGCGCCGCACGCCAGCTCATGTCGCCTCCGTGGACGCATCGGGACGGACCCGCTCCGCCAACTCCCAGGACCTCCGGTTGATCTCGTCGATCGGCTTCTCGAAGTTCGGCATGGAGATTCCGTAACGATCCATCGGGCACGGAGTCGCTCCGCCGTTCTCCGCGACGTACGCCCGGACGCGTTCCGGTTCCAGGGAGATATCCGAGCCGATGCCGAGGTGTCGCTGCACGCGCTCCTCCGGAGGCAGGTGGTGCAGCATCAGCAGATTGTTGATCTCCTTCACGATGTAGTCGCTGTGCGTGGTGATGAGGACCCGCACGCCGACCCGCACCAGCTTCGACAACAGGCGCGCCACCTCGATCTGATTCCGGGTATCGAGATGGCTCTCCGGTTCGTCCACGATGAGCAGTTGGCCTCGCCGCGCCACATGGCGCAGGAAGAACCAGAAGTCCGAGAGCGCCCGCGCCGAGGAGGAAGCGCGATGCAGCGCGATGTTGAAGTACGCGTCCTTGCGCCGCCTGGAAACGAACCGGATGTCATCCTCCGTGGCCGTGAAGTATCCATCCATCATCCGCCTGATCTCGTCGAACAGTTTCTCGTCGTGGATCTCGCTGCGTTCTTTCTTCAGGGCGGCGATGCCGCGGGTGAAGTCGATGTTCTCCTTGATGGGAAACGCATACCGGCTGGTCGTCTTGTCGATGAAGAGATACGGAGACAACCTGTCGCTCTCCTTTCCGTCCCGCAGCTGCTGCAGCACATCGACCAGCTGGTTCCTCGTGAAGTCGAGCTCCCGGTAGAAGAGCGAGATGCCGAAACGCTCGGCGGAGAGGATGAACGGAGCGGGAAGCTCCGAAAGGAGCAGACGGAAGTGGAGCAGCGACAGCACGCGCGAAAGGTCCGTTCGCGCCTTCTCCGATCCGCCCGTCCTGACCACGACCTCGGCTCCGTCGTACTCGACGGACCAGCCGTGCTCTCGTCCGAAGGAGATCTCCTGCCGCGGGACGACTTCGGGGAACGACCCGTCGAAGACGACCTCCAGCCGCGCTTCCGCGAAGTCCTCCGGCGGGGAACTGAAGACCGAGGCCAGTCGCTCTCGGGAGAAGCTCCGGGCGACGGCCGAGACGACGGCCGACCGTTCGTCCGCGAGGGTCTCCCGATCCACCGCCCGGCGCGCTTCGCCGACCCGGGCGAGCTCCGCGGCCATCTTCCGGAGCGCGCGCCGATCCACGACGGTCTCCGCCTTCGGGTCGTCGTCGAGCAGCGAGTCCGCTTCGGGCCATCCTCGCCAGCTCTTCAGGAACCCGTAGAGGCTGTACGCCAGGTAGGTCTTCCCGGTGTTGTTCCGCCCGGCGAGGATCGTGAGGTCGCCCGGCTCGAGCTCCGCTTCCCGGATCGGACCGATCCTGCGGAAACGGAACTTCATGGGTCGGGCGGCGCGACGGACCTACTCTATCCGCCGCCGGCGGAAGATCGCTCAGCAGGCGGTGGAGAAAGTCCCTCGCGCGCCGACGCGGCGCGCGAGGCGCCGCCGGGGAGGGTCCTCCCTCCCCGCGAAAGAGTGCGGACCGGATCGCGCGAGCGATTCGGGCCGCCACCCGGTGGGGAAAGCGCCCCGCGTCCGCCCGGCCGACGGGGTTCCCCATCTCTTCGAGGACGGATTCCCATGCGGGGCGTCTTGTCCACAGGC
>CAYGAO010000233.1:0-4749 GCA_964347715.1 uncultured Acidobacteriota bacterium
CCAGCGATCCGGGCCGCCATCCGGTGGGGAAAGCGCCCCGCATCCGTCCGGACGATGGGGTTCCCCATTTCTTCGAGGACGGATTCCCATGCGGGGCGCTTTATCCACAGGCTGCTGACAGGCTGTGGATAAAGTCGCACGGGCACGGGCACGGCGCGTAGCGCCGCCGGGGCGGGGTGCGGGGAGGGGGTTCTTCCTCCCCGCGAAAGACGGTGGAGCGAATCGCGGGTGCGATTCGGGCCACCTCTCAAGGCGAGGCGCATCGGTCCGGTCCTGATCTCCGGGGCGGAGGGCGAGACCTGGGAAACGGTGGTCGAGCGGAGCCGGGACGGAAAGAAGCGAATCGCCGGTGAGCGCCTGTCCGCGTTCCGCATCGCCGCGCCGCACCTGCTGGCGTCGGTCGAGCCGCCGCCGGAGGCGCCGGTCGGGCGGATCGCCGGCGGCGCGCGCCGGATCGGAAAGCAGTGGTCATGGAGTTCGACGAGGACTTCTTCCGCGCCGTCCACCTGGCGGTGGCGGGACGCTCTTTCTGGACCGCGGCGGCGCCGGGAACGAAACCGGCCCGGCTCTCGCCGTAGGGGAACCTCGCGGTTCGGCGCTTCGAATCCGGCAGTCTCCGTCTCGTGGAGCGCGGTCCGAAGAAACGGGCTTCGATCCGGATCGGGCGAGGGCCGGAAGGGCTCCGGGGTCTCGCCCCGGGGGGCCTCGAAGTCCCCGGCTCCACCCCCGAGACGTTCGCGGCGCGGCTCGCGGACTCGACCCGGACCCTGAAGCGCGCGCTCACCGCACCGGCGCGTTTCGCGGGATCGGGAACGCCTGTTCGGACGAGATCCTTAATATCGGGCGCGTCTTTCGCCGCTGCGAAGGGCGGGGCGTCGCCCCAGGGGAAGGGGCTCCCGCTGGCTCCGCCGCGGGCGGCGCGCTCCCACTCCGCCCCCGTCGGCAGCCGGCCTCCCCGTTCGACGCAGAACGCCCGGGCGTCGTTCCAGCTCACCTGGACCGCCGGGTGGTCGGGTTCGGCGGGCGCGTGGTCGGGGCCGCGCGGATGCCGCCAGTCGGCGCCTTCGACCGCCACCCACCAGGGCAGCGAGGGGACGACCCTCGCCTCCGGTGGCGCGGCGCCGGGCGGGTGGAAGACGAGCGACCAGCCGAAGCGCTCGGCCTCGGTCTCGTGGCCGGTGCGCGCGACGAAGTCGGCGAAGTCGGCGGTGTTCGTCTCCCGGAGGTCGAGGTGGAACCCCCGGACGCCGCCGCCCGCCGGGATCCAGGCCGTTCCCGGCGGCGGGGCGGTTTCCGGCGGCGGGGCGGTTCCCGGCGACGGGGCGCAGGAACCGAGCAGGGGCGCGAGCAGCGAGCCCACCCGGAGGAGTCGCGCCGCGGCCATGGACTTCGCCGGGTGGGATCGGGACGCTCGCTCGGCGTCGTTCCGCGTCGAGCCTTGGCGCAGCGTCGCGGCCATGGACTTCGCGGAGTGGGACCTGGACGCTCGCTCGGCGTCGTTCCGCGTCGAGCCTTGGCGCAGCGCCGCGGCCATAGACTTCGCCGGGTGGGATCGGGACGGTTGCCGGCGGGTGTCGCCCTGCTGTTGCTCGGGGCGGCGTGCGGGGCGGGCGGCGAGCAGCGAGACGAGGGCGGGGACCCCTTTCGGGTCCCCCGGGCGCTGATGGTATCCGGGCAGATCGAGGGCCGCGGGTTCCGCGACGAGGCGGTGCTCGCCGCGATGGGCGTGGTCCGGCGCGAACGGTTCGTCCCGGAGGCGGTGCGCGCGGAGGCCTACGCGGACCGGCCGCTGCCGATCGGCGAGGAGCAGACGATCTCGCAGCCGTACGTCGTCGCGCTCATGAGCTCGCTCGCCGGGATCGAGCCCGGCCACCGCGTGCTCGAGATCGGGACCGGGTCCGGGTACCAGGCGGCGGTGCTCGCCGAGCTCGGCGCCGAGGTCTGGTCCATCGAGCTGCTGCCGGGACTCGCGGCGCGCGCCGAGGCGGTGCTCCGTTCCGAGGGCTACGACGGGATCCGCCTGCGGGTCGGGGACGGGTACCGGGGCTGGCCGGAGGCGGCGCCGTTCGACCGGATCGTGGTCACCGCCGCCCCGCCCGAGATCCCCGAGGCGCTGCTCGCCCAGCTCGCCCCGGACGGGCGGCTCGTGGCGCCGGTGGGCCCGGACCCCTGGAGTCAGCGGCTCGTGGTCGCCACCCGGACGGCGGACGGCGAGCTCGAGGTGACGGACCACGGCGGCGTCGCCTTCGTGCCGATGCGCCACGGGGAAGAGCTGCGGCGCGAGGAGCCGTAGCGCGGCTCGGGTCCGCCCGTTCAGCAGGCTGCGGAGAAAGTCCCTCGTGCGGTGACGCGGCGCGAAGCGCCGCGGGGGAGGGGTGCGGGGAGGGTCCTCCCTCCCCGCGAGAGAGGGCGGACCGGATCGCGGAAGCGAGGCGGGCCGTCAGGAGAGCTGCGTCGCTCCGAGTTTCGTCGCCAGGTTCCGGATCCGGGCGGCGGTCCGCCGGTCGGCGAATTCGGCGACGAGCGGCGCGAGCCCGGCGAGCTTCATCTTCAGCACCCTTTCGCGGAGCCGCTTCGGCTTCACCACCTCGACCCAGTCCCACCAGCCCACGAGGTGGCGGGCCATGTCGTCCATCCCTCCGGCGCGGAAGGTCACGAGGACCGAGCCGTCGGGTTCGATCTCGACCTTCTGGGTCGGGTGGAACTTCCACTTCTCGGGTTCCGGGGCGTCCGGGTGGAACCGCCACTGCACCTGCACCGGCTTCTCGCCGAAGGAGCCGAAGAGGGTCGCCAGGTAGCGGTGGAGGGTGTTCTCCGCGAGATCGTGTGGCTCGTCGAGAATGCGGACCTCGCTCATCCGGTCGAGCCGGAACTGGTTCCGGGTGTCCTTCCCGTCGGGGACGCCGACGAGGCGCGTCTGGCCGCCGTAGAGGAGGCCGACGGGCGCCACCTTCCGTTCCGACCCCCTCCCCGCCTGATTGCGATAGGAGAACGAGACCTTGCGCTTCTTGAGGAGCGCTTCGCGCAGCGCGCGGTCCACTTCCGGCGGCGCCGGGATGTGGGGCCCCGGCCGCGAGGTGGTCCCGAGGGCGTTCGTGAGCGCCTCGGTATCGGTTTCCGCCCTGCTCGCGGCCCGGAATTCCTCGAGGGCGCGGTGCAGCTTGCCGCGGAGCGCGGTGAGCCGGTCGTGGTCCGGGCGGGCGGTGTTCTTCTGCAGCAGCCGGAGCGCCACATCCACCGCCGCCAGCTCCTCGCTCGTCGGGAGCTGCCCCTTCAGCCGCTGGATCCAGTCGTGGTTCGAAGCGAGCCAGAACTCCTTCTCTCCGTTGGCGCCGGTTTCCTCGCGGAGCTGATCGCGGAAGATGTCCCGCGCCTCGGCGATCCACCGCATGGCCGTGCGGCGCGAGACATCCGCTTCCTCCGTCAGGAGCGAATAGGTCACCCGCTTGCCGCTCAGGAGCTTCTGCAGCAGCACCACCGAGCGGCGCAGCGCACTGGACATGCGGTCCTCCTCAACGTCGCCGGCTCCCGCCGTTTTCTGGCGCGGCTACGACAGATCCTGACCCGTAGCATAGGCTGCGTCGGGAAATGTTCGTCGCGCATCCGCTCGTGCTCCTCGGGATGGGGAGCGTCCACCGTTCACTCCTCCGGATCCTCGCCGACAAGCGCGGTCGGATCCGCAGCCGCCACGGGGTGGAATTCCCCGTCGTGGCCTGCGGCGACCGGAGCGGCTTCGTCCGGGGCCCGGGCGCGCCCGGAGCGAAGCTCACCGACGCCGGGATCCTCGAGGCGAAGGAGGCCGGCGGGCGGCTCGCGGAGATTCCCCGGGCGGAAGCGGTCTCGCTCGAGGAGGCCCTCGCGCTCGCCGGCCCGCGGGGGATGCTGCTCGACGCCGCCTCGATGGACATCGGGACCGGCGGGGTCGGCCTCCGCTCCGCCCGCGCGGCGCTCCGGCGCGGCGTCTCGGTCGTCTTCGCGAACAAGTCGGCGGTCGCGCTCGCCTTCGACGAACTCGAGGCGCTGGCGGCGGCGACCGGCGCCGGGCTCGGCTGGAGCGCCACCGTCTGTGGCGGGCTCCCGGTCGTGAACGCCGGGCGGCGCGACCAGGTCGCGGCGGACTTCCTCCGGCTGCGGGGCGTCTTCAACGGGACGAGCAACTTCGTCCTCGATTCGCTCCGCGCCGGCCGGACGCTCGAGGACGCGGTCGCCGAGGCCCGGTCGCGCGGAATCGCCGAGACCGACCCGGAGAACGACCTGAACGGAACCGACACCGCCCTGAAGCTCGTGATCCTGGTGCGGACGGTGCTCGGGCGGGAGGCCTCCTTCGCCGGGGTCGAGCGCGCCGGGATCGAGGCCGCCCCGGATCCGGGTCCGGACGAGGCGGTCCGGCTCCTCGGCGAAGCGCTTCTCGGCGAGTCCGGCGTCCGTCTGCGCGTCCGCCCGGTGGTCTTCCCGAGAGCGAGCTTCTTCGGCGGCATCGGCCCCCTGGACATGGCGGTCGAATGGGAGACCGACCTCTACGGCATCCACCGGCTCGCCTGCACCGAGGGCGACGCGATCCCGACCGCGGCGGCGATGCTCCGGGACGCCGTCCACCTCGCCCGGCGGTCACGCGGATGAGGAACGGGAACGCGCCAGAATCCGACGCGGCAGGCGGCCGATATCCTGACGCTACGCCCCCGGCAGGCTCTGGGGAAAGTCCCTCGCGCGCCGACGCGGCGCGAAGCGCCGCCGGGGAGGGTTCTCCCT
>CAYGAO010000234.1:0-4734 GCA_964347715.1 uncultured Acidobacteriota bacterium
GCGGACGCTGACCACCGGGTGGAGCGATTCGCTGGTGGCGGAGCCGGGGGGCTGAGGTTCGGCGGACGCCGGCCTCCTCCGGACCGGCTTCCGCTGCGCACCCCTCCGGGTCCCGTCGGTCGCGCGGGCGAAACTCCTTGCCATCTGGCGTCGCGGGCGCGCCGCCCCGTCTGGTCGGGAGATCGTCTGTGACGATCCGGTCCCTTCTTGCCCCGGCTCCCCTTCCACCGACTCCGTCCGTGATACGATGATCGCCGGGCGCACCGGTGAGGATCTCCGCGACGATCGGGAGTCCCCGGTTCAGGAAGCTGTTCGTAGCCGCCCTGTTCGCGGTGTTCGGCGCGGTTTCTGGTGACGGCCACCAGTACCTTCGGTACAGCCATTCCGACGACATGTCGTTTCACCCGGATCATCGCCGGCCCGTCGGCTGGGATCCGAGCGTGTGGCCTCCGGGCGCGACCCTGTCGGTCGCCTTGGCCGAAGACGGGTTCTGGGGGTTCGATGACCCCGCCGCAGACCTGTTCCACAGCATCGAAGATGTCGAACGCGTCGTGGACCACGCCCTGTCGCTGTGGAGCGACATCGAGAGCGCCGACATCCGCTGGACGCTCGACACGGTCGCGCCCCATGCGGAATTGTCGAGGCATCCCGGCATCGTGTTCGTTGCGCCTGAAGGACCTGGCCCGCCTGGCTACCCGCTGGGTTATGCTGGCTTGTGGCTCGAATTGCATCAGATCAGGGGCTGCGAGGTCACGTTGTTCCGGCCCGGCCGCTTGAGCAGCAAGGGGTCATTCGTCCGCATCGCGGCGCATGAGCTCGGACACTGCCTGGGTCTGGACCATTCGCCCGGTTATCCCTACGACCTCGATGCAGCGGATTTCCTTTGGCAGTCGGAGCACCCCAAACCGATCTGGGGCTGGAGCGGGCTACTCCAGCGTGGCGGCGCACCGCCCCCCGTGGCGAGCCCGAACCACGACGAGCGAGTGGCGGTGTCGCTGCTGCGCCCCCGGGCGGGTTGGATCGAGGAGACGGGGAGCATCTGGGGGGCGGTGTTCGCCGACCGTGAACCGGCGCAGGCGGTCTATGTCCTGGCCGCGCGAGTCGCTCCCGGAACCGGACAGGTCGGGGCCGGCGTGGGCGTCTTCACCGGTCGGCACGGCACCTTCGATATCCGGGGTCTGGTCCCGGGCAGGTACGCTCTCTGGGTCTTCGATTTCGCCATGAACAAAGAAAGGGACGTTTTCTTTTGGAGGGCGGACCTGGATCAGGAAACCCACATCCACGATACGATCTGGCGGTCTCCGGTGATCGTGCGCGCCGGCGAGCGCGCCGGTCCGCTCATGATTCCGGTCGAGCGGCCGGAGGTGAACGAATGAGGTGGCGAGGCTCGATCTTCGTGACCGCGGCGATCGTGGCGCTGGCCGGCTGCGGGCACGGCGGGTCGGAAGCTCCCGCGGTTCCGGCGGACGCGGGGCGAGAAGCGCCCGCGCCACTGACGGCTGCCGAGCCGGTGCGTCTTTCCCTGGAGATCGTCGAGGGAGAAACCGTGGCGGTTCCGGTCAGTTACGTGTCGTCGCGGCCGGTGTTCGGGCAAGGCGCAACGATCGGCCTGGAGGCATCGTACGGGACGGCGTCGCCGGAGGACATCCTGTTGATGGAGCGGACCACCGTGCCGCTGGATGGGAGTGATGAGGAGGCCACGGTGGAACTCGGACTGCGGGCCCTGCGGGACGGGACGATGGAGGGGGCGGAGACGCTGTTTCTGCGTCCGGTGAAGTGGGACGACCATCCGGACCACGCCATCAGGCTGCGCGATGCGGAGATCGAAGTCGTGATCGGGGACGAACCGTACCCCTGCTCCGAAGTGGAGGTTCGAGTGGACGAGTCGCCAAAGGTGTTGGTGGATCGCTTTGACATCCGCATCTATGCTTCGGAGATCGAGGTCGTGGCGCCTGCGTCGGAGTCGGTGATCAAGTGGATCGAGCCCGCGGACGACAGGGTGGAGAGGGTGAAAGACGCATTCCTACACTACCAACGGACGCGTAGCCTCAACGCTTGGCGGATCGAGTCGCTGGGCGACCGAGTACACCACCGAATGACAGCGCAATGGTGGGGTGGTCCCCTCAGCACCTTCTTGAGATCTACGCGCTTCGATCTGCAGGTGTGTGGCGGGCCTGGTTACGGCAAGTTCGTCCGTTGTTCCACGACCGAGTGCGCCGTCCACGAGGAGGGCCTCTGACATCGTGCGGGAGTGCATGCACCTGGAGTGGCAGGAATCCTCGTCGAGACCTGCCGATCTCGCGTGTCGCCGTAGGCGCAGCCGTCGTCAAACGGCTCCAGTGCGACTCCGGTCGCGGCGTTTTCCCGCCGTGGGGGAAGAAACGAACCGCATGATTTCCATGATCCTTCGACAGCGAGCGACGCTCGCGGTCGCGCTGGCAGTGCTGGCGGTCGCGGGGTGCGGAGAGGACTCGCTCCCGGCGCCACCGAGTCCGACCGTGCCCCGTGTCCTCGTGGCGCCGTCGCCCCCGTCCTCGGCGCTTCAGGCGCCGTCGCCGACAGAGGTGCGTTCGGAGTCGCGCGGAACGGTTGCGGCTGCTCCGGTACCGGAATCGGCCGCGCGGGAGGCTCCGGCGCCGAGCGAGGAGGGCGCCGGTTCCGAGCCGCTGCCGAACGGAGGACGAACGAACTCCGAGACTAGGCCCCGGGATGTCCAACTCATCTACAGGATCCAGAACTTTACCGCGGACACAGTCGATCATCAGTCGATACGTGTCCGATGGTCCGTCGAAACCGAGGAACTCAGCCATGACCGCAACCCGGGGCTCAGTCTGCGCCGCCGGAGAGCGCCGTCCGGCGCCTGGGTCTCGCTTCCCGCATCCGGCCTCAACGGGTCGACGCTGGACACCGGGCTGCAACCAGGAACCAAGTACACCTACGCGCTCGATACCGACGACGATTCCGCTGTCGCCTCCGCGACCACTGATCCCCTTGATGACCCTGATTGCGACCCACTTCCTCTGCGCGTCACCGCGACCGCGTCGTCGGCGAGCGCGATCCGTGTGATGTGGCACTTTACCTCGCCACCCGATGCAGAGTGCGATTTCACCTACAAGGTCGAGCGCAAGACAACCGGAAGCTACACCACGATCGTTGCGAGCCAGGAGGAGCAGCGCCATTCGGACAGTGGTCTGAGTGCCCGTACTCGATATACATATCGGATCACAGCGCGGAGCGACGACGGCGCGAGATCGGGCATTGCTTGGGCGACGACTCCCTGCCCCGCGCCCTCCGGGCTCGTCCTGAGCGCCAGGGCGACCTCGAGGAGCAGGATCTATCTCAGTTGGCGGAACAACAGCCTGCCGTCCGGGTGCGGACCGAGCTACAAGATCGAGCGGAAAAGGGGCTTGGGCGGTTATGTGACGATCGTGGAAAGCCAGACTGACAACACCCACTCGGACACCGGGTTGTCGTCCGGGACGACCTATTGGTACCGCGTGACCGCGAGCAACGATGGGGGGTCCGACAGCGACACCGAGGCGGAGACGACGCACCGGCCGACCCCTTCGCCGAACCCGCCGCCGCCCCCGGAGCCCGAAGTGAGCCGCCCCACCGGGCTGACCGCCAGGGCGGTCTCCCCGAGCGAGGTCGAGGTGAGCTGGACCGCGGTCTCGGGGGCGGACCGCTACGACACCCAGATGATGGATTCGGGCGGTTCCTGGAGCGCGGCCGTGGATGCGGGCACCGGGACCTCCCACAGCTACACGGGACTCACTGCCGAGACCGAGTACCACTTCAGGGTACGCACGGTGGACGGGGGCCGGACCTCGGACTGGACCGCCTCGGTGAGCGCCACCACACCGCCCCTGCCGATGCCCGAAGTGAACCCCCCGACCGGGCTCGGCGCCACGGCGGTCTCCTGGAACGAGATCGAGGTCGTCTGGCAGTCCGTCGCGGGAGCGGACCGCTTCGATCTCCAGCGGAGCCGGAACGGCGGCCCCTGGGGCGCGACCGTGGATGCGGGAGCGGGGACTGCCTTCGACGACACCGGGCTGGCCGGGAATACCCGCTACAGCTACCGGTTGAGGTCGGTCGCCGAAACCGGGCAGTCGGAGTGGACGGCGGCGGTGAGCGCCACCACCGAAGTGCAGCCGCCGGCGAACCCGGCGGCGACCGCCGAAACGGCGAGCTCGGTCCGGGTGACCTGGGACGCGATTGCCGGGGCGGACCGTTACGACCTCCGGCGCAGCGAAGACGGCGGTTCCTGGGGTTCGCCGGTGAACGCCGGAGCGGGGACCGAATATCTGGTCAGCGGCCTGGCGGCGGAGACGCGCTACGGCTTCGCGTTGCGCACGGTGGCCGGGAGCCGGACCTCGGACTGGACCGCCTCGGTGAGCGCGACCACCGGGAGCGTCCCGACCCCGGACCCGCCGGCGAACTTCCGTTCCACCGGGGCTACGGCGACCACGGTGGCCCTGCGCTGGGACGCGGTGAGCGGCGCGGCCCGCTACCGCATCCGCCGGGCGGCCCGCGGGGAGAGCGGCTGGGAGCGTTTCAAGGTGGAGACGACCAGCGCCGTGGACGAGGACCTCGATCCGGCGACGACCTACCGCTACGAGATCCAGGCGGTGCCGGCGGAAGGCCGCCCCTCGGCGTGGAGCGCGCCGGCGCTGAGCGTCACCACCGCCGCGCTCGGGACCCCGGCGAACCTGCGGGTCACCGGACAGACCACCA
>CAYGAO010000235.1:0-4720 GCA_964347715.1 uncultured Acidobacteriota bacterium
CCCCCGGGGGGGGGGGGGGCGGGCGCCCCCCCCCCGCACCCCTCCCCGGCGGCGCGGCGCGCCGCGTCTGTACCCGGGGACCTTTCATGGGCGACGCCGGCGCGGGGTCCGGGCCCGTGGCGGGACCGGACATTCCGCGTGGCTCAGTCGATGTCGTCGAGGAGGGACTGGAACCGGCCGGCGTGCGACTTCTCGGCCTTCGCCAGGGTCTCGAACCAGTCGGCGATCTCGGCGAAACCCTCTTCGCGGGCGTCCTTCGCCATCCCCGGATACATGTCCGTGTACTCGTAGGTCTCCCCGGCGACGGCGGCGGCGAGGTTCTGCGCGGTGTCGCCGATCGGGAGGTCGGTCGCCGGGTCTCCGACCGGCTTCAGGTAGTCGAGGTGGCCGTGGGCGTGTCCGGTCTCCCCCTCGGCCGTCTCCCGGAAGTTGCCGGCCACCTCCGGATACCCCTCGATGTCCGCCACCCTGGCGAAGTAGAGGTAGCGCCGGTTCGCCTGCGACTCGCCGGCGAAGGCGTCTTTCAGGTTCTGGTGGGTCTTCGTGCCCTTCAGGCTTGCCATGAACGGTCTCGCTCCTTTGTCCGTGGTCGTGGGAATTCCGTTGCCGGTTCCGGGCAACAGTGTAGCCGCCGCGCCGGGCCGCGAGACGGAATCCGCCATAATCCGGCGGATGTCGCAGCCCGGCGCCCGGCGTCTCTCGCGCCGCGAAGTGCTCGCCGGGGCGGCGCTCGTCTCCGGCGGCGCGCTCGCGGCCGCCCGGACCCCGAGGCCCCGGGCGCCCGAGGATCCGACCCGGATGCAGGGCGCCGTTCCGAGCCCGCTCGGCCCGCGGTCGGCGTTCGAGACCCCCGAGCGGCTCGTGACCCGGCCCGAACCGTCCGCCTCCTCGCGCACCCCGCTCCAGTACCTGCGGGGGGTCATCACCCCGGCCGATCTGCACTTCGAGCGCCACCACGCCGGGATCCCGACGATCGATCCGGAGCGCTACGAGCTGCTCGTCCACGGGATGGTCGAGCGCCCGACCATCTACCGCCTCGCCGACCTGAAGCGGTTCCCGGCGGAGTCGCGCCTGCGCTTTCTCGAGTGCTCCGGGAACGGCGGCTCCGCGTACCAGAACCGGGGGCGGCGCGGCGAGGCGAGCCCGCAGGAACTCGACGGGCTCACGAGCACGAGCGAGTGGACCGGCGTCCCGCTGAAGCTGGTCTTCCGCGAGGTCGGCGCCCTTCCGGAAGCCACCTGGTTCCTCGCCGAGGCGATGGACGGCGCGGTGATGACGCGGTCGATCCCGATGGAGAAGGCGTGGGACGACGCGATCCTCGCCTACGCCCAGAACGGCGAGCCCCTCCGGCCCGGCCAGGGGTATCCGGTGCGGCTCTTCCTGCCCGGATGGGAGGGGAACGCGAGCGTGAAGTGGCTCCGCCGGCTCGAACTCTCCGACCGGCCGTTCATGACCCGCGAGGAGACCTCGAAGTACACCGACCCGCTGCCCGGCGGGAAGGCGCGGATGTTCAGCCTGACGATGGACGCGAAGTCGCTGATCACCTTTCCGACCTGGCCCGAGCGGCTCGACCGGCCGGGCCTCCTGGAGATCCGCGGGATCGCCTGGACCGGGCGGGGACGGATCACCCGGGTCGAGATCTCGACCGACGGCGGCGACACCTGGGAGGACGCCGAGCTCCAGGAGCCGGTGCTCCCGAAGTGCCAGGCGCGCTTCCGGAGGCTCTGGGAGTGGGACGGTGGCGAGGCCGTGCTCATGAGCCGGGCGACCGACGAGACCGGGTACATCCAGCCGACGCGCGAGGCCCTCCACCGCGTGCGCGGCTCGTACACCCGCTACCACTTCAACCAGATCCGGTCCTGGCGCGTGGAACGGGACGGCCGGGTCTTCTTTGCGGGCTAGCAGGCGGGCCGCGGCGGCGGCGATCCTGCTCGCGGGCTGTGCGGCGGGGACGCCGCCTTCCGAGGATTCCGTCGCCCAGGATCCGGGAAGCGCCGGGAGCCGGGTCGCCGGGGGGCCTCATCCGGGCCTCCACCCCGGAATGCCGGGGCTGCTGAACGAGGCGGAGACCGAAGCGCTCCGGGCGGTCCGGGAGCGGGCGCTCGCCGACCTCGCCGGCATTCCCGAGTTCGGCTTCGGCGAGCCGGCGAGCGCGGCGCGGATCGCCGCCTGGGACATCGACATCGGCCCGGACGGCGAGGGACTGCCCCCCGGCCGGGGATCGGTGGAACGCGGGGAGACGCTCTACCGGCTGCAGTGCGTCCAGTGCCACGGGGTGAACGGCGAGGGGTCCGAGTACGACCGGGTCGCCGGGCGGGTCCCCGGCGACGGGTTCCCGTTCGCCGAGGACCGTCGCTGGCCGATCACCGTCGGGAGTTACTGGCCCTACGCGACGACGCTCTTCGACTACATCCGGCGGGCGATGCCGCAGGCGGCGCCCGGAACGCTGCCGGACGACGATGTGTACGCGCTCACCGCGTACGTCTTGCAGTTGAACGGGCTGCTCGAACCCGGCGACTCGCTCGACGCCGGGACGCTGCCGCGGATCGTGATGCCGTCGCGGGACCGGTTCGTCCGGGACGACCGGCGCGGCGGCCCGGAGGTGCGGTGAGCCCGGACCCCGAACCGGGGGCGCCGGAAGGAACGCCCGAACCCCGACCGCCGGCGCCCGAACCCGAACCGGGAGCGCCCGAACCCGAACCGGGAGCGCCCGAACCCGAACCGGGAGCGCCCGAACCCCGACCGGGAACGCCGAACCTCCGACCGCGGGCGCCGGAACCCGAACCGGGAGCGCCGAACCTCCGACCGGGGGCGCCCGACTTCATCCGGGCGATCGTCGCCGCCGACCGCGCGGCGGGGAAGCACGGCGGGCGGGTGGCCACGCGCTTCCCCCCCGAGCCGAACGGCTTCCTGCACATCGGCCACGCGAAGTCCATCGTCCTGAACTTCGGGATCGCGGCGGAGAACGGCGGCGCCTGCAACCTCCGCTACGACGACACGAACCCGGCGAAGGAAGAGACGCTCTATGTCGACGCCATCGCCCGGGATGTGCGCTGGCTGGGCTACGAGTGGGACGGCCCGGCGCGCTTCGCCTCCGACTACTTCGACCGCCTCCACGAGTTCGCCGAGACGCTGATCCGGAAGGGGAAGGCGTATGTGGACAGCCTGAGCGCCGAGGAGGTCCGGAGCACCCGCGGCACGCTCGAGTCTCCGGGGACCGAGAGCCCGTACCGGAACCGGACCGTCGCCGAGAACCTGGACCTCTTCCGGAGGATGCGCGCCGGGGAGTTCCCCGACGGAGCGCATGTGCTGCGGGCCCGGATCGACATGGCGTCGCCGAACCTGAACCTGCGCGATCCGACGCTCTACCGGATCCGACGCCTCGACCACCACCGCACCGGCGGCGCCTGGCCGATCTACCCGATGTACGACTTCGCCCACGCATTGTCCGACTCGGTCGAAGGGATCACCCACTCGCTCTGCACCCTCGAGTTCGAGGACCACCGGCCGCTGTACGACTGGTGCGTGGCCGAGAGCGGCGCGGAGTTCGTCCCCCGGCAGATCGAGTTCGCGCGGCTGAACCTCGGCTACACGGTGCTCAGCAAGCGCCGGCTGGCGCGCCTCGTCGAGGAGGGGATCGTCAGCGGCTGGGACGACCCCCGGATGCCGACGCTCGCCGGGCTGCGGCGACGCGGGGTTCCGCCCGAGGCGATCCGCGCCTTCTGCGAGCGGATCGGGGTGGCGAAGCGCGAGGCCACGGTGGACATCGCGCTCCTCGAACACGCGGTGCGCGACGAGCTGAACCGGACCAGCCCCCGGCTCATGGGGGTGCTCGACCCGGTGCGGCTGGTAGTCGAGAACTACCCCGAGGGTCGGGAAGAGGAGTTCGAGGCGGTGAACAACCCCGAGGATCCCGCCGCCGGAACGCGCCGGGTACCGTTCTCCCGCGAGCTCTTCATCGAACGCGCCGACTTCCTCGAAGACCCGCCGCGGCGGTTCTTCCGGCTCGCTCCGGGACGGGAAGTGCGGCTGCGCTACGCCTGGATCGTCACCTGCACCGGGTTCGAGCGGGACGCCGGGGGGAGGGTCCGGGAGATCCGCTGCCGGCTCGATCCCGGGAGCCGGGGCGGGACCGCCCCCGACGGGCGGCGCGTCCGGGGAACGCTCCACTGGGTGTCGGCGCGGCACGCGGTCCCCGCCGAGGTGCGCCTCTTCGACCGGCTATTCCGCGTCGAGGAACCGGGGCGCGACCGCGACTTCCTCCGTGACCTGAACCCCGATTCGACGCGCACCGTCGAGGCGCGCCTCGAACCCGCGGCGAGCAATCTCGGCCCGGGCGACCGGATCCAGCTGGAACGGCTCGGCTACTTCGTCGCCGACTCCCGAGACCACTCGCCGGGGCGCGCGGTGCTGAACCGGACGGTCAGCCTGCGGGACTCGTGGGCCCGCCTCCGGAGACGCGGCGCCGGCAGGTGAGCCCGCTCCGGGCGGGGGCGGGACCGGCGGATGCCGCCCCCCGCCCCCGCCCGTTCGACCCGGCGCGGCCAACTCGCGGATGCAGTCCACAGACGCGACGCCGGCCGGCGAGCCCCCTCCGACCTGCGGATGCCGCCCCCGCTCCCGCCCGTTCACCCCGGCGGGGCGAACTCGCGGATGTAGTCCATCAGGCTCGGGATGCCCGGCTCCCACTCCGGGCGCGCCCGCACCCGCCAGATGAAGC
>CAYGAO010000236.1:0-4690 GCA_964347715.1 uncultured Acidobacteriota bacterium
GACGGGGTTCCCCATCTCTTCGAGGACGGATTCCCATGCGGGGCGCCTTGTCCACAGGCTGCTAGTTCCTCCGGCGCCGGCGGGAACGCACGATCATCGAGTCGGTCCGCTTGTTGTTGCGGGTCCGGTACCCCTTCGTGGGAACGCCCCAGGGACTCACCGGATGTCGCCCGCCGGAACTCTTCCCCTCGCCGCCACCGTGCGGATGGTCCACCGGGTTCATCGTGACCCCGCGATTGTGCGGGCGACGACCGAGCCAGCGCTTGCGGCCCGCCTTGCCGAGCTTCACGTTCTCGTGGTCCACATTCGATACCTGGCCGATCGTGGCCCGGCACTCGCGCAGAACCCGGCGAACCTCGCCCGAAGGCAGCCGCACCTGGGCGTAGCGGCCTTCCTTGGCCACGAGCTGCACGAAGGCGCCCGCGCTCCTCGCCATCTTGCCGCCGCCTCCGGGTCGGAGCTCCACATTGTGGATGGTCGCCCCGAGCGGGATTCGCTCGATCCGGAGGGTGTTCCCGGGAAGGATCTCGGCGGTGTCGCTCGCCACCACCTCGTCGCCCACCGACATGCCGACCACATGCAGGATGTAGCGCTTGTCTCCGTCGCGATAGTGGAGGAGCGCAATCCGCGCCGAACGGTTCGGGTCGTACTCGATCGAGGCCACCCGGGCCGGGACGCCCGGCTTCGCCCGGCGGAAATCGATCTCGCGGAGGCGCCGCTTGTGGCCGCCGCCCCGGAACCGGACGGTGATCCGTCCGTTCGCGTTCCGCCCGCCGCTCCCCTTCTTGCCCCGCGTGAGCCGCTTTTCCGGACTCGTGGTCGTGAGTTCCTCGAAGGTCTGGACGGAATGGAAGCGCCGCCCCGGCGATGTCGGTCGGGACTTCTCGATGGCCAAGCTCACACCCCCTTGAAGATCTCGATCGTGTGGCCCTCGGCGAGCGTCACGAACGCCTTCTTCCAGTTCGGACGCCTGCCCGAGAAACGGCCCCAGCGCTTCACCTTGCCCGTGAAGTTCGAGGTGCGAACGGCCGTGACCTCGACCTCGAAGAGGTCTTCGACCGCGCGCCGGATCTGGACCTTGTTCGCGGCGGGGCGAACGCGGAAACAGATGACATTCTGCTTCTCGCGAAGCCGATCCGCCTTCTCGGTCGTCAGCGGCCCGAGGATCACCGCGCCCGCTTCCATCACGCGCGCTCCCGGTCCGCGAGCTTCTCGGAGAGCGCGGACAGCGCCGACTGCCGGATGAAGACGGTCTTCGCCTTCAGCACCTCGTAACAGTGGAGCGAGGCCACCGAGGCGACCTCGACCGACTGCAGATTGCGCACGGAGAGCCGCAGGTCGTCCGAGGGGGACGCCTCCACGATGAGGACGCGCCCCGGGCCGGAGCCCCATTCGTCGAGCCGGCGACGCACCTGCCGCGTCGCCGGCCGCTCGAGCCCGAAGTCCTCGAAGACGCGCACGCCTCCCTCCCGGGCCCGGAGCGAGAGCGCCGAGCGGAGCGCGCCGCGCTGCATCCGGCCCGGCAGGCGGTACCCGTAGTCCCGCGGGGTCGGGCCGAAGACGGTGCCCCCGCCCCGCCAGAGCGGGTTCCGGCGGCTGCCGGTGCGGGCGTTGCCGGTCCCCTTCTGTCGCCACGGTTTCCGCCCGCCGCCGGAGACGCGCCCGCGGGTCTTCGTGGCGTGGGTGCCGGCCCGGCGACTGGCCCGGTACTGCCGGACCGCATCGTAGAGCAGGCTCCGTTTCACCGGCGCCACGAAGACTGCCGGGTCGAGGGTCACCGCCGGCCCGCCCGGCACCTGGACCACGAGCTCCTCCGCGACGGCGGGATCCCGGCGCTTCGGGGTCCCGGGCTCTTCGGACACGCTGCTCCCTCTGCCGTTCAGGACTTCCGGATCTCGACGGTGGCGCCCCGAGGCCCCGGGACGGCGCCCCGCAGGCTCACCAGGTTTCGCTCCGGATCCACGCGGACGACGCGCAGGTTGCGCACGGTAACCCGCACCTGTCCGTGGTGTCCGGGAAGCCGGGTGCCCGGGAGGACGCGCGACGGCGTCGCGCACATCCCGATCGCACCCGGGGCCCGGTGGAACTTCGAGCCGTGGGACTTCGGCCCGCCCCGGAAGCCGTGCCGTCTGACGACGCCCGAGAACCCCTTGCCCTTGCTGGTCCCGGTGACGCGGACCAGGTCGCCCCGAGAAAAGACCTCGGCGCCGAAACGGGCGCCGACCTCGAGCTCCTCCCCGTCTCCGACGGGGAACTCGCCGAGGGCGGTCACCGAGCCTTCGACCCCGGCCGCCTCGAGCCGGCCCCTGACCGCGCGGTTCACGCGGGCGCCGCCTCCCTCCGGTTCGAGACCCAGCTGGACTGCGGTGTAGCCGTCGGCGGCAACGGTCTTTCGCTGCAGGACGACGCACGGGCCGACGCGGACCACGGTGACCGGAATCACCGCGCCGTCGGCGGCGAAGTGCTGCGCCATCCCCAGCTTCACCCCGAGCAGGCCGTCCATGGGATACCTCCGCCTACTTCGCCGGCGGCTCGTCGGCCACCATGGCCTTGATCTCGACATGGACCCCTGCCGGGAGGTCGAGGCGCGAGAGCGCGTCCACCGTCGTCGGCGTCGAACCGAGAATGTCGAGGAGCCGCTTGTGGGTGCGCAGCTCGAACTGCTCCCGCGACTTCTTGTCCACATGCGGCGAGCGCAGCACCGTGTAGCGGTTCTTCACCGTGGGCAGCGGGATCGGGCCGGCCACGGTGGCGCCGGTCCGCTTCGCCGTCTCCACGATCTCGCTCGTGGACTGGTCGAGCAGCCGGTGGTCGAAGGCCTTGAGCCGGATGCGGATCTTTTCGTTCATGGCCTCGTTCGCGCTGCTTCGTGCCCGCTCAGGCGCTCGCCATGACCTCCGCCATGACGGTGGCGGGGGCCTCCTCGTAGGACCCGAAGTGCATGGACCAGGTCGCCCGACCCTGAGTCTGCGACCGGATGTCGGTCGCGTAGCCGAACATGCTCCCGAGCGGAACCCGCGCCTCGATCACCTGGGCGTTCCCCCGCATCGAGAGGCCGCCGATCCGGGCGCGACGGGCGTTCAGATCGCCCATCACCTCGCCCGTGTATTCCTCGGGGGTGACGACCTCGACCCGCATCACCGGCTCGAGGATCACGGGATCCGAGCGGCGCAGCGCGTCCCGCACCGCCATGGACCCGGCGATCCGGAAGGCCAGTTCGGAACTGTCCACCGTATGGAAGGTCCCGTCATGGAGCCGCACCCGGACGCCGGTTACCGGGAAACCGGCCAGCGGGCCGTTTTCCAGGGCGTCGCGGGCTCCCGCTTCCACCGCCGGGATGAACTCGCGGGGAATGGCCCCGCCGACGATCTCGTTCACGAACTCGAACGGCTCGTCGGGACACGGCTCCACCTCGATGCGGACATGGCCGTACTGACCGTGCCCGCCGGTCTGCCGCACATGACGCCCTTCCGCCCTCGCGCCCCGGCGGATCGTCTCGCGGTAAGCCACTCGCGGCTGTCCGACGACGGCGCCCAGCTGGAACTCGCGCAGGAGCCGGTCCACGATGATCTCGAGATGGAGCTCTCCCATCCCGCTGATGATCGTCTGCCCGGTCTCCGGGTCGCTCGTGACGCGGAAGGTCGGGTCCTCGTGGGTGAGCCTTCCGAGCGCGCCGCCGAGCTTCTCCTGATCGGCCTTCGTCGCCGGCTCGATGACCCGCGAGATCACCGGCTCGGGGAACTCCATCGCCTCGAGCACCACCGGCGACGAGGGGTCGCAGATCGTCTCGCCGGTTCGCGAGTTCCTGAGCCCGACCGCCGCCGCGATGTCGCCGGCATGCACCTCGCGGATCTCCTCGCGCTTGTTCGCGTGGATCTTCAGCAGCCGTCCCACCCGGGAACGTCGTCCGCGCGTCGGGTTCAGCACCGTGCCGCCCGCCTCGAGGACCCCCGAGTAAACGCGGAAGAAGGAGAGCTGGCCGACGAAGGGGTCGGTGATGACCTTGAAGATCAGCGCCGCGAAGGGAGCGTCGTCGCGCGCCTCCCGTACCTGTTCGGCCGGATCCGACGCGGTGTTCGCGCCGACCATCGCCGGGACATCCGTCGGTGCGGGAAGATAGGAGACGACGGCGTCGAGCAGCGGCTGCACGCCCTTGTTGCGGAAGGCGGATCCGCAGACGGTCGGCACGAGGCGGAGATCGAGCGTCGCGCGGCGGATCGCCGTGTCGCACTCGGCGGCGGTGAGGTCGCCCCGCTCGTCCCACGCCTCGAGCGCTTCGAGGTCCTCCTCGCAGATCCGCTCGACCATGACCTCGCGGGCGGCTCGGGCCGCGTCCTCGCGCTCGGGGGCGATCTCCGTCTCCTCGAGGGAGGCCCCGAGGGTATCGCCCTGGTAACGGATCTCCTTCATGCGGACGAGATCCACGACGCCTTCGAAGTCGCCTTCGGATCCGATCGGCAGCTGGATCGTGACCGTGCGGGCTCCGAGACGCTGCTCGATCATCTCCGCCACCCGGCCGAAGTCGGCGCCGGCGCGGTCCATCTTGTTCACGAAGGCGATTCGCGGCACGCGGTACTTGTCGGCCTGCCGCCAGACGGTCTCGGACTGCGGCTCCACCCCGGCGACCGCGCAGAACACCGCGACCGCTCCGTCGAGAACCCGGAGCGAGCGCTCCACCTCGGCCGTGAAG
>CAYGAO010000237.1:0-4681 GCA_964347715.1 uncultured Acidobacteriota bacterium
GGCGGCGCTTCGCGCCGCGTCGGCGCGCGAGGGACTTTCTCCACCGCCTGCTGACCGAAGCGGGCGCGGCCGAGGGCGGCGCCCTTCGCCGCGAGCCCTCCCCGGCGGGAACGGACGGGTGGGTTACAGTCCGGGGGCGGACCCCGTTGCCGGTCGGTGGCCGGACATCGTTCCGCCAGTCCCGGCCTGACCCGAGGAGGGATCACTCCATGATGGACTTGCACGACACCATCCGGAACCTGGACATCGAGAAGAGATTTCGGGAGCGTGGCGCCGCGTTCCTGAGCCTCTCCGCGCGCTACCGGGACGATCCGGAGTTTCGGGACCGGCTCGACCGGGGGGATCACGCCGAAGCCCTGGCGAAGGTCGAGATCAGCGTCCCGCCCGGCATGGACGTCCGGTTCGTGGCGAACACGCCGGACACCTTCCATCTCGTGATGCCGATGGATCCGAACATCGGCCTCTCCGACGAATCGCTCGGCAACCTGGCCGCCGGCGCCGGAGGAAAGACCGCGGGCCAGGCCAGCGCCGGCTCCAGCGCCGGCTGCTATGGCTGTTCGTCGAACGTCTCGTCGCAGAGTTCCGCAGGGAGCTCGGGGACCGCGGCGACTGCCTCGCAGTCGTCGGAATAGGTCCGCCGGTGGCGGGCGGAACTCCTTCCGAAGCATCCGCCCGCCACCGACCGGGGCGCAGCCCCGTCAAAACGGGAAGGCGCCGGTATCCGGGGCCGGAATCGCTACTCGGGGCTAGTCGGGCGCTGCGGCGATCACGAAGCCGCGCGCCCACTCGCCGGGGCCCGCCGACCGGGCATCCGGACCGGAAAGGTCTCCCCGTCCCGGATCCCGGAGAGCGCTTTGCGCCGATCCGCGGTATTCGCCACCGACCGGCCGTCCACCTCGATCTCGACGACCCGACCCGGCCGGATTCCGGCCTCCCCGCCTCTCGCGCCAGGACTCCCTCGAAGTCCGCCCGGATGCGCTTCGGAGAGCGCCTCGGTCCGCGTCTCGCCGGCGAGCCCGAAGCGGGAGGCCGCCTCCTCGTCCACGGAGGGGGCGGCTGCCACACCCTCGAAACGGCGCTCGGCCAGCACCAACTCCGCGGTGCGCCGCTTCCCTTCGCGGCGGAACCCGACATCGGCGCGTTCGACCGGGGCGGGTGTCGGCCACCGCGAACCGCCGATCGGCGGAGTCCCCGATCGGCCTCCCCGCGAAGCGGACGATCACCTCACCCGACCTGCGCCCCGCGGCCCGCGCCGCGAGACCGCCCCGGAACCGCCGAGGACGATCGCGCCGCGGACCCCCTGCGTCGAGATCGAACGCGCGGGGAGACCAGCCGCCGGCGAGGCCGGGGGCAGCGCCCGACGCCGCGAGCCTTCCCAGGCGGAAACGGACGGTTGGGCTACAGTCCGGCGACGAACACCGCGGCCGGCCGGTGGCGAGACCGCGTCCCGCCACCACCGTCCTGTCCGACACGAGGAGGGATCACTCCATGATGGACTTGCGCCACACCATCCAGAACCTGGACATCGAGAAGAGGTTTCGGGAGCGTGGCGCCGCCTTCCTGAGCCTCTCCGCGCGGTACCGGGACGACCCGGAGTTTCGGGACCGGCTCGACCGGGGTGATAACGCCGAAGCCCTCGCGGAGGCCGATATCAGCGTCCCGCCCGGAGTGGAGGTCCGGTTCGCGGTGAACACCCCGGACACCTTCCATCTCGTGATGCCGATGGATCCGAACGCCGGCCTCTCTGACGAATCGCTCGGCAACCTGGCCGCCGGCACCGGCGGAAAGTCTGCTGCCCAGGCCAGCGCCTACTCCGCCACCAGCGCCGGCTGCTATGGCTGTTCGTCGAATTTCTCGTCGCAGAGTTCCGCGTCGAGTCAGGGGACGATCGTCACGGCCCTGCAGCAGCCGGAATAGGCCCGCCGGGCGGGCGGACGCTCCTTTTCGGCATCCGCCCGCCACCGACCGGGGCAAAGCGCGGTCGGCTCTCCCGGTCCGCAGTCGCTACTCGGGCGCTTCGACGATCACGAAGCCGCGCACCCACTCGCCGGGGCCCGCCGGCCGGGCGATCCAGACCGGGAAGGTCTCCCCGTCCCGGATCCCGGAGAGCGCTTCGCGCAGATCCGCGTTGTTCGCCACCGACCGACCGTCCACCTCGATGATGACCTGACCCGGCTGGATTCCGGCCTCCGCGGCGGCCCCGCCCGGAGCCACCCGTCGCACCAGGACGCCCTCGAAGTCGGCCCGGATGCGCGCGGCGAGCGCCTCGGTCAGCGTCTCGCCGGCGAGCCCGAAGCGGGAGGCCGCCTCCTCGTCCATCGAGGGGGCGGCCTCGGCGGCTGCCGCATCCTCGAAGTGGCGCTCGGCCAGCACCACCTCCGCGGTGCGCCGCTCCCCCTCGCGGAGGAACTCGACATCGGCGCGTTCGCCCGGGCGGGTGTCGGCCACCGCGAACTGCAGGTCGGCGGAGTCCTCGATCGGCCTCCCGGCGAAGCGGACGATCACATCACCCGACCTGAGCCCCGCGGCGCGCGCCGGGGAGTCGGCGCCGGAATAGTCGAGGATGATCGCGCCGCGAACGCCCTCGTCGAGATCGAACGCGCGGGCCTCCTGGGGCCCCACCGGGCGCACCTGCACTCCGAGCCAACCCCGAACGACCCGGCCGTCGGCGGCGAGATCGTCATAGACGCGGCGGACCAGGTTCGAGGGGATGGCGAAGCCGATCCCGATGTTTCCGGGGGCGCCGCCGAACTGCCCGACGACCTGGATCACGGTGTTCACGCCGACGAGCCGCCCGTTCAGATCGAGGAGCGGCCCGCCCGAGTTCCCCGGATTGATCGCGGCGTCGGTCTGGATGTAGTCCTGGTAGTCTCCGCCGAGCACCCGACCCTTCGCGCTCACGATGCCGGCGGTGACCGAATGGCTGTTTCCGAGCGGGTTCCCGATCGCGAGCACGAAGTCGCCCACCCGGAGCGCGTCGGAGTCCCCGACCCCGACATGGGGAAACACTTCGCCTTCCGATTCGAGCCGGAGCACGGCCAGATCCGTCGGCGGGTCCGTCCCGACGACCGTGGCCTCGAGCTCGCGGTCATCGGCGAGCGTCACCCGGATCTCCGTCGCGCCCTCGACGACATGGTTGTTCGTGATCACGAGCCCCCGCGGATCCACGATCGCACCCGATCCGCGTCCGATCCGCTGCCCCGACGGGGGCGGGCCGAAGAACTGCCCGAAGGGCTCCGCCTGCGGGCGGCGCGCCTCCTGGTCGACCTCGAGACTCACGACCGCCGGAGTCGCCACCCGCGCCACCTCGGAGAAGGCGTCGGAGAGCGTGTGCGCCGGCGCCATGCGCCCGGCTGCGGGCGCCGACCGGGGCGCCGGGATCTCGGCGAGCGGGGGGAAGCCGGGCCGTGGCTGCCCCGCTCCTTCGAGTCCGTTTCCGGAGCCGTTCCCCGCGCTGCTGTCGGCCGCGGCGAGGCCGGTGAAGGCGAGCTTCCCGTCGGGTCCCTGGGCGAGACAGCCGGCGGTGAAGACCAGCGCACCCAAGGCACCCGCGGCCCCAAGAATTCGAATCATCGAGTCGAGCCTCCCTGACATCCGGAACGAGACGACCCGCGAATATAACGCGAGCCGTTCCGCCGCCGTTCCGCCGCCGCCCGGCGGCATTCCGATTGCGCTACGCTCGGCTGGCCTCGCACCGCCGGTGCGGAGCCGGTTCCCCTTTCCGAAAGCAGCGCGCCATGTTCCGAGTCCTTTCCCTCCTGATCCTGCTGGGCCTCCTGCCCCAGGCCGCCCTCGCCGGCGAACAGCCGCCCCGGCGCGGTCTCTCGCCGAACCGGTCGCCGGCGCCGTCGGAGACGCGGTACTCCGTCGCCTTCCACGCCGGCTACCGGGCCTTCCACCTCGACAGCCAGCTGTTCGCCGACAACGAGTTCGACTTCGGGATCACCGACGGCGACTTCACCACCGCGCTCTTCGGCGGCGAGTTCGACTTCGAGATCGTGCCGCTGCTGTCGATCACGGCCGGGCTTACCGCCAGCGAAGCCGAGACGACCGGCTCCTACCTCGACTTCACCTACGACGACGGTTCCGAGATCGCGCACTCGGCGTATCTCGGGGTGACCGAGTTCACCGTCGGCGCCCGCTTCCACCTCGTCGGCGAGCGGAGCCCGTTCCGCCCGTACGTCCTGGGCGGTATCTCTGGCACCCTCTATGAGTACCGGGAATCCGGGGATTTCGTGGACTTCGAGACCGCGGACATCTTCTTCGACGACTACCTCGAGGAGTCGTTCCTGATCGGCTTCTTCGCCGGCGCGGGAGCGGACCTGGCGATCGTCCAGCGGGCCGACCAGCGGATCGATCTCTACGCGGAGTACCGCTACTCGCGCTCCGAGGGAGAACACCAGGACGGGTTCGCCGGCTTCGGCGATCTGACGCTCGCCCGCTCGGGCGGGCTGCTCGGCATCCGCCTCCGCTTCTGACAGCCTGTGGATAAAGCGCCCCGCACGGGAATCCGTCCTCGAAGAGATGGAGTCGTCCGGGCGGATGCGGGGCGCTTTCCCCGCAGGATGGCGGCCCGAATCGCTTGCGCGATCCGGTCCGCCCTCTTTCGCGGGGGGGGGGGGGGGGCCCCGCGCCCCCCCCCCCCCCGCCCGCCCCCCCCCCCCCGCGCCCCCCCCCCGCC
>CAYGAO010000238.1:0-4680 GCA_964347715.1 uncultured Acidobacteriota bacterium
CGCCCGGACGACGGGGTTCCCCATCTCTTCGAGGACGGATTCCCATGCGGGGCGCTTCATCCACCGCCTGCTGGCAGTCCGAGCCAGATGGCGTGAACTGCGGAACGCCGCGGGGAGAATGTTCGGCCAGCAATTCAGCGGAACACCGAAGGTCCGAAACAGATGGTGTGAACTGCGGAACGTCGCTGGCCTCCGCCTTCCCCGGGAGGAGGGAAACGGGACCGGCCCCACCCCGAATCTCCTCCTTGCCGGAGAGGGCGCGACGGATCGCAGGCTCCGGGCGGTCCGCCACCGCGCTGGCCCGGGCACGGCGGGCAGGCCCTTCAGCTGCCCGACGCCGGGCCGCGCGGCCGGGACTCGCGGACGGTTCGAGGCTCCGGGGACCCGGACGACCGCAGTCGGCGAGGGGACGGATCGAAGGCGGGCGCTCGCGGCCGACCGGGGGCTCCCCCGACGGGGCCGAGGCGGCGCGAAAGGGACGATCCGTTTCCGGGGGCGCGTATGCTCTCGCCGTTTCTCCGCACTCGAAGGAATCCATGTTCGAGGTGACCCCCATGCTCCACCACCGACCCGCTCTCTTCCGTGTCCTCGCGGTGAGCGCCTTCTCGCTCGCGCTTCCGCTCCCGACGGCCGCGCAGCAGCCCGATCTCACCCCTGCCGACTTCCGGACGATGGAGTGGCGGAACATCGGGCCGGACCGGGGCGGCCGCTCGCTCGGTTGCTCCGGGAGCCCGGGCCGCCGCCACGAGTACTACTTCGGCGCGACCGGTGGCGGACTCTGGAAGACGCTCGATTCGGGCACGACCTGGTTTCCGGTGACCGACGGCCAGATATCGAGCTCCTCGATCGGCGCCGTGGCGGTCGCCGAGACGAATCCGGACATCGTGTTCATCGGCGGCGGCGAGACCCAGCTGCGGGGCAGCATCACCCAGGGCGACGGGGTGTACAAGAGCTCGGACGGTGGCGCCACCTGGCGCCATGTCGGGCTCCGGGACACCCAGGCGATCGCCCGGATCCGCATCCATCCGGTGAACCCGGACATCGTCTACGTCGCCGCGCTCGGCCACCCCTACGGCGACAACGAGGAGCGCGGGGTGTTCCGGTCGCGGGACGGCGGAGCGAACTGGGAGCGCGTCCTCTTCCGCAGCCCGCGCGCGGGAGCCGCCGATCTCGTCATCGACCGGACGAATCCGGAGGTGCTCTACGCGACGCTCTGGCAGGTGTACCGGAAGGCCTGGAAGATGTGGGGAGGAGGCCCGGACTCGGGGCTCTTCCGCTCGGACGACGGGGGAGACACCTGGGTCGAACTGACCGCGAACCCCGGCATGCCCGAGGCGCCGATCGGCAAGATCGGGGTCACCGTCTCCCCGGCGAACCCGGACCGCGTGTGGGCGATCGTCGAGGCCGCCGAGGGCGGCGTCTTCCGCTCCGACGACCGGGGCGCGACCTGGCAGCTCGTGAACGACGAGCGAAAGCTCCGCCAGCGGGCGTTCTACTACTCGCGGATCTACGCGGATCCCGTGGACCCCGACACGGTGTACGCGCTGAACACCGGGTTCTACAAGTCGTTCGACGGCGGGGAGACCTTCGATCATGTGATTCGGCCGCCACACGGGGACCAGCACGACCTCTGGATCGACCCGAACGACCCGCTGCGGATGTGCAACGCGAACGACGGCGGCGGGAATGTGAGCGTGAACGGCGGGGAGACCTGGACCGGTCAGGCCTATTCCACGGCCCAGCTCTACCATGTGAACGTGACGAACGACTTTCCCTACCACGTCTGCGGCGCCCAGCAGGACAACACGACCGTCTGCGTTCCGAGCGAGGGCTGGGATCACATGCAGGCGCGCGGGCCGGGAAGCCGCTGGTACTACCAGGCGGGCGGCGGCGAGAGCGGCTACATCACCCAGCACCCCTCGAAACCGGATGTGTTCTATGCCGGGAGCCAGGGGGCGCTGCTCACGCGCTACGACCGCTCGACCGGGCAGATCCGCGACATCCAGGTCTATCCGCGGTTCTTCTCCGGCGAGCCGGCGAGCGCGCTGCCGGACCGCTGGCAGTGGACCTTCCCGATCGTGTTCTCGCCCCTCGACGAGAACCGGCTCTACACGAGCTCCCAGTTCCTCTACTGGACCACGAACGATGGCCAGTCCTGGGAGAAGATCAGCCCGGACCTGACCCTCGCCGACCCGGAGACGCTCGGCGAGACCGGCGGCCTGATCACGATGGACATGAACGGCCCGGAGATCTACGCGACGATCTTCGCGGTCGCGCCCTCGCAGCACGACCTGGACACGATCTGGGTGGGATCGGACGACGGGCGCATCCATGTGACCCGGGACCACGGCGCCGACTGGCAGGAGATCACCCCGCCGGATCTCCCCCGCTTCAGCCGGGTGAGCATCATCGAGGAGTCCTCCCACCGCCCCGGGACGATCTTCGTCGCGGCGAACCGCTACCAGGTGGACGACCGCCAGCCCTGGGTCTTCCGGACGACCGACTACGGCGCCACCTGGACGAAGATCGTCTCGGGCATCGCTCCGGGGCACTTCGCCCGGGTCGTCCGCGAGGATCCCGTGCGCGAGGGGCTCCTGTTCCTCGGGACGGAACACGCCGTCTACGCGTCGTGGGATCACGGCGACGACTGGATGTCGCTCCAGGGGAATCTCCCCGACACTCCGATTCGGGATCTGGTCGTCACGGGCAGCGATGTCGTCCTCGGCACCCACGGAAGGGGGTTCTGGATCCTCGACGACATCGAGCCGCTCCGCCAGTGGGACGCCGGAACGAAGAACCGGACGCTCGCGCTCTTCGCGCCGGGGCGCGCGGTGCGCGGCGTCCAGGACGCGGTGATCCAGTACCACCTCGCCGAACAGGTCGAACGGGTCGTGGTCGAGATCACCGACGACGACGGCGAGGTCGTGGACCGTTTCGAGGGGACGGAGCCCGGGTGGGAGGCCGAGCCCGACTTCTCCTGGTTCCGCGCGCGGCAGTCCTCGACCCCGACGACCGCGAAGGGGCTGAACCGATTCGTCTGGAACGGGCGCTACCGGGGCGCGCGCGAGTTCGACGGGATGATCCTCTGGAGCGCGCGGGCGACGAACGGTCCGAAGGCGCCGCCGGGAACCTACCGGGTCCGGGTGGAGGCCGCCGGGGTGAGCGAGACGACGGATCTCACCCTGATCGCCGACCCGCGTCTCGTCGGGGTGACCACGGCGGATCTCGATGAGCAGTTCGACCTCGCGAGCCGCATCCGCGACCGGACCACCCGGGCGAACGAGGCCGTGATCCAGATCCGCGATGTCCGCGAGCAGCTCGAGGAGCGGATCGAGGGGTCGAACGATCGCGGCCTGATCGCCGCGGGCGGCCGGCTGGTCGAGGAGATGACCGAGGTCGAGGAGGCTCTCTACCAGACGAAGAACCGGAGCAACCAGGATCCGCTGAACTTCCCGATCCGCCTGAACAACCGGCTCGCCTCGCTTCGCCGGAGCGTGGAGACCGGCGACGCGAAGCCCACCGACGGCGCCTGGGCGGTGTTCGAGGAGCTGTCCGGCGAGCTGGGAGGCCACCTCGACCGGCTCGGGGCGTTGCTCGGCGACCGTCTCGAGGATTTGAACCGGCAGATCACCGCGTCCGGGGACGAGGCGGTGGACGCCGACCGCTGGGAGGAGCCGGAGTAGCGCGCCCGGGCCGCGGACGCCGGGGGCCGGGCGGATTCGGAGCGGCGCGGGGCGTCTCCCGTTCCCGCCGGGACCCCCGGATCGGCCCTGCCGTCCCCGGGGCCCCCGCAGGGCTCACCCGGCTCGCCGTCCCACTCGGAGAGTGCGGTTCTCGCCGCGGATCCATCGCGCGGCTCCGTTCTTCGGCAGCCCGGGCGCGGGTCCGTCCTCCGGGACGCCGGCGACCGACCCGGGAAGCGCGAACCCCGGTGAGTCTCCTTGGCCCCGATGATCCGGTCGCGCTCTCCGGCCGCCTCCGATCAGGGCGTGGACGCGGCGAAGGTGACCGGCTCCCCGACCAGGTCGAGCTCCGCGTTCAGCAACCGGTCGCCGTCGAAGACGAACCGGCCGGAGAAGGGTCGGTTCCCGAGCAGCAGCGGGAGCCAGATCGCGTCGTCCTCCCACATGCGGTCGTAGGGAATCGAATCCACCGCGACCCAGAGCGGCGTCGCCTCGGGGGAGGGCCGGGGCTCACCGGAGAACCCGCTGGCCCGAAATACATGGACATGCATCGCATGGCCGCTAACGAACTGGAACCGGAGTTGCCCGGCGGGGCGAACCCCGGTGGGCCGGATCCCGATCTCTTCCTCGACCTCGCGGATCGCGGCGGCTTCCGGCGTCTCTCCCGGTTCGAGGCGGCCGCCGGGGCCGTTGACCTTGCCGCCTCCGAGCCCCCGGTGCTTCTCGATGAGCAGGATGCGGCCCCCCCGGACCACGAAGAGCAGGCTCGCCCGTTCCGTCGGGACCCAGCCCGCCCAGTCGAAGCCGTCGAGGAATTCTTGCGCGCTCACGCCTCACCAGGCCGTGGAGAAAGTCCCCCGCGCGCCGACGCGGCGCGGAGCGCCGCCGGGGAGGGTCCTCCTTCCCCGCGAAAGCGGGCGGAACGGATCGCGCGAGCGATTCGTGCCGCCATCCGGTGGGGGAAGCGCCCCGCATTCGCCCGGACGAGGGGGTTCCC
>CAYGAO010000239.1:0-4675 GCA_964347715.1 uncultured Acidobacteriota bacterium
AGCGAATCGCGGAAGCGATTCGGGCCACCTGCCTGTGGGAAGAGTGCCCCGCATCTCCAGACCGAGGCGGATTCCTGTTTCCTTCCCGGAGGGGTGCGGATGCGGGGGACTTTTTCCACGGGCTGTTGGCGCTGCTGCTCTGGGCCGGCGCGGCCGCCGGGTGCGCCCCGGACCGCCCGGCGGCGGATCTGGCCGTGTTCGGCGGAACGATCCTGACCGTGGACGCGGACTTCAGCGTCGCCGAGGCGCTCGCGGTCGGCGACGGAAGGATCCTCGCCGTGGGTTCGGACCGCGACATCCGGCCGTGGGTCGGCGCCGACACCGAGACCCTCGATCTCGAAGGACTGACGGGCGTGCCGGGCCTCGCCGACAACCACCTGCATGGCGCCGGGGGCGGCGACGGCGTGGACCTCTCCGGCGTCCGCACGCTGGAGGCGCTGCTCGCCGCGATCGCGAACCGGATCCGGGCCGCCGCGCCCGGCGAGCTGGTGGTGACGAACCCGGACTGGCACGAAGGCCAGCTCGCCGAGCAACGGCTGCCGCTCCGCCGCGACCTGGATCCGGTGGCTCCGGACCACCCGGTGGTGGTCGTCCGCGGCGGACACGAGTACATCCTGAACGCGAGAGCGCTCGAGAAGTGGAACATCACCCCCGACACTCCGGTTCCCGACGGCGGCCGGATCGGCCGGTACCCGGACGGCGAGCTGAACGGCGAGCTGGTGGACGCCGCGAAGCGTCTGGTGACGCTCCCCGCCGAGCCGCCGCGGGACCTCGAGACGCGCATCCGCGACCAGCTCGCCGAGCACGCGAAGCTCCACGCCGCCGGCCTGACGAGCATCCGGCTTCCGGGCGGATCCCTCGCGCAGTACGACCTGCTCCGGGAGATGCGGCGGCGCGGGCTCCTCCGGCTGCGGGTGAATTTCCTGTTGCGGCTTCGCGCCCGGACGGCGGCGGAAGTCGATGCGGAGCTCGCCCGCTGGGAGCTCCCGGAACGCTCCGGGGACGAGTGGCTGCGTCTCGGCGGGGTGAAGCTCGGGGTGGACGGCGGTTTCGAGGGCGGCCTGCTGCGCGAGCCCTACGCCGAACCGTGGGGACAGGGGGGCGCCTACCGCGGCCTCCAGACGATGACCCGAGGCGCCTTCGTCGAGGTCGTCTCGGAGCTCGCGCGCCGGGGGCGGCGCGTCGCCACCCACGCCGTCGGCGACGCGGCGATGGATCTGGTCCTCGACGGCTACGAGGCGGCCGACGCGGTGAGTCCCATCCGGGGGCGGCGCTGGACGATCGAGCACGGTTTCCTGCCCCGCCCCGAGCACTTCCCGCGGCTCATGCGCCTCGGCGTGCTCGTCGCCGCGCAGCATCATCTCTACCTGGCGGGCCCGAGCCTCGAGGACTACTGGGGCGCCGAGCGCGCCCGCCGGGTGACGCCGATGCGCAGCTATCTCGACGCCGGGATCCGCGTTTCCGCCGGCAGCGACGCCCCGGTCGTCCCGTTCCCGCCGCTCCTGGTGATCCACCACTTCGTCACCCGCGAGACGATCAGCGGCGGCGTCTTCGGACCCGAGGAGCGGATCACCCCGGAAGCCGCGCTCCGGCTCCTGACCACGGAGAACGCCTGGCTGACGCGGGAGGAAGACCTCAAGGGATCGCTGGAACCCGGCCGGCTCGCGGATTTCGTCGTCCTCTCGGACGACCTGCGGACGGTCCCGGCGGACGAGATCGAGGTCCTGATGACCGTCGTCGGCGGCGAGGTCGTGTACTCCCGCCCGAACTGACGCTCAGCAGGCTGTGGAGAAAGTCCCTCGTGCGCCGACGCGGCGCGCAGCGCCGCCGGGCTGAAGTGCGGGGAGGGTCCTCCCTCCCCGCGAAAGAGGGCGGACTCCCATGCGGGGCGCTCTATCTACCGGCTGTCAGACCTCGATCGGCGGCGGGGTCTCGGGCGACCGGGCCGAGGGACAGCCCTCGCAAGCCTCGGCGGCGTCGGCCCCGCAGCCGCGCAGGGTGCAGCGGCGCTTCAGCAGCGAGCCGAGCCCCAGCAGGAAGATCGAGAGCCCGACGACGCCGAGGGTGAGCAGGATGACTCCGAGGACCGCGAGCATGGCCCCCGAATCCTACCGGGCGGAGGCCGGCGGGGAGTCGCCGGTCGCGCGTTCCCGGATCACGCCGTCTTCTACCACCCGAGTCTCCGGGATGGCCCGGGCACGGGCAACCGGTCCCCCGCCGGCGCCCTTGTTCCAGACCAGGCACCCGATTTGAAACAGGGCCGACCCTTGTTTCAATGATCGTCGTCCACGGGGCTCCCGAGGCCGGCGCGAACCTTCCGGTCCCGCCGAACGGTTGGACGCCACCGGCGCTCTCCACGACCGTTATTCCAATTCGAGCATCTGAATTGAAACAGGATCTCGCCTTGTTTCAATATTCGTCATCGGCCGCGCCCGGATCCCGATGCGACGCAAGACCGGCAGCTACCGGACAACGGCGACCTCGACCGAGCGTGTGCACGCTTTCGTGCCGGCGCCGCTGCCCCCGGATCCTCCACTCCGCCTGGACGGCCCCCTGCAGCGGGTGCTCGAGCGCGCGAACCTCGCTCTCGGACGGCTTGACGGCATCTCCGGGCTGCTCCCGGATCCGGCTCTCTTCCTCTATTCGTATGTCCGCAAGGAGGCAGTGCTCTCTTCGCAGATCGAGGGAACCCGGTCCTCGATCTCGAACCTGCTGCTCTTCGAGATTGCGGAGGCGCCCGGAGCGCCGCTCGACGATGTCCGGGAGGTCTCGAACCATGTCGCGGCGTTGGATCACGGCCTCCGGCGGCTGCAGGAAGGCTTCCCGCTCTCGAACCGTCTGATCCGCGAGATGCACGGTGTCCTGCTCTCCCGCGGCCGTGGCAGATCGAAGAACCCCGGGGAGTTCCGCCGTTCCCAGGTCTGGATCGGAGGCAGTCGGCCCGGCAGCGCCGCATTCGTGCCTCCTCCGTTCGGCGCCGTGCCCGACTGCATGAGCGCGCTGGAACGATTCCTCCACGACGAAGACGATGACCTCCCGGTCCTGGTGCGGGCCGGTCTTGCCCATGTGCAATTCGAGACGATCCATCCGTTCCTCGACGGAAACGGACGGATCGGCCGGCTGCTGGTGACGCTTCTCCTCTGCCATGCCGGCGCACTCCGGGAGCCGCTGCTGTACCTCAGCCTCTATCTCAAGAGGTACCGTTCGACCTACTACGAACTGCTCGACGAGGTCCGCCGGACCGGCGACTGGGAAGCCTGGATCGCCTTCTTCCTGGAAGGCGTCCGGGAAGTCGCCGAGCACGCGACGGCCACCGCCGATGAGCTCTCGCGGATGTTCCGGGACCATCGGAACGAGCTCTCGGCCGCGGCCGGCCGCCGCGCCGGCTCGGTGATTCGGCTCCACGAGGCGCTGAAGGAACGGCCGCTCCTCTCACTCAAGGCCGCCAGCATGGCCGCCCGGGTGTCCTATGGAACGGCCGCCTCGGCGATGGAGACGCTGGTTGCGCTCGGAATCGCCCGCGAACTGACAGGGAAGCGCCGACACCGGCTATTCGCCTATGACCACTACCTCCGGGTGCTGGAAGGGGGAACCGAGGCCCCCGATCCAACCTGATCGCGCCGGCGGCAGATCCGGCAGCAGCGGGTCCCGCACCCGGGCGAAGTCCGGGGCGACCTCCAGCACCCGTTCGTAATGCCCGCGGGCGGGGGGCCGTCCTTCTCCGGCGCGAACGCGAGCCCGAGGAAGGCCCGGGCCGGCGCCAGCCGAGCGCCGGTACCCCGATTTCGAGGACGACCGCGACTTCTCCTGGGAGATCCACTCCGAAAGCGCGCCCGAGCAGGACGAGGAGCCCGGTGCAGGCCTCGCTGGACTTCCGCATCCGACGACGGGCAGATTACGGTCCGTCGCCGCCCGCGACCGGCCGGGATCGCGCGCCCCTACTCGACGAGGATCAGGCTCTCCCCCACGCTCCGCAGATCGGCCAGGAACGAGTCGACCGGAGGCGCCTCGATCCAGCGCACGAGCTCCCAGTCCGCTGCCGTACCGCTCAGCAGCAGCCGGGCGAGGTCCGCCGGAAAGAGTCCGGCCGCCTTTCCCGGCGCGCCCCGGAGCGCCTCGGCGACGGGGAGCTTCAGGATGGCGGCGAATCCCCAGATGTCCGCGAGGTCCTTGGGCTCGCGACGATCGGCCAGCGCCGTCAGCTTGTTGGCGAAGATGTTCTCCGCCGAGTCGAGAGGCCCGAGCGCCGGGTGGCGAGTCACCGCGCCGACGCGCGAGGGGACATCGTTGACCAGCTCGATCCGGAGCGGCTGGTCGTCGAGGGTGAGCGCGACTCTGACGAAACGCTCTTCCCGCAGCAGGACCTCGGACTCCCACTCCGTCGAAGAGGACACGGCGTGGATGACGCGATCCGCCCACAGCCGGAAGTCCGGGGCGTCGTCGGCGAAGAGATCGAGGTCGTCGGAGAAGCGATGCCGGAGGTACCCGCGCGAGGCCGCCGTGCCGCCGGTCAGGTAGAGCCCGGTATCGAGCCCCCCGAGCAGGCGAAGGACCCGCTCCTGGAACGGGTAGAGGAACTCGAAGAAAAAGGCCCGGTCCACTCGTTCGGCTCTACCAGGCGGTGGAGAAAGTCCCTCGCGCGCCGAGGCGGCGCGAAGCGCCGCCGGGGAGGGTC
>CAYGAO010000240.1:0-4638 GCA_964347715.1 uncultured Acidobacteriota bacterium
TTCCGGTTCCCTTCCCGGAGCGGTGCGGATGCGGGGGACTTTTTCCACGGGCTGTCGTGATGCCGTCGTCGCGGGGCTCATTCGCCGAGCCGGCGGATGTCTCCGGTCGGGGAGATGCGAAAGATCGCCCGGGCGTGGGCGTCCGCCACGAGCAGGTCCCCTTCGGGGGCGAGCGCGATGCCCTGCGGGCTCACGAGCGGTTCGCCCTGCGCGAGGATCGAGACGCGCCCCGTGGAACCGACCTGCCAGACGCAGCGGGCGTAGCCGTCGGTCACGAAGAACCCGCCGCCCGGCGCCGGGACGAAGTCGTGGGGGAACTCGAACGGCGACGACTCGATCAGTGGCGCGCCGCTCCCGCCCTCCATCCGGAGCACGTTCCGGTCGGTCAGCACATGGACCTCACCGCCGCTGCCCGCGAGGATCGCGCGGGGCGCCCGGACCTCGGCCAGGTCCTCGACCGCCTCGGGCCGGACGCGCCGGAGGCGCTGGGTGACCCGATCCACCGCCAGGATGCCTCCTTCCGGGTGGAGCGCGATGCCCCAGGGGGTGACGAAGCGGTCGTCGTCGGGAACGGCCAGGATCTCGCCCGTCGCCGAGATCCGGTAGAGCGCCATCGTCGCCGGGTCGCTGGCGAGGACGCTCCCGTCGGCATCGGGAACGATGTGGCGAATCCCGAAGAGCGGCGTCTTCGGGAGCCCCTCGCCCCGCGCCACCACCTCGAAGCCGCCGTCCTCCCAGCGGAGGAGCGCCGCGGCCTCCAGATCGGCGACATAGATCTCGCCGCCCGGCCCGACCGCGACATCCACCGGATAGCGGAGTTGCTCGGCGAGCGCCGCCGGCCCGACCGCGAGAACGAGAGCGAGGCTCCCGGCCGCCACCCGGACACGCGGGAGAGTTCTCAAGAAGGGATCGGGCGCACGCCGGGGACGAGTCTAACAGCCGGTGGATAAGGCGCCCCGCATGGGAATCCGTCCTCGAAGAGATGGGGAACTCCGTCGTCCGGGGGGATGCGGGGCTATTTCCCACCGGATGGCGGCCGGAATCGCTGGTGCGATCCGTTCCGCCCTCTTTCGCGGGGAGGGAGGCACTACTCCGGCTCGATCAGCGCATACCTCGAGGTTCCGCCCGCTTTCGCGGGGAGGGAGGACCCTTCCCGGCGGCGCTTCGCGCCGCGTCGGCGCGCGAGGAACTTTCTCCACAGCCTGCTGACGGGTTCCCTCCCGTGACCGGCGGGCTCGGGAGGGGCGTCGCTCTGGTAGGATTCGGCCCCGCAGCGCCGAGGAGGGCAGGGTTTCCGGCCCGCGCTTCGAGACGATTCGCGTGGAGCGCTTCGCGCTTCCCGGGGGCGCTGCGACCCGGCCCGCGGGACCCGAGGGATGCGGGCTGAACGGATCGGCGTGATCGCGAGTGTCGCGCCCGGCGGCTGCCCCGCGCCCGCCACCTCGAGCAACCGGAGATCCTGCCCGTGGAAACCTTCCTCTACCTGACCCCCGCCTTCGGCGCGCTGGCGCTGCTCTTCGCCCTGAACCGGGCCCGCTTCGTCGGGAGGCACGCTCCCGGCACGGCGCGGATGGTGGAGATCGCGGTCGCGATCCGCCAGGGGGCGAACGCCTTCCTCCGGCGCGAGTACTCGGTGCTCGCGGTGTTCGCGGTCGTGGTCGCGGCGGTGCTCTTCGTCGCGAACCGGGCCGGCGGCGCCGAGCTCGTCGGGCTCTCGTTCCTCGTCGGGGCGGCGTGTTCCGCCGTCGCCGGGTTCTTCGGGATGCGGGTGGCGACCGCGGCGAATGTCCGCACCGCGAACGCGGCCCGCGATTCCATCGCGGCGGCGCTCCGGGTGGCCTTCGCCGGGGGCTCGGTGATGGGCATGTCCGTGGCCGGGCTCGGGGTGCTCGGCCTCTCGGGGCTCTTCCTCTTCTATACCGGGCTCTACGGAACGACCGCCGAGGCGCTCCAGGGGCAGGTGCTCCAGGTGCTCTCCGGGTTCAGCCTGGGCGCGTCCTCGATCGCGCTCTTCGCCCGCGTCGGCGGCGGGATCTACACGAAGTCCGCCGATGTGGGAGCGGATCTGGTCGGGAAGGTCGAGGCGGGAATCCCCGAGGACGACCCGCGGAATCCGGCGGTGATCGCCGACAACGTGGGCGACAACGTCGGCGATGTCTGCGGCATGGGCGCCGACCTCTTCGAATCCTTCGTGGGCGCGATCCTCGGCGGCATGGTCCTCGGGGTCGCCTACGCGGGGGGGATCCCGGGCGCCGACCCGCTCCGCTTCGTGGCGCTCCCGATGGTGCTCGCCGGTTTCGGGATCGCCGCCAGCATCCTCGGCGCCTTCGCGGTGCGGACGCGCGAAGGCGGGAACCCCCAGACGGCGCTGAACCTCGGCACGCTCGGCGCGGGCGCGCTGATGCTGGCGATCGCCTGGCCGGTCATCGGCGCCCTGACCCCCGAGGTCCGGGGAGCGCTCTACGGCTGCCTCGTCGCCGGCCTCGTGGTCGGGGCCGCGATCGGCCTGATCACCGAGTACTACACCTCGGACGCGCGCCGTCCGGCGCGGGCGGTCGCCGCCGCCTCCAGCACCGGGTCGGCGACGAACATCATCGCCGGGCTGGCGCTCGGCATGCGTTCGACGGCGCTGCCGCTCCTGCTGATCGCCGGGGCGATCGCGCTCGGCTACCAGCTCGCCGGGCTCTACGGGATCGCGATCGCCGGGCTCGGGATGCTGGCCACCGTCGGGATCCAGCTCGCGGTGGACGCCTACGGGCCGATCGCCGACAACGCCGGCGGCATCGCCGAGATGAGCGAGCTCCCCGGCGAGGTGCGCGAGCGGACCGACAAGCTGGATGCGGTGGGGAACACGACCGCCGCCATCGGCAAGGGCTTCGCGATCGGTTCGGCGGCGCTCGCGGCGATGGCGCTGATGTCGGCCTTTCAGCAGCAGGCCGAGGTGGGAGCGCTCGGCCTCGGGAACCCGGTGATCCTCGCCGGGCTCCTCATCGGCGGGATGGTGCCCTTCCTGTTCTCCTCGATCGCCATGCAGGCGGTCGGCGAGGCCGCCTTCGACATGATCGAGGAAGTCCGGCGTCAGTTCCGCGAGATTCCCGGGCTGCTCGAAGGCGAGCCGGGCGCGAAGGCCGACAACGCCCGCTGCGTGGACATCGCCACCGCCGCCGCGCTCCGGCGCATGGTCGCCCCGGGCCTCATGGCGGTGCTGATCCCGGTGATCGCCGGCTTCCTCGACAAGAACTTCCTCGCCGGGCTCCTCGCCGGCGCCCTCGTCTCGGGGGTCCTGCTGGCGATCTTCATGGCGAACGCCGGCGGCGCCTGGGACAACGCGAAGAAGTACATCGAAGGCGGCGCGCACGGAGGCAAGGGAAGCGACGCGCACAAGGCCGCCGTCGTCGGGGACACCGTGGGGGATCCGTTCAAGGACACCGCGGGCCCGGCGATCAACATCCTGATCAAGCTGATGTCCGTCGTCGCGCTCGTGATCGCCCCGCTGATCCGCTGAAAATCGTCCGGGCGGCGGCGGTCGGCGGCTTCCCCGACGACCGGAGGAAGATCCGCCGACGCGGCGCCCCCCGGCGGCGCGAATCCGGCGGCGATTTCGCCTTCGGGGAGCAGCCGGGAGGCGCGCCGCGACGGTTTCGGCCGGCGGTGGGCCGCTGGCCGACCGCGCGGGCCGGGTCAGGCCGCCGCGCGACGGGCGTTCCGGACGACCTGGTAAGCGTTCTGGATCTGCTGCGTCCGGCGCGTGGCCTCTTCCTTCATCTCCTCCGGCAGCCCCTGCGCGGCCAGCCGGTCCGGGTGGTGCTGGCGCATCAGCCGGCGGTAGGTGGACCGGATCTCGTCCTCGCTCGCCGACCGACCGACTCCGAGCACGCCGTAGGCCTCGTGCAGCGCTTCGTCGGGGCTCTTCTGCCTCGGGCCCATTCCCGCGGCGGCGACCCGCTCCATCTGCGCCATCTCCTCGGCGGTGAAGCCGAGGAACACGCCGATGTGGTTCAGGATCTGGCGCTCCTGCGGGTGGACGACGCCGTCGGCCCAGGCGGCCTTGAACTGCAGCTCGACGAACGCCCGCAGGAGGTTCCGGCGCCGTCCGGCGACCCGCGCGAGCTGGTCGAGAGCCCCGTCGAGGTCGAAGGTCGGCGACTTGCCTTCCTCGAAGATCCGGACCGCGAGGTCCCGGTCGCGCCGGTCGAGCCCGAGACCCTCCATCACCCGGCGGGCGAGGTCGGCCTCTTCTTCGCTCACCCGGCCGTCGGCCTTCGCGATGTGCCCCATCACCCCGAAGGTGGCGACGAAGAACGCGACCCGCCGGTCCTCCGCGGGGTCGCGCCGCCGCCCGGAATCCACCGGGCGAGGCGAGGCGGCCGCCCGGCGCCCGCCGCCACCGAGGCTCGATCCGATCGCCGCCCCGAGCATGGCCCCGAGAGGCCCGCCGAGGCTCCAGCCCAGCGTGCCGCCGATGAGGGTGCTCCAGAAACTCATCGCCGGGAGATCGCTCGGGGCACCGCGGGAATTCTAGCCGGCTGTGGTGAAAGTCCCCCGGGCGCCGACGCGGCGCGCAGCGCCGCCGGGGAGGGTCTTCCCTCCCCGCGAAAGAGGGCGGAACGGATCGCGCCAGCGATACGGGCCGCCACC
>CAYGAO010000241.1:0-4634 GCA_964347715.1 uncultured Acidobacteriota bacterium
GCTGATTACGAATCAGCTGCTCTACCTGTCTGCTACACCGGCCACCCTTCGGAGATCCGTGACTTGCGCGGGCCACGAGCTCCCCGCCAGCCGAGCCGCAAGTCACCCGAGGACAACCTTCTCTCGGCCCGCACTCTACCGCACGGATGCCGCACGACGACCCCGCCGGGTCAGGATATCGAACCGGGCGGCCGGCGGGTCGCGCCAGGTCGGTGATCGGCGCGAGAGCGAGGCGCAGCTCGTCCAACTCCCGGCATCGGCCGCCCGGGGACCCGGAAACAGACCGACCTCCGCCCGTCGGGCTGACCCCTGCGACGGAGAAGCCGCCGGCGGCGTTCCGGCGCCGCCCCGAGAGGACGGGGCTCTCGTTCGCCTCGCCGGCGCCCGGCGGCCCGGTCAGTCCGACCGCCGGGGCGGGCTTCCGAAGTGGGCTTCGATCAGCGTCTCCAGCCGGGTCAGGCGTGCTTCCATCTCCGCCCGGAACTCGCCCAACTCTCCCCGCAGTTCACCCATCTCTCCCCGCAGCTCGCCGATGTCACCCCTCAGTTCGCCGATGTCACCCCTCAGTTCGCCGATGTCGTCCTTCATGTCGAGGACGGCGTTCGCAAGGAACCCGAGCGCTCCCGCCCCGATCGCGAGCACGGCCACGAAGACGGTGACGACGACCTTCTCCCCCAGCGTCAGGTCTTGCCGCAGATCGGTCATCGACGGTTGCCCCGAGGACACCCCTCTGTCGCCCCCCACTCTACCGGACGGATGCGGCGCGGCAACCGTGCCGGGTCCGGACACCGAACCGGGTGGTCGGCGGGTCGCACCAGGTCATCGGGGGCGAGAACGTGGATGTCTCCGGCGCCATCTCCTTCACCGGCGTCAGGCGCATCTCGTCGAACTCCCTTTCCGCATGGAGATCCGGAAACCGACCGGCGCCCGATGCGCCGTCGGACTCACTGCTTCGGCGGAACAGCCACTGGCGTTTCTCGATGCACCACCCCGGAGGACGGGGCTCTCGTCCGCCTCGCCGGGAGCCCCGCCCGGCGGCCCGGTCAGTCCGACCGCCGGGTCGAGCTTCCGAAGTGAGCTTCGATCAGCGTCTCCAGCCGGATCAGGCGCGCTTCCATCTCCGCCCGAAATTCGCCGATCTCTCCCCTCAGCTCGCCCATCTCCCCCCTCAGTTCGCCGATGTCGTCCTTCATGTCGAAGACGGCAGTCGCGAGGAACCCGACCGCCCCCGCCCCGATCGCGAGCACGGCCACGAAGACGGTGACGACCACCTTCTCCCCCGGGGTCAGGTTCTGTCGCAGATCGGTCATCCGCGTTCCTCCCGGGGACATCCCTCTCGCGGCCCGCACTCTACCGCACGGATGCGGCGCGGCCACCTCGCCGGGTCCCCGACACCGGACCGGGTGGCCGGGCGGGTCAGGCGATCGCCCGGAGACCGTTCGTCTCCACGAGTGTCAGCAGCTTCCGCGAGGCCCCGCCCGGACGCTTCTCGCCCCGTTCCCACTGGCCCACCAGCCCGGGGGTTACCCAGCGGTGGCGCGCGAACACCGCCTGGCTCGCGTTCTCGCAGAGCCGCAGCGCGCGGCTACCCGCTGGCGCCAGCTCCCGCACCAGCGTCACGCGCATCTCGTCGAACTCCCTCCATCGTCCGCCTGGACGGGACCCCCGCTTCGGCCATTCCGGGCGCCGTCTCCGAGGCCAGCGCCTCGCTCCCGTAACGCTCATCCATCACGGAATGTCCCGGTCCCGAAGGCGCTCCCGAGTGCGCCGTCCATTCCCCGATCGCGAGTGACCGCGACGATTGCCGCGTGTGCCGGGTCGGTTACGGATCGCCGAGGAAGTCGCGGATCAGGCGGTCGAACTCCCAGAGCTGGTCTTCGCGGTTCGAGTAGGGGCCGGGACGGTAGGCGGAGGAGGCGATCCCGGCCTGGGCGAGCTCCGACACCCGCCAGTCCTGGCGGTTCGTGAGGTCCCAGAACCCGACGGCGCGGGCGGGGTCGAAGCCGGGTTCGGCGAGCGCCTCGGGGTGGAACAGCCAGTCGCAGCGGATCAGGGTGCGATCCGCGGCGAGCGGGCGCAGGAGGTAGCGGACCACGAAGTCGGGGTGGAGACAGAGCATCAGGTTCGGGAGCAGGATCTCGTACCCGACGCGACGGCGCGTCTCGGGGGCGAGGCCCGGAAGCGGCGTCCCGACCAGGCGGCCGTCGGTCGAGAGGGTCTCGACCCCCGGGGCGAGGTCCATCGCCGAACCCACGGCGCCGGGGGTCACCGGGTGGTTCTCGCCGCTCAGGTAGTGGGAGAGCCGCTGCAGCTGGGGGTGGATCACCGGGCAGTGGAGGCACTCGGAGAAGTTCTGGACGACGAGCTTCCAGTTCGCCGAGAGGTCGTAGCGCTCGGTGTGCGCCGGACGGAGGTCCGCGAGACGCCACGGCGCGAGGCGGTCGGCGGCGGGCCCGAGCTGGTCGGGGAGCGCCGGGCCGTCCGGCGCCACCCGGACGAAGAGGAGTCCGCCCCATTCCGCCGTCGCCACGGGGACGAGCGGGAAGTCGGAAAGGCGGAAACCCTCCACCCGATCCATGTGCGGGGCGCTGCGGAGCGCGCCGTCGAGCCCGTAGGTCCAGGCGTGGTAGGGGCAGCGGATCGCCCCCGGCAGACGGCCCGACTCCTCCCCGACCATCCGGGTGCCCCGGTGGCGGCACACGTTGTGGTGGGCGTGGACCCGGCCCTCCCGGTCCCGGACGAGGATCACCGAATCGCCGGCGATCTCGACGAGCCGATAGTCGCCCGCCGCCGCCAGATCGGCGGCGGGCGCGGCCGCCCGCCACATCGCCCGGTGGATCCGCGACGCCTCGAGGTCGAAGACCGCCGGGTCGCAGTAGTAGCGCGCCGGCAGGGTCACCGCCCCGGCGGGGGCGGGCGGGCGATCGGGGGCGCGCCCGCTACGGCCGGTCGGCGAGGAGGAGGGCAGCGAACGCCGCGTCAATCGGTCCACCCGCCGACGGCGGGGGTCTCGCGCTTTCGCGGCGGGTCGAAGAACGGCAGCGCCGCGACCCGCGAACGCGCCCGGAGCCGTTGGTATTCCACCGTGAGTTCGATGTCGAGCGGGGTGCCGGGCTTCTCGAAGCCGCGCTCGACGGTGGCGAGCGCGAGCTGGCGCTTCAGCAGCGGCGACCAGACGACGCTCGTGGCCCGGCCCACCTGTTCGCCTCCCGAATAGACGGGAACGCCGGAACGGTCCACCTCGTCGCCGACCTCGGGGGCGAGGCCGGCGAGCCCGAAGAGCCGCTCGATCTCGAGGATCGAGGTCTCGATCCCGACGAAGAAGCGCTCGGGGCCGCGGGCGCGCTCCGCCATCAGCGCCTCCTGGCCGATGAACGGGCCTTTCCGGGCGCTCACCGCCCAGCCGAGCCCGACCTCGTGGGGGGTGGACTTCTGCTCCTCGGTGAGCGCGAGGTCGGCGTTCCAGAAGTCCACGGCGATGAGCGGGAATCCCGCCTCGACCCGCGCCCGGTCGAGCGCCAGCAGCCCCGCCGGCCGGATCCCGTGCGGGCGGCCCGCTTCGAGGAGGCGGTCCCAGAGCGTCGGCGCGGACTCCCGCTCCACCCAGATCTCGTACCCGAGGTCTCCGGTGTAGCCGGTCCGGGTCACGACCACCGGGATGCCGGCGAGGCGCGCCTCGCGCAGGCGGAAGTAGCGCAGATCCGAGAGGTCCGTCTCCGAGACCCGGTTCAGGATCCGGCAGGAGGTCGGCCCCTGCAGCGCGAGCGCCCCGAGGCGGTCCGAGACATCCTCGATCCGGACCTCGAAGCCGGTGGCCACGAGCTCGAACCAGGGCAGCGACGGATCCACCGCGGTGGCGCGGACCCAGTCCGGGGCGAGACGCTGGAAACAGCCGTCCTGAAGCAGCTTGCCCTCGGAGTCGCACCAGGCGGCGTAGAGCACCTGCCCCACCCGCGAGCGGGTGAAGTCGCGGGTGATCAGCCGATCGGTCAGCGCCGCCGCGTCGGGGCCCCGGAAGTCGTACTTGCAGAGCGGGGAGACATCCATCAGCGCCGCGCCGGAGCGAACCGCGTGGTACTCGGGGTCGTGGAACACGGCGTAGCTGTTCGCGACGAAGTAGCCGGACCACTCCTTCCAGCGCCGGCTGACGCAGAGCGGCCTCGTACGGGTGTCGAAGGGAGTGCCGAGGGCCATCGCGGGGGCGATACTACGCGGGTTCCCGTTCGGAGCGGGTGGTCCGCACCGCGCCGGGAAGAATCCTCATGCTCCCGAAGAACCGCTTCCGGACGACCGGCCTCGCCGCCGGCGTCCTCCTCGTGGCCGTCGTCGCCGCCGCCCGGCCGGGTACCGGGGGCGAGGCCGCAGCCGGCCAGTTCGCGAGGGCCTCCTCGTGGGGTTTCGAGGTCTTCGGGCGCGGCAGCTGGAACCGGACGGGAGGCCGGGAAGAGGTCACCATCGGGGTCAGCGCCGGCGAGGACCGCGACTCGGTGACCTCGAAGAGCGATCTCGGCGCCTGGGACCCCGGCGGCGGTCTCGGCGTCCGCGCCACCAGGGGCCGCGTCGGGGTCGAGGCCTCCTGGCTGCGGATCCGGACCCGGGCCGTCCGGCGGTTCGCTCCCTACGCGGGCGCGAGC
>CAYGAO010000242.1:0-4562 GCA_964347715.1 uncultured Acidobacteriota bacterium
CGCGGGGGGCGGGCGGGGGGGGGCCGGGCGCGACCCCCCCCCCCGCCCCCCCCGAAAGACGGTGGCGTGAGCAGCGCGGGATGTCCGGGCTCGGCTGACGCGGCGCGCACGCGAGTGACCGAAGAGCGAAGCGGAGCGGTTCGGCCGGGATGCGCGGCCGCCCGGAGGGGCCGCGCCCGATCCGCAGCCCGCCGGTGGAGGTGTTTCCGGGGAGTCCCGGGCGGGGAGAGGGCGAGAGATCCGTGAACCGTCGCCGCGTCCACGAAGTCCTGTTGACGGCGGTCCTCGCGGCGAACTTTCTCGGGTTGACGCTCCAGTGGCGGACCCGCCTCGGAGAGCAGGTCCGGAACGGCCTGGTCGCGGCGTTCGCGGGCGGCCAGAACCTGTTCGTCGGGGCGATCCGCCATGGGGGCGAGTGGTTCGAGTCCTTCTGGGACGCCGACGCGGTGCGAGCCGACCGCGCCCGGCTCGCCGCCCGGGTGGCGCGCCTCGAGTGGGACCTCACCGTCCAGCGCGGGCTCCTCGTACGGGCGCGGGGCTTCACCCCGCTCGACCGCGCCTCGTTCGAGCTCGGCGAGCCGGTCGCCGGGGAGATCGTCGGCGTCAGCGCCTCGCCGCTCGACCGGACCGTAACCGTGAATCGCGGCACGCTCCACGGAGTGGCTCCGGATGCCCCGGTGATGGCGGCTTCGGGACTGGTCGGCCGGGTCGTGTCCGTCGGGCCGAACGCGAGCCAGGTGGAGCTCCTGCTCGGGGCCACGTCGGCGGTGGCGTCGCTCACCTCGGAGGGCCGCGCCCGCGGGATCGTCCGCGCGAGCCGCGACGGGGCCGGGGACGCGCCGCCGCTCCGCCTCGACTACGTGCCCGTCGGCCGCGAGGTCCGGGTGGGCGAGTCCGTGATCTCGAGCGGCCTCGACAGGCTCTTCCCGAAGGGCCTCCTCGTCGGCGCCGTCGCCGAGGTGACCCGGGGGTCCGGAATGCTCCTCGACATCGGCGTCGAGCCGGCGGTGGATTTCGCCGCCCTCGAACGGGTGTTCCTGCTGCCGCCGCTCGCCCCGGAGAGCGGGCGGGGCCCCTGACTCGCCCGGTGCGCCACCTGCGGGCGGCGGCGGTGGTGATCGCCGCGTTCTTCGTCCAGACGATCGCGTTCCCGGCCACGGGCATCACCTTCCTGGCGCCGGACTTCCTGCTCGCGGCGACCGCGGCGGTGGCGCTTCGGCGCGGCGCCGGCGCCGCCATCGGCTTCGGGACGCTCGCCGGGCTCTTGCAGGACCTCTTCTCGGGCGGCTTGCTGGGGCTGAACGGGTTCTCGAAGCCGCTGGTGGCGTTCGCCGTCGCCCGGATCCGCGAGGACCTGCGGCTCGACATCCCCGCGGGGACCCTGCTCCTCCTCGCCCTCGCGGCGGTCGGCGACGGAGTGATCCTCCTGGCCCTCGGAGAGATCGCCGCGACGGGGGTCGCCCCGGCCGGGCGCCTCGCCGCGCTCGCCCCCGGAATCCCCCTGACGATGGCGAGCGGCTTCCTCTTCGCGCGCTTCCTCCGCCAACCCGTTCCGGAATGATCGGCGCCGCGCAGGACGCCCGGCTGCTCCGGCGGCTCCGCTACGCGCGGGCGCCGCTCATCGCGCTCGTGGTCCTCCTGGCGTTTCGTTTCTGGAATCTGCAGATGGTGCGCGGCGAGGAGTTCGCCGCGCTCGCCCGCGACAACTACCTCCAGACCGAGCGGCGGCGCGCTTCCCGCGGCCTCGTCCTGGATCGGGACGGCCGGGTGCTCGCCGAGAGCGAGCCCTCGTTCGCGCTGCTCGCGGACACCGAAGGGCTCGGGCGCCTGGAACGGCTCGGCTGGCTCCCGGAGGACGAGGCGGAACGCGAGCAGATCCGCCGGCGCGCGGCGCGGGGGCCGACGGTGGTCCGTTCGCGCCTGGACTTCCCGGAGGTCGCGTTCTTCGAGGCGCGACGCCGCGAACTGGCCGGGGTCCAGGTGGACTTCGTTCCGGCCCGGCGCTATCCCCTCGGCGCGGCGACGGCGCATCTGCTCGGGTATGTCGGAGAGGTATCGGGAGCGCAGCTGCTGCTCGAGGAGTTCGTCGCCTTCGGCCCCGGCGATCTCGTGGGGCATGCCGGCGTCGAGCGCTTCTACAACGGCGTGCTGAGCGGCACGGACGGCTATCTGGATCAGGTCGTGGACAGCCGCCAGCGCGTCCTCACCGAAGGGGGACTCCGGCGGACCGCGGCCATCCGCGGGGGGACGCTGCGCCTCAGCGTGAGCGCGGCGGTGCAGGAGGCCGCGTTTCGGGCGTTCGGCGAGGCGAGCGGAGCGTTCGTCGCGCTCGATGTCCGGTCCGGCGAGGTCCTCGGGCTCGCCAGCTATCCGGCGCGCGATCCCGCCGAGTTCCGGGGCGACGCCGAGCTGTTCCGGGCGATGAACCGGGATCCGCGGACCCCGCTGCTGAACCGGGCGGTCCAGGGGCAGTACCCGCCCGGGTCGGCGTTCAAGCTGGTGACGGCGGCGGCGGCGCTCGCGGAGGGCGTCGCCGACGCGCGCACCGAATTCACCTGCCGCGGCCGGGCGCGGGTGGCGGGGCGGACCTTCCGCTGTCACCGCGCGTCCGGGCACGGGCGGCTCGACCTCGTGGAGGCGATCGCCAGGTCCTGCAACGTCTTCTTCTACCGGCTCGCCGAGGCGCTCGAGGTGGATGTCCTCGCGCGGTACGCCCGCGCCTTCGGCCTCGGCGAGCGCACCGGAGTGGATATCCGGCACGAGGCCGCGGGGCTCGTCCCGACGCGCGAATGGAAGCGGCGGGTCTTCGGGGAACGCTGGTACGACAGCGAGACGGCTTCGGTCTCGGTCGGCCAGGGGGCGGTCTCGGTGACCCCGATCCAGATGGCGCGGCTCGGCGCCGCGATCGCTTCTTCGGGGCGCCTCCATACGCCGCGGCTCGTGGACTCCGAGGCGCCCGGGACGGTCGCCCGCGTGGCTCCGGAGCACTACGAAACGATCCGCGCCGGGATGCGCGAGGCGGTGGTCTCCGGAACGGCGTGGCGGGCGCGCGTTCCCGGATTCGGCGTGGCCGGGAAGACCGGGACCGCGCAGGTGGCGAGCGCCAGCCGGGTGGCGGCGGAGAACGAGGACCGCCCGTTCGAACTCCGGACTCACGCCTGGTTCGTGGGCCTTGCGCCGATCGACGATCCGGCGATCGCGGTCGCGGTGGTCGTCGAGCACGGCGGCGCGGGGGGGGCGGCGGCAGCCCCGATCGGCAGGGCGATCCTGGAGGCGTTCCGGGACCGCGGGTATGTCGAGGACGAGCGCGCGACCCCGGCGATTCGGGCGGCGGCGGAACGACCGTGACGGCGCCCCGGGAGGTCTGGCTCGCCCTCGCTTCCCGTCCCCGCGTGGACCTCGTCCTCCTCTTCGGCGCCGCGCTGCTGGTGCTGATCGCGTTCGTCGTGCTCGAGAGCGCGCTCCGGGGCGTGGACGGCCCGGTGAGCCTCGGCGGACACCTGGTCCGGGTGGGAGTCGCGGCGCTCTGCGGGGTGATCGCCTACCGGACGGATCACCGCTGGCTGGTCCGGATCTCGCCGCTCCTCTTCCTGACCGCGCTCTTCCTGAGTGGCCTCGCCACCGCCGCGGGGGCCCTCCGCGCCGGGACGCGGCGCTGGCTCGAGGTCGGCGTGCTGACGGTGCAGCCGGGCGAGCTGGCCAAGATCGCGCTCCTGCTGCTCCTCGCCCACCTGATCGCCCGGATGAGCCACGAACCGCTCAGCCGCCGGGTGCGCATGGGCTGGTTGGTGGCGGCGGTGGCGCTCGTCCTCGCAGTGGCGACGCAGCCGGACCTCGGAAGCGCCGCGATCCTCGTCGGGATCGGCGCCGGGATGGTGTTCTTCGGCGGCTTCTCTCCCTCCTGGAACCGGATCCCGGTGGTCGCCGCCGGCGCGCTCGCCGCGCTCGGGAGCATCTGGGTGTGGGGCCTCCGCGATTACCAGCGGGTCCGCGTCCTCGCGTTCCTGAACCCCGAGAACGACCCTCTCGGCGCCGGCTACCAGACGCTCCAGGCATCGATCGCGGTCGGGTCCGGAGGCTTCTTCGGCGCCGGGTGGCTCCAGGGATCGCAGACCGCCTACCGCTTCCTGCCGGCGCCGCACACGGATTTCGTCTTCGCGGTGCTCGCCGAGGAGTGGGGATTCCTCGGGGTCTCCGTCGTGCTCGGGCTCTATCTGCTGCTCGGGCTGCGCCTGATCCAGATCGCGGTGGACGCCGCCGCGAACAAGGACCGCGCCGGGGCGCTGATCGTCGGGGGAGTCCTGCTGATGGTGCACCTGCAGGCGCTGTACAACATCGCGATGGTGGCCGGCCTGGTCCCGATCAAGGGGTTCCCGCTCCCGCTGATGAGCTACGGAGGCAATTCGCTGCTCATCACCGCGGCTGCGCTCGGGCTCGCGGCGTCGGTCCGGCGCCGGAATCTCACCGCCTGACAGACCGAATCGCTTCCGCGATCCGTTCCGCCCTCTTTCGGGGGGGGGGGGGGGCGGGGGGGGGCGCCCCCGCCCCCCCCCCCCCCGCGC
>CAYGAO010000243.1:0-4542 GCA_964347715.1 uncultured Acidobacteriota bacterium
CCCTCCCCGCGAAAGCGGGCGGAACGGATCGCGCCAGCGATCCGGGCCGCCACCCTGTGGGGAAAGCGCCCCGCATCCGCCCGGACGACGGGGTTCCCCATCTCTTCGAGGACGGATTCCCATGCGGGGCGCTTTATCCACAGGCTGCTGGCGGCGCTGCGCGCCGCGTCTCTACCCGGGGGACTTTCACCACAGCCTGTCAGGCGGGGATCCAGGCGCGGCCGGAGCGGCGTTCGAGGCGGATGCGGGCGCTGGCGCCGTGGATCACCACGGAATAGACCGCCCCTTCGCCGCTCAGCGTGATCCGGCCGGAACCGGAGCTGCCGAACGGGGTGAACGAGACCATCCGGGCGGCGCCGACCGCGAGCCCCGGGATCGCCGCCTGTTCGCCGACGCCCGGGGCCCCCCAGACCACGCCCGGGAAACGCGCCCCGAACCTCCACGGGTTCCCGAGGAGCCGCTCGACGCCCGAGGCGATCTCGGCGCGCCGCACTCCGTTGTGGTTCGCATCCTGGTACAGCGCGATCACCACGGAATCCTCGGGTCCGGGAATCTCCACTCCGAGCGCGTCGAGCGGCGGATCGAACACGACCGCCACGTTCGCGGCGTTCGACGCCGCCCGAAACCGCGCCTCGTGGAGGGACGAGCGGACGGCGAGCGCCGCCGCGCGCACCCGCTCGGCCCGGAGGTATCCGGTGAGCGGCGGGATGGCCATCGCGCTGATCGCGGCGAGGAGCGCCGCCGCGATCAGCAGTTCGAGGAGCGTGAAACCGGCCGCCCCGCGCGGCCGCTCAGCGAGGGTTCGCCGCACGGACGGAACGGGTTCCCGACGGGAGCGGGGACGGTCGCCGTCCGGACGGCGCTCCGGACGACTCGGGAGGATCCCCCACGGTCACATGCGGCCGGATCCGCTCGAAGACCCGCTCGCCGATCCCCTGGATGTTCATCAGCTCTTCGGTGCTCGAGAAGGGCCCGTTCTCCTCGCGCCAGGCCACGATTCGCTCGGCGGTGACCTCGCCGATCCGGGGGAGCTCGGTGAGTTCTTCCTTGGTGGCGGTGTTGATGTCGATGGGTTCTGGCGGCTGCGCCGCAGACGCGGCCGAGGCGAACGCGGAAGCAGCAGACGCGACCAGGGCCGAGGCGGCAGGGGCCGAAGCGAAGAGGATCGCGCCGGCGACCGTCAGGGCGGCGAGGAAACGAACGCGGAACGAAGACATGGGATACCTCCGGGCGTGGGCGGCTCCGGCGGGCGAAGCCGGCCAGCGGAACGGGCCCGAAGTCGAGATTGCTCGGGTCCCGATACGGAACCCCCGACCGCAACTGCCGGACCGGAACCCGCCGCACCGGGCGCATCCAGCCGCAAACACCTGGAAATCAGGGTGTTCCGACCCACGATCGTCCCCGCCCGGAAGCGGACTCCCGCGCTCGCGGAGCCGCTTCGTCAACCGCGCTGGACGGGGGCCGTCAACGACGGTTGTCCCGCGTCAGGACCCGAGGACGCGCCCCGGAAGACCGTTCGCCTGCGAGAGGACGCGACCCGGAAGACCGCCTCCCCCGGGGCGGGAGCCCCGGAACCGGGGCTTTCGTCGCGGTGCGCGCCGGCCCCGCCCCGGACTTCAGGAACCCTCGGCGCCGTCGACGACCGTCTGCCGGTAGGCCTGCCGCGAGGGGCGCGACGACCGGTCGAACGCGGCCACCAGCGCGTCGCGCCGCCGCTCGAACTCCGGTCTCAGATCCTCGGGGATCGGCGGGCCCGGCGGAAGGATGTGGGTGCGCGGGTTCAGCGGTTTCCCGTGGCGCGAGAGCCGGTAGTCGAGGTGCGGCCCGGTGGAGACCCCGGTGGAACCCACGAAACCGATCACCTCGCGCTGGCGAACGCGGTGTCCGGGCCGAACCTCGGCCGGGATGCGGGAGAGATGCAGGTACTTCGTCACGTAGCCGCCCGCGTGGCGCAGCGTCACCATGTTCCCGTTCGGGCCCCGGGAACCGGCGTCGGCGACGACGCCGTCGGCGGTCGCCCGCACCGGCGTGCCGTGCGGTGCGGCGTAGTCCACGCCGTAGTGCGGGCGATAGACGCGGTGGATCGGATGGAGCCGCCGGCTGGTGAACACGCCGGAGATGCGCGAGTAGGCCACCGGACTCATCAGAAAGGTCCGCCGGGTGGCGTTGCCGTCGAAATCGTAGAAGTGGGATTCGCCGGTCGGCATCTCGAACCGGAAGGCGAAGATCGGCCGGTCGCGATTCACATACCGCACCGCCTGGAGTTCGCCATAGGACTTCCACTGCTCGTCGGTGTCGAAGAGCTTCTGGACGACGGCGGAAACGGTGTCGCCCCGGAGAGAGTCGCGATGGAAGTCGATGTCGTACTCGAGCGCCCGCGCGATCAGCACGGCGAGGTCCGGCCGTTCTCCCGCGTCCACCAGGCTCTCGTAGAGCGAGCTGCGGACGACCGCGTTCACGACTTCACGCCGTTCGAACGACTCCTCGGTGAACTCGCGCGCGACCCAGTCCCCGTCCTCGCGAAGGACCGCCACCTGCCGGAAGTCTCCGAGCGGGAGCTCGATGCGGGAGGGCGCCCCGGCCTCGTCCCGGTGCATCCACAGCGTCTGCCCCGCCCGGAGCTGGCGCACATCCGCGACGGAACCGAGCGCCCCGGCCACGGCGGCCACCTCGGTCGAGGAAAACCCGTTCCGGGCCAGAACCCGCGACAGCGAATCCCCGCGCTCGAAACGGTCCGGAACCTGATCGAGCCCCACCACCGGGATCGGCTCGGCGTCGGTCGGGAAGGAAGCGGGCGGCGACGGTAACGGCCCGTCCCACGAGCGGAGAACCCCGACGCCGAACAGCGCCGTGGCTCCGAGAATGGCGGCGAGGACAGCGCCCGCGGGCACCAGGTGTCGGACCGGTTTCGGCATGGCGCGGCGCATCTTAGCCGGTCAACCCGCTGGCGGGACCCGGGGGCGGTCGGGAGGCCGACCGGCGAGACGCGCGAGGAACGCCACGGTTTCGCCACGCGGCGGGCCCGGCGGGGGAGCCGCGCCGGGGCCCGGTCGGCGGACGAGCGCGGCGATGCCGTCCGCGAGTTCTGTCCGGGCGCGAAACCCGAGCACCCTGGCCGCCGTCCCGGTATCCGCCCGGGCGTCCCGCATGTCGCCGGCGCGAGGAGGGCCGAACCGGGGACCTGGCGCGGCGCCGGTCGCCGCCGCCACCATCCGCCAGATCCCGTTCACCGAGGTCGGGCGGCCGGTTCCCACATTGAAGACCTGGCCGCCCGCCTTCCCCGGGGCCCGGTCGAGCGCCCGCAGCACCGCATCCACCACATCCTCGACCGCGATGTAGTCGCGGGTCTGCTCCCCGTCGCCGTGGATCACCGGCCGCTCCCCGGCGAGCGCCGCCCGGGCGAAGAGCGTCAGGACGCCCGAGTAGGGCGAGTCGGCGCGCTGCCCCGGCCCGTACACGTTGAAGAAACGCAGCGCCACCCCCGGGGGGCCCCCGGTCCGGTGGTGGAGGAGGACATGGCGCTCCGCGGCGAGCTTCGTCGCCGCGTACACCGAGCGGGGATCGAGTGGCGCGGTCTCCGGAATCGGGCCGGCGCCGAAGTCGCCATAGACGGAGCAGGAGGACGCATGGACGAACGCCGAGATCCCGGCGCGACGGGACTCGCCGAGGAGCACCAGGGTTCCGCCGACATTCACCCGGGCCGCCGCTTCGGGGTCCGCCTCGGCGTGCGGCACCGAGGCGATCGCCGCCAGGTGGACGACCCGGCCCACCCCGTCGAGGGCGCTCCGCGCGGCGGCCGGGTCCGAGATGTCGCCCTCGCACACCTCGACGCGGGGCAGGCCGTCCACCCGCGCGCGCTCACCGGTGGAGAAGTCGTCGAGGACCCGGACCGGGTCGCCCCGAGCGGAGAGCCGGGAGACGAGGTGGCCGCCGATGAACCCGGCGCCGCCGGTGATGAGGATCAAGACCTGGAACGGACGACCGGGAACCCGGCGAACCCCGGCCCCCGGGCGGGACGGCTCACGCGGGACCGAACCGGCGGATGGGCCCCGCTCCGCGGCGGCGCGCAGCCCGGCCCCCCGGGGGGTCCGAGCCGTCCGTAAGCCGAATTCTGTTCCGCGAACCGGTTTCCCGGGACGGGGCGACGGTCATGCATCTAGCCCGACGGTTGCCCGGCGGGTCGAGCGACCTACCCGGAAGCTCGGACAGGCGGCCCTCGAACGCTTCCCTATTCGGTCTTGCTCCGTGCGGGGTTTGCCGTGCCCCGGACATCGCTGCCCGAGCGGTGCGCTCTTACCGCACCTTTTCACCCTTGCCGCTCCCCGAGGGGAGAGGCGGTCTGTTTTCTGTGGCACTTTCCTTCCGGTCACCCGGACTGGGCGTTACCCAGCGCACTGCCCGGTGGAGTTCGGACTTTCCTCCCGCTCGCGAAGAGCCGGCGACCGTCTGAACGGCTCGAACCGGACCGAATCCTATCAGCCCGTGGCAAAAGTCCCCCGCATCCGCACCGCTCCGGGAAGGGAACCGGAATCCACCCCGATT
>CAYGAO010000244.1:0-4527 GCA_964347715.1 uncultured Acidobacteriota bacterium
CCCCCGTCTTGCGCGGGGCGGGCGGACCCCCCCCGCACCCCTCCCCGGCGGCGCTCGGCGCCGCGTCTGTACCCGGGGGACTTTCACCACAGCCTTCTAGGCGAGCGCGATGGCGGATTCGGCGCGGCGGGTCCTGATGGATCCGCTGATCCACAACAACCCGATCGCGCTCCAGGTCCTCGGGATCTGCTCGGCGCTCGCCGTCACCACCGGAATGGAGACCTCGGTGGTCATGAGCGCGGCGGTGATCGCGGTGACCGCGCTCTCGAACCTCTCGGTCAGCCTGCTCCGCCACCGGATCCCGACGAGCATCCGGATCATCGTCCAGCTCACGATCATCGCCTCGCTGGTGATCGTCACCGACCAGATCCTGAAGGCGTACTTCTACGAGATCTCGAAGCAGCTCAGCGTCTTCGTCGGGCTCATCATCACGAACTGCATCATCATGGGCCGGGCGGAGGCGTTCGCGATCAGGAACCCGCCGCTGCGGAGCCTGCTCGACGGGATCGGGAACGGCCTCGGCTACGCCGCGCTGCTCCTGATCACCGGAGCCGCGCGCGAGATCCTCGGCGCCGGCACCTTCTTCGGAGCCCCGGTGCTCCCGCTCGCCTCCGCCGGCGGCTGGTTCACGCCGAACGGGCTGATGAGCCTCTCGCCCGGGGCGTTCTTCGTGATCGGGTTCCTGATCTGGATCCTGCGGGCGTTCCGCCCCGAGCAGAACGAGGCCGAGTGATGTTCGAGAACTACCTGAACATCGCCGTCCGCGCCATCTTCGTCGAGAACATGGCGCTGACCTTCTTCCTCGGCATGTGTTCGTTCCTCGCGGTCTCGAAGCGGGTGAGCACCGCGATCGGGCTCGGGGCGGCGGTCGTCTTCGTCCTCACCGTGACCGTCCCGCTGAACCACGCCATCAACGACTTCCTGCTCCGCCCCGGCGCGCTCGGCTGGGCGCACGGCGCCCTCGCCGGGCAGGACCTCTCGTTCCTGCGCTTCCTCACCTTCATCGGGACGATCGCCGCCACGGTGCAGGTCGTCGAGATGGCGCTCGACCGCCACTTCCCGGCGCTCCACGCCGCGCTCGGCGTCTTCCTGCCGCTGATCGCGGTGAACTGCGCGATCCTCGGGGCCTCGCTGCTCATGGTCGAGCGCGGGCTCACCCTTCCCGAATCGGCGGTCTTCGGGTTCGGCTCCGGGGTCGGCTGGGCGCTGGCGATCGCCGCGCTCGCCGGGATCCGGGAGCGGCTCCGCTACCACCACATCCCGGCCGGACTCCGGGGACTCGGGATCACCTTCCTGCTCACCGGGCTCATGGCGATCGGTTTCATGGCCTTCGGCGGCATCCAGCTGTAGCAGGCTGTGGAGAAAGTCCTTCGTGCGCCGACGCGGCGCGCAGCGCCGCCGGGGAGGGTCCTCCCTCCCCGCGAGAGAGGGCGGAACGGATCGCGCAAGCGATTCGGGACGGTGGGGGACGGCGCGGCGGGAGCGTCCGGGGCGGTCGGGCGCCCCGCTCGGGAGGCGTCCCGGGGGGGAGCGATCCCGCCCGGACGCCCGGCCCCCCGAACCGCGAGTCGGCGATGAGCACGGTCCTGCTCGGCGTCGCCGGGTTCTCGGGGGTCATCCTCGCGCTCGTGGTCGTGCTCCTCCAGGCCCGGAAGCGGCTCGTCCCGGGCGGCGAGGTGACGATCCACATCAACGACGATCCGGAACACGACCTGACCGTTCCTTCCGGAGGCACGCTCCTCGGGACGCTCGCGGCGAGGGAGCTCTTCATCCCGTCCGCCTGCGGCGGAAAGGGGAGTTGCGGGGTCTGCACGCTGAAGGTGATCGAGGGCGGGGGCGCCGTGCTGCCCACCGAGCGCAGCCACCTGACCAGGGGCGAAGAGCGCGACGGGGTCCGGCTCTCCTGCCAGGTCCGGGTGAAGCAGGACCTGAAGATCGAGGTGCCGCCGGAGCTCTTCAGCGTGCGCCAGTGGAAGTGCCGGGTGCGTTCGAACCGGAATGTGGCCACCTTCATCAAGGAGCTCGCGCTCGAGCTGCCGCCGGGCGAGGCGGTGCCCTTCCGGGCCGGCGGCTACATCCAGATCGAGTGCCCGCCGTACGCGGTGCGCTACGAGGACTTCGAGATCGAGGACGAGTACCGGGGTGACTGGGACCGCTTCGGCATGTGGAAGTACTCCTCCTCGGTGAGCGCGGGCGAGGAAGTCGTGCGGGCGTACTCGATGGCGAACTACCCCGAAGAGCGCGGGATGATCCTCCTGAACGTGCGGATCGCGTCTCCGCCGCCCCGGATGCCCGAGGCGCCTCCCGGCAAGATGACTTCCTGGCTGTTCGGGCTGAAGCCGGGCGACGAGGTGACGATCTCGGGCCCGTTCGGGGAGTTCTTCGCGAAGGAGACCGGGAACGAGATGATCTTCGTCGGCGGCGGCGCGGGGATGGCGCCGATGCGCTCGCACATCTTCGACCAGTTCCGCCGCCTGAAGACGAAGCGCCGGGTTTCCTTCTGGTACGGCGCGAGAAGCCTCCGCGAGGCGTTCTACCAGGACGACTTCGACGCCATCGCCGCCGAGAACGAGAACTTCGAGTGGAAGCTCGCGCTCTCCGAACCGCTGCCGGAAGACCACTGGGACGGCCTCACCGGGTTCATCCACCAGGTGCTCTACGACAACTATCTGAAGGACCATCCGAACCCGGAGGACGCCGAGTACTACCTCTGTGGCCCGCCGCTGATGCTGAAGGCCTGTCTCGGGATGCTCGACGGTCTGGGCGTGGAGCCGGAGAACATCGCCTTCGACGACTTCGGCTGACAGCCTGTGGACAAGACGCCCCGTGCGGGAATCCGTCCTCGAAGAGATGAGGAACCCCATCCTCCGGGGGGATGCGGGGCGTTTCCCCCACCGGATGGCTGCCCGAATCGCTTGCGCGATCCGTTCCGCCCGCTTTCGCGGGGAGGGAGGTCCCTCCCCGCACTCCTGCCCGGCGGCGCTTCGCGCCGCGTCGGCGCGCGAGGGACTTTCTCCACAGCCTGCTGAGCCCCCGAATGGTCCGGCTGCTCCCGCTGCTGGCGATCCTCGCCGGCTGCACCGGGCCGCCGCCGGATCGGGGTCTCGCCGGCGAGGCGTTCGGCACCCGCTGGACGGTCCGGCTTCGCGGGGAGGGGCCGGATCCGGCCGCCGTCCGGCGAGCGGTCGAGGCGGAACTCGACGCGGTGGACCGGAGCATGTCGAACTGGCGCGCCGATTCCGAGCTCTCCCGCCTGAACCGCTCCCGCGAGACCGGCCCGCTGCCGCTCTCCGAACCGCTGGCGCGGGTGCTCGAAACCTCGCTCCGGGTCCACCGGGACTCCGGCGGGGCCTTCGACATCACCGTGGGGCCCCTGCTCCGGCTGTTCGGCTTCGGTCCCGGGGGCGATCCCGACCGGCCGGGGCCGGACCCGGCGGCGCTCGCCGACGCCGCCTCGCGCGGCGGCAGCGGCCGGCTCGCGATCGAGCGGCTGCCGGGCGGCGGCCCCGCGCTCCGCCGCCGGTCTCCGGGGGTGGAACTGGACCTCTCGGGCATCGCCAAGGGCCACGCGGTGGATCGGGTCTCGGCGGTGCTCGCCGACCTCGGCTTCGGGGAACACCTCGTCGAGGTCGGGGGCGAGATCCGGGCGCGGGGCGGCTGGAGGGTCGGCGTCGAGGATCCTTCCGGGGGACTCCCCGCGCGCCTCCACCACTCGTTTCCGCTGCGCGACCTGGCGATGGCGACCTCCGGCGGCTACCGCGACTTCCGGGTGGCGGAGGGAGAAGGCGAAGGCCGCTACTGGACCCACCTCCTCGACCCCCGCAGCGGCCGGCCGGTCGAACGGCGGGCCGGTTCGGTGACCGTGCTCGCCGACTCCTGCCTCGAAGCCGACGCCTGGGCCACCGCGCTCTTCGTGCTGGGGCCGCGCGAGGGACACCGGTTCGCGGAGAGCCGGGGGCTGGCCGCGCTCTTCCTCACCGCGAACCCGGACGGGACCGTCGCCGACGCCGCGACCACCGCCTTCGCCGCCGCGATCCGCAGCGAATGACAGTGGAGCTTCGGTCCGTCGGCGCCGCCCGGGGCCGGGTGATCCATTGGCATTCGCTGGCATCCTCGCGGCTCGCCCCAACGGTTCGTGGACCAGGAGGCCGCCCCGAGCCGGGCTCTGTCGACGGCGCGGATGACGGGCGGGCAGAACGGTCGTCCCGAGAGCCCCGGACTTCCGTGATCGTCGGTCCGCCGTGCGAGCGCAACCCGAGCGCGTGGCGGAAGAGACTCCCCTCCCGCACCTTCTCCACCGCGTCGCAGTCGCGCTCGCCCGGAGCCGGCGACCCGATGCAGCCGCGACGAAGACCGCCAGGCTGAAGTTCGACAGTTGGTTTGTATGTCCATGATTTCAAGGGGAGTTATGGCGTGCCGAAATTCATGTGGCACCACACCGGGGCCACGGAGACGGTCAGGGGGCGAGCGGAGGCGCCTGCTCCTGTCGGAGGACGGGCGGCAGCGCCATCCCGAGGTCGCGGAACA
>CAYGAO010000245.1:0-4523 GCA_964347715.1 uncultured Acidobacteriota bacterium
CCCGCCCCGCACCCCTCCCCGGCGGCGCTTCGCGCCGCGTCGGCGCGCGAGGGACATTTTCCACAGCCCATGCGATCCGGACGATGCCGCGGCACCTCCCGGCCTGCTGGAGAACGCGCCCGAACTGCAGCCGCCACTGCAGCGCATTGGAGATCGTCAGGCAGCCACGCTTCGGTGGACTTCGAAGCACTTCCTTCGCCAGCGAGTCATCCACGGGCAGGTTCCGCTCCGGGAGGCGGGCGACGAGGTCGTCGGCGTTCCCGTCGTCCCGCGGAAGTCTCGCGGATCCCGCGGTCGTCCGGAAGTCCACGGGGTGTTCCCGCTCCGAAAACACGGCAGCGGGTCTCGTTACCCGGGCGGCTCGCGCCGCGTGATCGTCGGTCTTCTCGTACACCAGGATCAGCAGCCCGTATCCCAGGCCGTGGATCGTCTGGCGGGCGGACCCGAGGACTGCGCTGCCGCGGACTCGTCACCCTCGGGTCCGCTCCGAGGACGGGGAAACCGAGTCCCGACGCCACGCGACCCGGTTCGAAGGTAACGCGGGGCCCGAACGCCCTGCCGTTCGGGCCCCCGTACCGATGAGGTTCGCTCCGGCTCGTCCGGCTTCCCGAAGCGGCTGCGCGAGGGTGAGATCGGGTTTCCGGCCGGGACGGGCGGGCCGATTCCCAGGCGGCGACGCCACCCCCGGCGCCGGGAGGCGCCGTCCGGCGTCTGTTAGGTTTCGGGCATGTGGCGAACATCCTTCCTCCTCCTCGCTGCGGCCTCGCTGCTCCCGACGAGCAGCGTCGCGCAGCAGGCGACGCTCGACCCGGATTCCCTGAAGGGGCTCCGCTGGCGCACGATCGGGCCCGACGGGAACCGCCTGAGCGCGGCGGTCGGCGAGTGGGGGAACCCCGAGGTCCTCTACTTCGGCGCCGCTTCCGGCGGCATCTGGAAGAGCTCGGACGGCGGGACGAGCTGGGAAGCCGTGTTCGACGATCAGGAGGCCGCCTCGATCGGCTCGCTCGCGGTGTCCCCCTCGGACCCGGCCGAGGTCTGGGCCGGGACCGGCGAGACCTTCATCATCCGTCCGGCGCTCGCGATGGGGAACGGCATCTACCGATCCACCGACGGCGGCCGGTCGTTCCACCACCGGGGGCTCGAAGCCACCGGGCGGATCGGCCGCATCGTGGTCCACCCCACGAACCCGGACCTCGTGTACGCCTGCGCGCTCGGCCACTCGTACGCCCCCCAGGCCGAGCGCGGCGTTTACCGGACCGTGGACGGCGGGGACTCCTGGGAGCTCGTGCTCCAGGTGGACGAGCACACCGGCTGCGCCGACCTGGCGATCGACCTCGAACACCCGGACCGGCTGCTCGCCGGGATGTGGCAGCTCCGGATCGATACCCACGGGCTGAAGAGCGGCGGCCCCGGCAGCGGGGTGTACCGGTCGCGCGACGGCGGCGACTCCTGGGAGCGGCTCTCGGGCGAGGGGAAGGGGCTCCCCGGCGGCGCGGACCATCCGATCGGCAAGGTGGCGGTCGGGATCGCCCCGAGCGACCCGGACCGCTGGTACGCGCTGATCGAGGACACGAGTCCCGGTTTCTACCGCTCGGACGACGGCGGCGATTCCTGGGAGCTCGTCCTGACCCACCACGACCTCGCCGAGCGCGCTCCCTACTACGTCCGCTTCGCGCTCGACCCCGAGGACGCGAACCGCGTGTACTTCGCCTCGGTGCTCTTCTCCACCTCGGTGGATGGCGGGAGCAGCCTCGTCGAGACCTCCTATCGCGCCGGCGGCGACAACCACGATGTCTGGGTGGACCCTCGGGACCCCGACCGGATCCTCGTCGCCCACGACGGCGGCGGGAGCATCTCCACGAACCGGGGCGAGACCTGGCGGCGTATCGTCCCGCCGGTGGCCCAGATGTACCAGGTGAGCGTGGACGACCGGATCCCCTACCGGGTGTACGGAAACCGCCAGGACGGGTATTCCTACCGGGGGCCGAGCCGGACCACCGGCGGCGGGATCCCGCTCGGCCACTGGCAGGGCGTCGGCGGCTGCGAGAGCGGCTGGGCCACCCCGGAACCCGGCGCCGACCACTTCGTCTGGTCGGGCTGCTACGACGGCGGGCTCGAGGTGTACGACGACCGCACCGGGCACACCCGCGATGTGCGCGTCTGGCCGGAAGCGGGCTACGGCTGGGCGCCGGCGGATCTCCGCATCCGCTGGCACTGGAACTTCCCCATGGTGCTCTCGCGGCACGAGCCGGGGACCGCCTGGGTGGGCAGCCAGTTCGTCCACCGGAGCCGCGACCGCGGCCAGTCGTGGGAGACGATCAGCCCCGACCTGACCACGAACGACAAGGCGCGCCAGCAGGACTCGGGCGGCATCACCGTGGACAACCTCTACACCTTCGACGGAGCCGTGCTGTTCGCACTCGCCGAGTCGCCGCTCCGCCCGGGACAGCTCTGGGCCGGGAGCGTGGACGGACGGGTCCAGGTCACGACGGACGGCGGAGCGAACTGGCTCGACCGCAGCGACCGGGTGCCCGGGCTCGACGAGGACGCCTGGATCAAGTCCATCGAGCCCTCGCGCCACGACGAGAACACCGCCTGGATCGCGGTGAGCTGGCACCAGTCCGGCGACTTCCGGCCCCACATCTTCCGGACCCGCGATCTCGGGGAGACCTGGGAGCGGATCAGCGCGGGGATCCCCGAGTCGCCGTTCTCCTTCGTCCATGTGATCCGCGAGGACCCGCGGCGGGCCGGCGTGCTCTACGCCGGGACCGAGAACCGCGTCTGGGCGAGCCTCGACGACGGCGCTTCGTGGTTCTCGCTCCAGCTCGGGATGCCGCCCGCCCCGATCTACGGGATCGTGGTCCAGGAGCGGTTCGACGACCTGGTCGTCGCCACGTACGGCCGCGGCTTCTTCATCCTCGACGGGATCGGGCCGCTCCGGGAGCTCGCCGATCGCCCGGAGGACACCCCGCTCCGGGTGTTCGCGCCGCCGGTGGCGTGGCGATTCCTGCCGAAGCAGACGATCAAGGCGGAGCCGGGCAGCCTGGTGACCGGGCAGAACCCTCCCTACGGGGCGGCGATCTCGTGGTGGGTCGAACCGGAGGCCGCGGCGGACCGGGCCGAGATCGAGATCACCGGCCCGGACGGAGAGGTGGTCCGCGCGCTGACGGGTCCCGGAGAAGCCGGCCTCCAGCGCGTCCACTGGGATCTGCGGCGCGAGAACCCGGCCCGCGCGACGCTCCGCACCCGCCCTCCCGAGCGCGACTGGGTACGGCTCGGCGAGGACGGGGAGCGGCGGATCCGCACCTGGGACCTCGACATCTTTCCCGGCTACCGCGGGCTCCTCGCGCCGCCGGGCGCCTACACCGCCCGCATCACCGTGGGTGATCACTCGGGGGAAGCCGTGATCCGCGTCGAGAAGGATCCGGACTCGGCGGGCACGGCCGAAGACATCCGGCGGCAGACGGAGTTCCTCGCGGCGATCCACGAGCAGCTCGCGGAACTCGCGACGATGGTGGACGAGCTCGAGTGGGTGCGCCGGGAGATCGAGCTCGTGGGCGAGCGCCACGGCGACGATCCGGAGTTCGCGGCCGTGCTCGAGAGCGCCGGCGAGATCGCCGGGACCGCGCTCCTGGTCGAGGGCCGGCTCTTCGATGTGGGGATGACCGGGTCGCGTGAAGACGCCTTCCGCTCGCCGATGCGGCTCTACGGCCGGCTGGGGGCGCTCGCGAACGACGCGGGCCGGGACGGGGCCGACTTCGCCCCGACCGACCAGCAACGCGAGGTCCACCGGATCCTGACGGAGCGGTTCGAGGCTGCCCGGGAGGAGCACCGCCGGCTGACCGAGGAACAGTTGCCGCCGTTCTGGCGCGCGCTCGCCGAGGCCCGTTCGCGCTGATCCCGGGGCGGATGTCGGAGGATCGTTCCCGATTCGGGATCCGGAATCTGCTCGCGGCGGTCGCGCTCGCCGCCTGGGCGTTCGTCGTCGCCCGGTTCGGCCCGGAGCCCGGCCTCCCCGGGCGCGATCTCGGCTCGCTGTTCGGCGGGCTCGCCCGGCAGGGGCTCTGGTTCGTTCCGGTCGGGGTGCTCGTCCCTATGGTCCTGCCCCGGATGCGCGGGGTCCTGACCGCGTTCTTCTTCGTGCTCCTGCCTTCGCTGGCGCTCGGGGCCGCGGTCACGGTCCTCGTCGCGGCGGCTCCCCGGTCGGAGCCCTGGCGCGTGTTCGGGGAGTTCCTGGCTCCGGGTCCGCTGGAGCTGTCGGCGCCGCTCGCGGGCATGTTCGCCGGGGTCCTGTTCGGGGTCCTGCTGGCCCGCGGCTTCGGCTCCGCGCTGGTGATGCTTCCGGCGCTCGCCGCGATCGCGGCGGTGCTGCTCGCGATCGTCGCGGTCGCGCTGCTCCTGCTCACGGACCGGGTGGCGACGACGGATCCCGTCGGGCTTCGGGGGCCGCCCGCCGCCGAGGATCGGTCCGCGTTCGCCGCCTTCGCGCGCACCGGAGTCGCCGGTTCGGAGGCGAAGCTCGA
>CAYGAO010000246.1:0-4519 GCA_964347715.1 uncultured Acidobacteriota bacterium
CCCCCCCCCCCCCCCCGAAAGCGGGCGGAACGGATCGCGCCAGCGATTCGGGCCGTCCGCATCGGGACGGGCATGAGTCCTTCCGCGCGGGACGACCGTTCGTCCGACGGGCATGCGGGCGACGGCTCGTCCGACCGCCCGGGACCCGACGGCCCCCGGCTCGTCGCCGCCGTCGAGGCGATGCTCTTCTCGCACGGAACCCCGGCTTCCGCCGAGCGGATCGCCGCCGCGCTCGAACGGGATCCGGCGGCGATCCTCGAGGCGCTCGCGCAGCTCGAGTCGCGCCTCGCGGCGCCCGGGTCCGGGCTCCGGCTCGCCCGGATCGCCGGCGGGTTCCAGCTCACGACGAACGGGGAGTTCCGGAGCGAGATCCGCCGCCTGCTCGCTCCCCGACGCGAGGAGGGCCTCTCGGACCCGGCTCTCGAAGCGCTCTCGGTGATCGCCTACCGGCAGCCGGTCACGCTGCCGGAGCTGAACGAGATCCGGGGGGTGAACTCCCAGAGCGTCGTGGCGACCCTGATGAAGCACCGGCTCGTCCGCGCCCGCGGACGGAAGGCGGTCGTGGGACGCCCGCTGCTCTACGGGACGACGAAGGAGTTCCTCGAACGGTTCGGGCTGGACCGGGTCGAGGATCTCCCCGATCTCGCGGAGTTCCCGGCGCTCCCGGAATCTCCGCCGAACGTTCCGGCGGAGGGCGGTCCGCCCGGAGACACCTCGTCAGGCCCCCCGGAAGGGCCCCCGGCCGATCCCGCCGCCGACTCTCGCCGATGGCCGCCGAACGGCTCCAGAAGCTGATCGCGGGCGCCGGGCTCGCCTCCCGCCGGAGCGCCGAGCGGATGATCGCCGCGGGCCGGGTCACGGTGGATGGCGAGGTCGTCCGCGTCCCGGGCGCCAGGGCCGATCCCGAGGGGAGCGATATCCGGGTGGACGGGACCCGGCTCCGCCCGCGGACCCGGCCGCACCGCTATCTGATCCTGAACAAGCCCACCGGCCTCCTGACGACCCGTTCGGACCCCGGACGGCGGCCGACGGTCATGGACCTCCTCCCGCTTCGCTACCGGACGCTCGTTCCGGTGGGGAGGCTCGACGGAGCGAGTTCCGGGCTCATCCTGTTCACCGACGACGGAGACCTCGCCCTCCGGGTGGCGCACCCCCGCTACCGGGTTCCGAAGACCTATCTCGCTACCGTCCGCGGGCTCCCCGAGGAGTCCGCGCTCGCCCGCGCCTGCCGCGGCGTGCGGGTGGACGGCGAGCGGCTCCGCCTCGACCGCGCCGAGGTGATCGCGCGGTTCCCGCACGCCGCGCCGGCGAAACGCCGCGCCCGGCTCCGGATCACGCTGCGGGGCGGACGGAACCGCGAGATCCGGCGGGTGCTCGCGGTGCTCGGCCACCCGGTGCTCGAGCTCCACCGCACCCGGATCGCGAGCCTCGGCGACAGCGGGCTCCGGCCCGGCCGCTGGCGGAAACTGGCCCCGGCGGAAGTGCAGGAACTGCGCGAGCGGGTGCGCGGGCCCGAAGGCGAGCCGAAGCGAAAGCCGGAGCCGTCGCGAGGGACGCCGGGCGCTCCCCGCGCGTTCGTCGTCGCGCTCGACGGCCCGGCCGGCTCCGGGAAGACCTCGGTGGCCCGGGCGGTGGCCGAGAGGTTCGGGCTCGCCTGCTTCAACACCGGCGCCTCGGTGCGCGCGGTGGCGCTCGCCGCGATGCGCGACGGAGTGAGTCTCGACGACGGGGCGGCGCTCCGAAATCTCGTCCATCGCACCGTCCTCGACCCGGGCGGCGGGGTCTTCCTCGACGGGGAGGAGGTTTCCGGAGCCGTGCGCGCCCCCGAGGTATCGCGGGGAGCCTCGCGCATCGCCGCGCACCCCGAGCTCCGCGAGGTGCTCGTCGCGGGCTGGCGCCGGGCCGCCGCCGGCGGCGGCGTCGTCGAGGGGCGGGACATCGGCACCGTCGTCTTCCCCGAGGCCCCGGTCAAGATATTCCTCGACGCGAGTTCCGAAGTGCGCGCGAGCCGGCGCTCCTCCGACGAGGGGGATCCCGATGTCCGCAAGGTCGAGGCGGCGCTCCGGGGCCGCGACGACGCGGATTCGAAGCGGCGGGTCGCACCGCTCCGCCGCGCCGACGACGCCCAGGTGGTGGACACCACGGAACGCACGCTGGAACAGACGGTCGAACGGGTCGTCGAACTCGTGGCCGCCGCCCGGCGCGACTGAAGAAACCGCCGCCCCGGGGGAATCGCCGCCGCCCCGGGGGGGGGGCGGGAGATCGCCGCCGTTCCGGCCGGCGGCGCGCCCTGACCGCTGGTTCCGCGGTGCGCTCGCCGACCGGCATGAAGAAACAGTGCGAGGGGTATCCGAAGCAGGTCCCGACCGACCTGAACGACTGACCGGCTACGCGCCGGGCAGACCCATCGGCGGCGCGCAGGTGAACCAGGACCTGCCGTCGGTGACCGGACGGGAAACCACGGGGAGGAGCAGGGAGGATCGCCGATCCCCGGGGCGCCCGGAGAGCACCGGCTTCGGAACGCGCCCCGGCCGCGTCGCCGTCGGCAGTCGGGAACTCGCGCCCGCGCCCGGCGGCGAGGTGTTCCCTCCGACGGGACCCGCGCGCCCCCACGCCGACCGCACCACCGGAGTTCGACGGCGCCGATGCGCCCCCCTCCGTCGGTCGTCGCTCCGGTTCGGGCTCGGCGCGTCGGTGGCGCCACCTCCGGCGGCGGTTGGGTCCCGGATCGCGGGTCGGACGGACGTCAGGCGAACCGACATCGCCGAAGCGCAGCGATGACCGGGCGCGCCCGGCGCCTCGGGCGCGGTTCGAGACTCGCGCCGCCGCCCGGCTCCGAGGCGTGCCCGGATCAGCCGCCGGCCGCGCGCCAGGTGTCCACGCAGCTCCGGTAGTTCGCCGCGATCCGCTCCATCGCCGCCGTCTCTTCCATGCGTCCGGCGAGGAACTCGCCGAGCGGTTCCCGGAAATTCGTCCGTCCGACGGCGAACCCGATGAAACCCGCGACCGGGGCCGCGACCCGGAGCCAGGCGTGGACCTGTTCCGCGTCCGAGCCGCGGCCGAGCACGATGCAGCCGACCCGCTCCCGGGCGTCGCTCGACCGCACCGCCGCCGCCACGCGGGCGGCGTCCTCGGAACGGTCCACGCCTTCGAGCTTCCAGATGTCCGGCTCGATCCCGAAGTCCTGGATCATGCGGATCGCGCGGGCCATGTGACCGGGGCGGAGGTCCCGGTCGTAGGCGTCGCCGGCCTCGCGGTCTTCGTCGGTGGTCGCCGGCACGAGCAGTTCGAACAGGAACAGCCGGCGCTCGGCGCCGTGGAGATAGTCGGAGACGAGGCGCAGTCGGGTCAGTTGCTCGGCCGTCGTCTCCACCGGATCGTCCGGGTGGAGCCGGACGAGCACCTTGACCATGTCGGGTGCGTGGAAGCGGATGTGGTTGACCCACGAGGCGCCGTACTCGAAGTCGAAGACCGCCTGACCGCTCTTCTCGATGCAGACCGCGCGCGGGATCCCCCGCCGCCTCGCATCGGCGAGCACCTGGCTCCCGAACTGCGCATCCACGAGGATGCCGACCTGCGGCGCCGGGACTCCTTGCTCGATCGCCCGGAGAAGTCCCCGGTAGATCAGCGTCTTCGCCGCGGCGACCGGCGCAAAACCGTCGCTCGGGGGCTGGATCGGCGGGTCCCCCGAGAAGCCGAAGAACGACTTCGTGAAGCTGCCCCGGTGATCGAAGGGCTGGATGAAGAGCGGCTGGTCGTAGCCGAGCACGGAAGTGGTGTCCATTTCGCGGGGAAGTGTACGGGCGGAGGCCCCGCGTTCACCTCGTGACGGTACGGCCACCGATTTCCGCACGCCGGTGCGCGAGCTTCCCCCAGGGTCGAAAGAAGTGGGACAGAACCGGCGCGAATCTCGTCCTTGCAGGAAAGGGCATGGCAGGTCGCCGGGCCCCCGACGAATCGCATCCCGAGGAGGAGCTCCATGAGTCGACCCGAAGCAACCGGCAGACAGTCCGGCACCGCCCTTGCCGAAGCGCCGCGGGGGTCCTACACTCGCCCTGACGAGGACACTCCTGCAGTGGCCGGAACCGATACCGAGCGTTCCAGGGTGCCCGGTCGCCTTCGGGGCGACGGGTTGACCGAGGTCCACCTCCGGATCGGGGACCTGCGGACGGACATCCGCGAGAACCGGGACGACATCGGCGAGTTGCGGCAAGAGCTCGCCGACTCTCGGCGAACCGCTGCCGAGGACCGTGAACGGCGGAGCGTGGATGCCGCCGCCGACCGTGAGCGGCGCAGCACCGAGGCGACCACCGACCGGGCGGCGATCCGGCAGGAGATGGTCGCGGGGTTCCGGGCGGCGGCGGAGGATCGCGAGCGGCGGAGCGCGGAGGCGGCGGCGGACCGTGAGCGGCGGAGTGCGGAGGCGGCGGCGGACCGTGAGCGGCGGAGTGCGGAGGCGGCGGCGGACCGTGAGCGGCGGAGCGCGGAGGCTGCCGTCGACCGGGCGGCGATCCGGCAG
>CAYGAO010000247.1:0-4515 GCA_964347715.1 uncultured Acidobacteriota bacterium
ATTCCGGTTCCCTTCCCGGAGCGGTGCGGATGCGGGGGACTCTTTCCACGGGCTGACAGGTCTCCCGTGCTTCGCTCCGAACTCGCGGAACTCATCGCCGGCGGCGAGGATTCCGGCATGGAGTTCAAGCGCGACGACATCCGGAACGATCAGCTCGCGAAGGAGCTGGTGGCCTTTCTGAATCTGGAGGGTGGCGCCGTCCTCCTGGGCGTCGAGGACGACGGCGCCATCTCGGGCGCGAAGCGAGAACGCCTCGAAGAGTGGGTCAGCGAGCTGTGCCGGGTGAAGATCGAGCCGCCCGTCATTCCCCTGCTCTCCTGGGTGCGGGAGGCCGAACCGGGGCGGGATGTGCTGGCGGTTCGGGTGACCGGCGGTCCGGACAAGCCGTATGCGCTCCTGCACCAGGGCCGGCGGACGTATTTCGTCCGCGTCGGAAGCACCTCCCGCGAAGCCAGCCGCGAGGAACTGGAGCGCATGTACCAGGCGTCCGGCAGGTTGCGCTACGGGGCGAAACCGGTCCCCGGCGCGGGATTCGAGGTTCTCGACTGGAGGCGTCTGCGCGACTGGCTGATCCGGGCCCTGGGCGGTGACGCTCCCGAGTCGGAGGATCGCCCCGGCTGGGAGACCCTGCTGCGGAATCTCGATCTGATGACCGTCTCGGCGGGACAGATCGTGGCCACCGTGGACGGAGTCCTGCTCTTCGGCAGGGATCCGAAGCGGCAGGTCCCGCAGGCGGGTATTCGCGCCATCTGCTACCTCGGCGAGGAAGCGGACTACGCGGTGCGCGCGGACGAGGACTTGCGCGGTCCGCTGCTTCCGCTGAGAGCGGCGGTCGGGTCGTTCGTGGAAATCGGGCTCGTGGAACAGGCCTGGGACTTCGTGCGCCGGAACACCTCGCCCACCGTCCGCTTCGACGGACCGCGGCGCGTGGATGGGTGGGAGTACCCGGAGAGCGTCGTCCGGGAGGCCGTCGTCAACGCGCTCGTCCATCGGGACTACTCCATCGCGGGAACGGATGTGATGCTGGCCATCTACAGCGACCGGATGGAGATCGTGAGTCCGGGCCGGCTGCCGAACACGGTGACCGTTGAAGGGATGCGCTCCGGGATCCGGTACGCGCGGAACCAGACTCTCGTGAATGTGATGCGCGACTACGGATATGTCGAGGCGCGGGGGATGGGGGTGCGGAACCGGATCATTCCCGGAATGCGCTCCCATAACGGCACCGAGCCGGACCTGGTCGAAGAAGAGCACCGGTTCACGGTGCGTCTTTGGAAGAAGCGCCGCGACGGATGACGATGGCCGCCCCGGCGGCCGGGCGTTCGAAGCCGGATCCGATCCTCCGGCTCGCGCCCGGGCGTTACCGGTTCCAGTCGAACCGGATGCCGAACAGACCGCCGGTCTCGTCAGCGTCGGTCAGCCGGACATCCATGAAGAAATCCTCGATGGCGAAGCCGCGATCGAATCCCTCCCGGGGCATGACGTCGGTGTTCAGCGTGACGATGTACTGGAATCGCCCGGCTTCCGCCCGCCGCGCCCCGAGCTGGAGCGCCCGCGCCACCTGCCGCTCGTCCACCCCGTCGAACAGATGGCTGTCGTGGATCAGGAATCCGGGCGAACAACCGCGCGCGGACTGCAGTTCCATCAGCATCATGTCGAAGCAGAAGATCTGCATCCGGGAAATCCCGAGGCTCTGGCCGGACGGAATCCGGACTTCGAACTTCGGTCCTTTCTCGCTCCAGTCGATCGTGAGGCTGCCGGCGCGCTCGTAGAGCGACTCCGAAAGCGCTTCGAAGCGAAGGATCGCCTCCTGCAGGAACGCATCTCTCTCGCGGATGTCGTCCTGCAGGGACTTCGTCAGGCGAGCCCGCTCCGCCTTGATATCCGTCCGCAGTCCCTCCAGCTTCTCGGCATCCCGGAGTCGTCCGGCCAGACCCTCGACCTCGGCCTCGACACGACCGGCCTCCTCGCGAAGGGCGGTGTATTCGGCCAGTGCGCCACCGGACTCGAGGATTCCCATGATCTGCCGGCGCCGCGCGTCCAGCGCCTCCTTCTCCTTCTCGCGCGCCGCGATCCTCTCGCTCGCGCTCTCGATCTCGGCGTTCAGGTGCGCTCGCCGGTTCTCGAGGACCCTTCGATGGAACTGGTCCACTTCGTCGAAGCGCCGATGGACCAGATCGGGCAGCACGACACCCGCCTCGTCGAAGAGCTTGCGAATGTCCGCGTTCTCCGGATCTTCTTCGTCCCTCAGTGAGGTCTCCAGTTCCCGGAGCAGCGCCCGGTCCGCGAGGTTTTCGCCTGCCAGATCGTTCATCCGCCCGGTGATCCGATCGGCCTCCGATTCCAGGTCTTCGTAGTCTTCCAGCACCCGGAACCCGTCGAGCCGCTCCTTCGTCTTCAGAGCCCTGGATCGAGTCAGCGTCAGCGCCGTGCGCAGCTCGGCGGCGCCAGACGTCAGCCGGGTGAACTCCCCCGAACGCGCCGCGGCCTTGAGCGCCTTCGCGAGCTTTTCGCGTTCCCGCAGCCGCTGGAATCGCTGGGCGACCGTCCAGTCGAGGTTCAGGAGCCAGGAGACGGAGACCTGTTGATCCCATGGCTGCTGCGTCGTCGCGTTCCGCATCGGATCGATGAATCCACCGTCTCGTTCGCGTCGGGCGAAATAGGAGAACAGCGAGCGGAACCCCGGCCGGAACAGACTCTTCTCGCCGGCCAGGGGCGGTTCCAGTCCGAACCAGCGCTCGCCGAGCAAGGTCTTCCAGAGATCGAGATCGAGGGAAGTGTTGCTGTGGCAGTCCAGAAGGCGCGGCGCTGGTGGGGCAGGCTGCGGGATCCACGAATCGGATACCTCGACCGCGTTCGGCCGGCTGCCCGAGCGCGAAACCGTTCCCCGGACGCCTCCCAGCTCCAGTTCCGCCTCGAACCTCCAGCCCCCGAGGGCGTCCGAGCGAAAGATGTTCTTCGGCGGGGCGCTGGACCCGAACAGAAAATGGACCAGCTCGACGAAGCTCGTCTTGCCGGCGCCGTTTCGGGAATCCCGGTCGCTGGCCTCGGCGCTCCTGTCCGCGCGCAGAATGTTCAGACCGGGACGGAAATCCAGCGTCTTGAAGGAAGCCGCGCTGGCCCTGATCTGATGGATCACCGCTTCGTTCGGAAGACGACGCCGCTTTCGAGCTCCACGGCGCCCATCAGGTAGAGGAGGTCGACTCCGAGCACGAACCAGCCGTAGGCGATGGGCGCGCCGGACACCGTCGCCCTGCTCTTCCGCACTTCGTCCCAGAGCCCCGACACCGTCATCGGGCGCCGGAGGGTCTCCAAGATCTGGGCGCCTACCCCCAGCAACGCCCGGTCGGGCCGCAGGTGCTTCGTGGGCAGGATCATCGCTGTCCGTCCGGGTCCTCGAAGATGTCGCAGCGGTCGAAGAGATAGGAGAGAACCGCGAGCGCCGCGACCTGTCGCCTCGCGCTGCCTCGGCCGCCGACGAATCGCTGCAGCCCGACGAAGATGTCGTCGGGCGATCTCTCCGTCTCCTTCAGCGACCGGTAGCGGTGACGAAACGCCTCGGCGACCTTCTCGCCGAAGTCGGGGTGGTGGTGGGTCTCGAAGTACGCCTTGACCAGGTGATCCTTCCGCTTGCCCGCCTTGAGGAGTTCCAGCACATCGCGTGAGAGATGGTTCTTCTGGATCTTGTCCACCGACGGAGGTCGAATCGACTCCTCGCCCGCCTTCGGCTCGACCTGCTGGATATGCCGAACGACCTCCGCCACATCGTCCGGCGCGACCGCTCCGGCGTCGCTCCCGGCGGGAACGACCCCGAACAGCGACTCCCAGCCGGCCAGGTCCATGCGCCCGGCAAGCGCGGTCAGGTCGGCTTCTCCCCACAGATCGATGGCGATGGACGGATGGTCCGCGCGAAGCGCGTCCAGGCGCTGATGGACTGCCGGCGGCAGGCCGCGACGGTCGTTGCAGACGAAGACCCATCGCTTCATCCAGTCGGACCAGTGCTCGACCGCGCCGGCGAAGTCCCGGTCGATCTTCTTCATGAGCCGTTTCTGGTTCGTCGCCTCCGGCGCGTAGCACTGATAGATCGTTCGGTCGCGACGGCTCCGGCCGTCGGCCTTCCGGTCTCCTTCCGGGCCGTACGGACGGACTCGCTCGAAGTCGCTTCCCAGCGCGAACCCGGCGAGACGGGCGAACCAGTCCTCGAAGGCCTTGCCCTGCAGCTCGAGGAACGCCTCCCGGAACCTGACCCGGTAGAAGGCCCGCTGCAAGGGGTCCATCACTCCCATCCCGCCCGGCAGCCCACCCGGGTCATGACCCGCGCCGGAGGCGCGATCCGGACCCACAAGGCTCCCACCGCCCCCGCTCATCGACTTCGGACGGGAATCCTACCCCCCTCGGGCCGGGTTCTTCTCCCCGAGCGGGGAACCGTCCGGGGGACGGCGAATGCGGCATACTGACCCCGTGCGCTTCTTCAATACGGCAGGACCCGTCGTCCCGGAGGACCACTACCACATC
>CAYGAO010000248.1:0-4509 GCA_964347715.1 uncultured Acidobacteriota bacterium
GGGGGCGCGCGCCCCCCGGTGGGGCCCCCCGAAGCGCGCCGGCTCGCCGTCCCCCCCTCTGGCGCGGGTCGGGCGGAGCGCCCCCGCGCCCCTCCCCGGCGTGCGAGGGAATTTCTACACTGCCTGTCAGAAACGGATCGCCAGCGCGAAGCCCAGGGAGATGCCGCCGAGATCCTCGGTGGTCTCGGTATAGACGACCGGGTCGGTCCCCGGGTCGCCGGGCAGCAGGGCGTTGTCCGAGGCGTGGCTCCGCAGCTGGTCCCACGGGCCGCCGCCCGAGAAGGCACCGTAGCCGACCCAGCGGAGTCGCAGCTCGAACGAGGTGGAATCGGCCAGCCGGACGGCGCCCCCGACGAACCACTGCCGCGCCGCGAGCCGGTCCTCGAGCGTGGCGTCGGCGGTCGTGGTGGCGCCCGCGATCAGCCGCCGGAGCGCGGCCCGCTCGGCCTCCCGGTCCACGCCACCCGGAGCGTCGAAGACCGAGTTCTCGTCGTCGAGCGTGGCGATCCGGGACGGGTCCAGGTTCCTCGCCCAGTCGCTGCCGTAGTCGAGCGCGACGCTCGCCGTCCCGAGGCCGGCGCCGGCGTGGAGCTCGAACCGGTCCCGGACCGGCAGATACCAGGCGAGGTTCCAGAACGCGTTCGTCGTCCGCACCTCCCCGATCCGCACCTCGGCGCGGACGAGCTCCTGCGCCAGCTTGTCGGCGGTGCTGGTGCTCTCGTCGAAGACTCCATCCGTCTGGTCGTAGCTCCAGTGGGTGCGGAAGGCCTCGAACTCGAAATGGAGCCCGGCGACCACGCGCACCGCCGCCCCGAGCTCGACGCCGATCCCGGGCGCCTCGGCGAAGCTCGAATCCCACTCGCTCGGGCCGGCCTGGCACCCGGGGTTGCCCCGCGGGGTGAAGTGGCGGTCCGGATTCAGGTTCCGGTCGCAGAGCGTCGGCAGGTCGTTGTCCGACCCGGCGAGGGCGAGCGCGTTCCCTTCGGCGTCGGCGACGCCGAGCCGGACGCGGAACCGGGACCGGTCGCCCGCGGGCGGGGGTTCCTGGGCGGCCGCGCCCGCGAACGACGGGAGGAGCATCGCCACGACGAGGGGAATTCGGGTCTTCATCCGGTCACCAGCGCTTCCGTCATCTCGTTGCGAAGCCTCTCCGTGGCACCCAGATGATAGTGGTGGGAGAAGGTCTCGATCCGGTAGCCGGCGAAGGCCCGGTACAGCCTGGCGTTCCGCCGGAACTCGTTCCCCGCCCACATCGAGTAGAGGAACGGGCACGGCAGCGCCTTCATGGCGGCGTCGAGCCGCGAGGCGTCCTCGTCGGTCCAGCGGTTGAAGAAGTCGTTGAACCTCCCGGCGTACGGAGGATCGGCGTAAACGAAGTCGTCCGGCGTCGTCTCCCGGAGGACCGCCGACCAGTCGGCGCAGACGAACTCCCAGGGCTTGCCACGGATCCGGTCTCGCGCCCACTGCACCTGGTTCGAGATCCGGGTGATGTAGCCGGCCCGGAACCGCTCCGGTTTCCGGCAGAAGGGAGTGTTGAAGCGGCCGCTCCGGTTGAAACGCATCAGGCCGTTGAAGCAGGACCGGTTCAGGAACAGGAAGTCGTGGGGTTCCGCGCGCTCGTCGAACCGCTCGCGGATGCGGTAGTAGTGCTCCTCGCCCCGGCGCCGGAGCAGCGCCCCCTCGCGCTCGAGGAACGAACGCGCGGACTGCGGGGTCAGCGACCCCTGCTGGATGCTCCGGTAGAAGCGGATCAGGTGGGGGTTCGTGTCCCCGAGCAGCGCCCGCTCCGGGCCCACATTCAGAACCACGGACGCCGAACCCAGGAACGGCTCGATCCAGCGCCCTTCGCGCCGCCACGCGATGTTCTTCCGGATGAACGGGATCGCCTTCGTCTTGATGCCCTGGATCTTGATAGGCGGCGCGCCTACCGGAATCCGGATCGCGCGCACATCTGGCTCCCGGTCGTCGGCGAAAGGCAGCCGCCCGGGCCACCGTTGCCCGGGCGCTTCGCAGCGGGCGTCCGCCAGCGAAACGGCGAGGACGCCAGGGGCGGCGGCGGCGCGGGACACAGGGGCGACGGAGAGCAATCTAACGGGCGGCGAGGGCTCCCGACAAGCGCCGGAGCGCCTCGTCGAGCAGGCTCCGGGGACAGGCGAGGTTCATCCGCCAGAAGCCCTTTCCCCCGGCGCCGAAGATCGCGCCGTTCTCGAGGCGGAGGCGGGCCGCCTCCAGCAGGAAGGCTTCGAGGTCCGTCGGGGCGATGCCGGTCTCGCGGAAGTCGAGCCAGGCGAGGTAGGTGCCCTCGAGCGGCGTCACCGAGACGCCGAGCTCGGGGCGCTCCCGAAAGTGATCTTCGAGCGCCCGGGCGTTCGCGCCGAGGTACGCGAGCACCCGGTCGAGCCAGGGTGCGCCGTGGCGCCAGGCGGCTTCGGCGGCCGCCGCGCTGAGCGGGTTCACCCCGTACACCCCGGTGCGGTCCCGCGCGAGCCGGAAGCGTCTCCGGAGCCCCTCGTCCGGGATCACGAGGCAGGAGAGCTTGAGCCCGGCGAGGTTGAAGGTCTTGCTCGGCGCCGAACAGACGACCGACCGGCGGCGATCCGCCGCCTCGAGGCCGAGCCAGGGCGTGAACGGGCGTCCGTCGAGCATCAGGTCGCCGTGGATCTCGTCGGAGACGACGAGCAGGTCGTGGCGCCGCGCGATCCGGGCGACGGCCTCGAGTTCTTCTCCGCTCCAGACGCGGGCGACCGGGTTGTGCGGACTCGCGAGCAGCGTCATCCGGTTCTCGGGAACGGCGGCGACGCGCGCGAAGCGCTCGAGGTCGAGCCGGTAGGGGTTCCCCGGGCCCGGCTCGCGCCGGAGCGGACAGGGGACGAGCCGGGCGCCGCCGTGCCGCACCGCCCCGAAGAACGGGTAGTACACCGGCGGGTGCACGATGACCCCCTCGCCGGGCTCGAGCAGCGAGCGGACGAGGAGTCCGAGGTCGGGCACGATCCCCTCGGTGGGCACGACCCACGCGGGGTCGGGGCGGAACCGGTGGCGCGCCTCCATCCAGTCGCAGTACGCGCGGGCGAGCCCCGCAGGCGCCGCCGAATAGCCGAAGATCGGGTGCTCGGCCCGCCGCCGGATCGCCTCGGTCACCGGCGCGGGGCACGGGAAGTCCATGTCCGCGACCCACATCGGGATCACTTCCGGGTCGGGCGCGGGTTCGAGCGAGGAGCCGCGGCCGACCGCGCTCTCCCGGAACTCCCACTTCACCGAGCCGGTGCCGGCGCGAGGGAGGAGGCGGTCGAGATCGGGCGCCCCGGGGTCGCTCATCGGTAGTAGAGCCAGATGGGGCCGGGGAAGAGCCAGGAGAGTCCCACCCGCAACCGGTCGCGCCAGTTCTCCCAGTTGTGCCCGTCCGGAGACTCCTCGTAGCGGACCTCGACGCCGCCCTCCCGGAGCAGCGGCGCGAGCGCCCGGTTCGCGTGGATGAGCGGCTCGTAGGTCCCGCAGCTCAGGTAGGCGCGGGTGCTCACCCGGTTCGGCGCCTTCCGGAAGGCGTCCACGAAGTCCACGACCGGATCGAGGAGCGAGGTGCGGCGGCTCGGCCCGATGTCCGTGAAGGCGAAGGACCCCGAGGCGAGGAACAGCTTCCCGAAGAACCCGGGAGCCCGCCACGCCGCGGTGAGCGCGGCGACCGCGCCGAGCCCGGCGCCCATGATCCCCCGGTCGTCCGCGCGGAGCCGCACCGGGAACTCGCGCTGCAGCGCGGGCACCAGCTCCCGGGTCAGGAACCCGGCGTGCTCCGGGTTGTTCGCGTACTCGCGGATCCGCTTCTCCGGGTCCACGAACGCGGCGATCAGCGCCGGGAGCTCGCGGCGGTGGATCAGGTTGTCGAGCACGGTGCGGCAGTCCGCGTAGCGGAGATAGTCGCCGCCGTCGAGCACGAGGAGCAGCGGGTAGCGCCGCCTCCCGCGGAAGCCGAACGGGGTGTACACCCGGATCCGGCGGACTCCGAACACCCGGCTCTCCACCTCGCGGGTCACGAGCTCCCCCTTCCCGGCGAGCGGGTCGGCCTCGGTCCACGCCGGCCGCCGGTAGTCGGCGGCGTGGCAGACCGACCAGACGCCGAAGGGATCGCGCACCGTCCGCTCGTTCAGGGGATCGAGGATCCACTCGGCGTCGGGTCCCCGGACGCGCTGGAAGCGGTACTCGACGCGGGACTCGGCGGGCAGGTCGAGCGTCAGGAACCACAGGTCCGAGCCGGGGACGCGCTCCATCTCGCGCGCCGCCGCGGTCCCGAGCAGCCAGTGCCCGAGCAGCACCGAATCCGCCGCGCCCCGGAACACGAAGGTCGTGTGCGGGCCCTCCCGGATCGGGAAGTCGTTTCCGGCGACGAAGCGGTCCACCGCCTCGGGGGTCGGATCGCCGAGGACCAGCTCCTGGATCCGGAGGTCCTGCGGCGGGCTCATCAGGCTGTGGAGAAAGTCCCTCGCGCACCGACGCGGCGCGAAGCGCCGCCGGGGA
>CAYGAO010000249.1:0-4493 GCA_964347715.1 uncultured Acidobacteriota bacterium
GCTTCGCCGCCCATCTCGACAACGAGCGCGACGCGCTGTTCACCTTCCTCCTCGCTCCCGAAACCGTGGACGCCACCAACTTCATCTCGCGGTCAACATCTTCGGGGCGCTGGAGAACGCTCGCCGGGAGCGCGGCCGCGCCCGGGCAGGGCAACCGGAGATCGTGGACCGGGCGGTGACCTCGCCACGAATGTCCGACTGGGCGATGCGAACGCCAGCCCCGGTTGCGCGGAGAGGGATGTTCGCGCCGTCATTGGAGTTCATCGAGGCGCGCGCCGACTATCCCCGGTCCCCGTCGAGCGTCGCCGGCTTCGCGCCGAAGCGCCGGGAGCGCGGGAATATCCGGTTCCTCGACGCCCGCGCTCCGGGGCGGTCGGTGGACCGCGCGAACGGGGAACCGACCGTTGAAGACATCGCCGGCGCCTGGCGCGACGGGGGTGGTTACGCCGATGTTCCCGGCGTCTCGAAGAGGTGCGCCGCCACCGCCAGGTCCCGACTCCCGGCCGCTTCGTGGGAGTGTCGCCCCCGGAGGACGACGGCGAGTCCTTCGCCGGAAAAGAGGACCGGGCAGCGAGAGCAGCGGGCGCGCGGGCCGGGCGCCCCGACCGACGCGAACCCGGAGGCGCCGCGATTCGGGGACCGACGATGAAGTACAGCAACGAAGCGATCTCCCGACAGCTCCGGCTCGGTGAAGACACCGGCTGGGAGTTCAAGCGGGTCGAGTTCGCCGGCGACCGCCCCGTGAGCCCGCGCCCGGCCGACCTCGCCGACGAACTCGCGGCGTTGGCGAACACCCGCGGCGGAGTGATGCTCTGCGGGGTCCGGGACGACGGAACGGTGCAGGGCATGTCGCGCGCGCGGATGGACGCCCTGGAACAGGTCATCCGCCACATCTGCTTCGACCAGATCGAGCCGCCCATCGAAGTGGACATCTTCCGTACCGAAATGGATGACGGAAAGCCGCTGCTCGTGATCGAAGTGGCCGAGGGCCACGCGCAGCACGACAGTCCCGGCGGCAGCTACCGTCGGGTCGGCAGCTCGAAGCGAAGGATGACCAGCGACGAACGCCTGCGCCTCGCCCAGCGCCGGGCGCAGGCGCGTTTTCTCTGGTTCGACAGACAACCGGTCCCCGGAACCGGCCTCGGCGCGCTGGACGAATCGGTGTGGAAGCCGATGTTGAGCCTCGAGGGCGCCGCGGATCCGCCGTCGGCACTGGAGAAGATGGGATTGCTCGTCATGGGCGACGACGGCGTTCGCCGCGCCACCGTCGCGGGAGTGCTGCTTTCCGGCCTGGCGCCGGAGGAATCGCTGCCGAACGCATGCATCACCGCCGCCTGCTATCGGGGAGAGGACCGGGCCAGCGGACAGCTGGACGCGCAGACCATCGGCGGCCCGCTGGGACGGCAGATCGCCGCAGCCGTGGCCTTCGTTCTCCGGAACATGCGCGTCGTGGCCCACAAGACGCCGGCCCGCGCCGAGCTGCCCCAGTACAGCGAAAAGGCGGTCTTCGAAGCCGTCGTCAATGCCGTGGCGCACCGCGACTACTCGATTCGGACCACCAGGATCCGGCTCTCCATGTTTTCCGACCGGCTGGAGATCCAGTCCCCCGGCTCGCTCCCGAACAATCTCACGGTGGACGACATGGCGGACCGTCAGGCGACGCGAAACGAACTGCTGACCTCGCTGCTCGGTCGGGTCCCCGCCGCCGGAATCCGCGGCGCCGGGGGGCGATTGTCCGTCATCGAGCGACGCGGCGACGGCGTTCCCACCATTCGGCGGGAAACGCGGGAGCTTTCCGGCAAACTGCCGGAGTTCCGGCTGATCGCCGATTCCGAACTGCGGGTGACGCTTCCGGCGGCGTCCCCGGAGCTGGCGGCAGCCCGCGCCGTGATCGGTGTCCGCTCCGGCGGCCGGCCGGTCCGCGGCGCCGACCTGCTGGTCCTGTTCCCGAACCGGACCTGGAGACGCGCCGCCACCGATGCAGAAGGCGAAGCGACGATCGAGCTGCACTCCACGCATCTTCCGATGACCGTGTTCGCCGCCGCTCCCGGCTGCGCCGCCCATCTCGAAACAGAATGGACGCCGAGCCGTCGCGCTCTCGCCGTGGACCTGACGCCGCTTCCCGCGGGCGGTAGCGTCATCTTCGCGGAAGCCTCCGGTTCCCTCCCGGGTTTCCGCGGCCGATTGAATCCGGTCCGCGACGCGCGCGACCGGACCTGGCTCTACGCCTCCAACATCTCCATCAACGAGGGCCAGCCGCAACCCGTCCACTTCCTCCCCGGCGAGGACCTGCGCCTCACCGACGCCGCCGGGCAGGAACTGCTGGTGCGCGTCGTGGGGATCGTCGGCCGCTCGGCGCTCGTGGAATTCCGTCCGCCGGCGCCGGCTCCGGTGGGCTGACCATGCCCCCGCGGCCTTCGCCGGCGCCACGATGGTGCCGCTCCCGTCCGGGAGGAGAGCCGATCGTCGAGCGTCCGGCTCCGTCGCCGTCGAACCGGGACGCCGGTCTCGAAACCTCGAGAGCGCCGCGCCCCCTCCGGGTGCAGGGGACGGGAGCCGTCATGCCGAGTGAATGCCGGGGACTCCGCTGCGAGAGGGGGGCGACTCGCCCGGGCCGACCGGCGGCGGGAGCCCCTTCCGTTCGTGGCGTTCGAGATTCCGAAACGATCGTTTGGACGCGGAAGGAGAGCGTCCGCGCCCGAATCGGGCTCATCGGGAAGATGGTCCGGCGGCAGCGCGGGGATCCGCCGGGCCGGCGAGCGTCGGCGACCCGGACGGTTCCGGAGCGGGCGGAAGTGGTCGCGGCTCGGTGCGTGAAGTGACGCGGTCCGCCGGATTCCTCGCGCCGGAGCCGGCCGCGCGGAAGTTCCTCGCTTCCGGCGGCCTGCTCATCGTCGCCATCGCCGTTCTCGGCGCGGCGCACATCCTGGTGCGCACCTCCGCCTACGGCGCCGCAGTCGGATGGGACTCCGTGGGGTACCTGTCCGCTGCCGAGAGCCTGGCCGCCGGAGACGGCCTGCGCGGACCCGGGCGGGGCGAGGAGTATGTGGCGCAGCCGCCCCTCTTTCCCGTGCTCCTGGCCCTCTTCGTCCCGTTCGGAATCGAGCCGGCGGACGCGGCCCGGTTCGTGAACGCCCTCGCATTCGGTCTGACCATCGCGCTGGCGGGTTTCTGGCTCCGGCGGCACTGCGGTTCGCGCGTCCTCGCAGTGGCCGGAACCGTCGCCGTAGCGACCGCCGTCCCCCTGTGTGAGGTCTCCTCGTACGTGATGACCGAGGCGCTCTTCATCCTGTTCACGCTGCTGGCGTTGATCGGGCTGGAGTCGTTCCGGAACCGGAAGGACTCCGTCATGCCGCCCCTCTTGCTGGCGGCCGGCTGCGCGGCCCTCGCCGCGGTCACGCGGTATATCGGGGTGGTCGTGATCCTGGTCGGCGTCCTCCTGACAGCGACGCGCCGCGATCTTTCCGCGGCCGCCAGGCTGAAATGCGCCGCGATCCACGGCGCGATCTCGTCCCTCCCGCTGGCGCTCGTCCTGGCGCGCAACTGGTCGGTCTCCGGGACGCTTGCGGGGGGGCACCAACCCGCGTCGGGGCAGCCCCTGTTCGATTCGCTGGAGCAGGTGGCGGAGACCTTCGGGAGCTGGATCCTGGCGTCGGCGAATGGCTCTCTCTCTCTCCCCCTAATGGTTCTGGGATCAGCGTCGCTCTGGTTCGTCATGGCCGTCCCGGCGAGGCGAGTGATCGGGCGGGCCATCCTGCCGTTCGGGACATTCGTGTCGGTGTATCTCGCGTTTCTCCTCGTCGCCGCGCGGTTCACGGTCACCGTCCCGGTGGACGGCAGATTGCTCACGCCGCTCCTACTGCCGATCCTGTTGATGGCCGTCTTCGTGCTGGACAGGTTGCTCCGCCGTGAAGTCCGCGGCGGGATGGTCGTGTTCAAGTGGATGCTCGCTTCGATCCTGCTGGCGGGCGGCCTGGCCCACATCGGGCTCTCGGCGCGGACGAATCACGAGTTGACGGCCAGAGCGCTCGAACGCGGTTACCGCGATCGCACTTACAACACCGCGTACTGGGACGGATCCGAGACCGTCGAGTGGGTGAAGGCGAACCCGATCGCGGGTCATGTTTACAGCAACATCCGCCACGCGCTCATCTGGCTGGCCGATGTGCGGTCCGTGACCTGGATCGGGAGCCTGGAAGCCGTTTACCCCGTTCCCGAGGAAAACGTACACATCGTGTGGCACTGTGACCGTGGCGGAGCGACGTGCCCCGACGACGACATTCCCGGACTGGAGATGGTGGTCGAGCTGTCCGACGGTGTGATCTTTCGCCACACTCGAACGGGGGGCGGCGCTGCGTTCTTCACCAGCTTCGCCCCTCCGAGGGTGGGGGAGCCCTTCGGAGTCGCTCTGTCCCGAGCGACCCGGAGGACGGGCATCACGGACCGGAGCGACTGGCAGTGGGAGAAAGGCAGCGACGCCGGAGGCTGGACGG
>CAYGAO010000250.1:0-4483 GCA_964347715.1 uncultured Acidobacteriota bacterium
GCGCTTCGCGCCGCGTCGGCGCACGAGGAACTTTCTCCACAGCCTGCTACTGCCGAGGCGGCATCGGCAGATGGTCCCCCACATAGCCGATCTCGATCTCGCGCCTCCCGGAATCGAACCGCAGGTGGATCCGCGCCCCGCTCCCGAAGCGGGCGTGCCACTCGAACAGGACCCGTTCCCCGGAGGCCGCGCGGAATCGCCGCGCATCGAGGAACTTCCCGCCCTGGTATTCCCGCAGCGACGGACTCTCGGGCGTGACTTTGCATCTCCACCTCGGAGCGTCGCCGCCTCGGGTCTTCCACGCCGCCGCGGTTTCGTCGAGTTCCGCCAGCCGGTTCACGAGCGTCGGCAACCAACCCGGGTTCACCTCCGCGAGGTGTTCCTCCACATCCGGCCCGAACCCCAGGTCCGGAAAGATCAGCCCTCGCCGTTCCCACAGGTCCGCCGCGTCCGAACACCGCCGTCGCAGCCGCTCCCGGAAACGAGCGGCGATGCGGCCGGCGTGTTCCGCCCGCGTCAGGTTGTCGATCTCCTCGGAGGCTTCTCCGAGCGTCCCGTCGGGCAGGAGTTCCCACAGCTCGACGCGCAACCGGTCGCAGTCCCAGACCGTCTCCGACGGAAAGCCGACCGCGATCGCGTCCGCGACGCAGCACAGAACGAGCGGCCCGCCGTCATCCGGCGGTAACGCCTTCGTCTCACACCTCCGGAACCGATCGGTGATCTCTGGCGCCAGCCCGCTCACGAGCGGCGCCTTCTGGGTCAGACCCAAGAGGAAGACCGCTTCGTCCCGTCCACCCCGACTGCGGAGCTCCAGAATGGCGTCGAACAGGCTCCGCTCGCCGTCCAGACGGATATCGAAAGGGGACCGGGCCAAGCGCAACCAGCGCTCGGCCACTCCGTCTTCGACCAGCTCCGCCATGCCTCTCGCCATCTCCGGCAGGTGACCGAGCGCCGCCTGCCACCCGGCCGGCGCCACGCTCGCGTGGTTCAGGATCATCTCCCGCACGACGACCGGACGCAGCGAAGGTGAGAGGAACAGGCCGGTCAGCGCCTCGGCGCGAGCAGCCTGGCGAGATTCTGTTCGTGCTGATCGAAGAACCCGGCCGGCCACGCGCTCAGGCGCCCGTCGGCGTCCACCGTCGGGGAGGACACGACCGCTCGCCCACCGTCGCGCTCGAAGTAATGGATCGCCGTGTCCGCCGCCGGGATCGAGCCGTTCCGGACCGAAAGCCGCACCCCGTCCAGGAAGTGGTCGCTGTGGGTCTCGGCGAAGACCTGGACGCCGGCCGCCGCCGCCCGGGCCGCCAGGTCCGCCAGTCTGGTCTGACCCCGGGGATGCAGGTGCGCTTCCGGGTTCTCGATGAGGCAGAGCGTCCCCGGCGCCGAGAGCAGCGCCAGCACGACCGGCAACACATACGACAGACCGAACCCGACATTCGTGGCGCGGTGCGCCCGGGTCGGGACATCGCCGGGTCGGTCGAAGGTGAAGCCGGCGATGACCGCATCGGCATCGCGCACCGACCTGATCCGCAGGTGGGCGCCGGGACTCACATCCTGCAGCCAGTAGTCGACGACATCCAGGAACCGGCGCTTCGATTCGTCCGCGCACCGGGGATCCCCGTTGTCGAGCACTTCGTCCTGCCGCTGGTTCAGCCAGTTCCACGCATACTCGCCGCGAGGTCCGAAGTCCTGCTCGTGGGCCATGACCTCCGACAGCGGATACCACTTCCTCGGGCCGACCCGTTCCGCCTCGACATACACGAGGTCGTCGGCGAAGACCGGAATCCGGCCCCGATTCGACCCCGCGTCGTCGCCTCGGACCGGCCCCCCCCACGACCCGAAGAAACGGGACAGCTCACTCGAGTTCGCCTCGGGAGCCGGAACCTCCGTCAACTGATCGCTGGCGCCCGAGTAGCCGTACGCCCCGGCCCAGGCGGCTCCGGGGAGATCGCCCCGAAGCGCGAAACCGATGACCTCCTCCTCGGCGTCCTCGAACATCACATCGGATCCGGCGCCCAGATCGATCAGCCGGCCGCCGAGCACGAGCCGGCCGTCCTCGAGATGCCCGGCGGCGAACGATTGCCGGAGCACGAGCAGCGCCTGGATCACGCTGCTCTTGCCCATCCCGTTCAGGCCGCACAGCAGGTTCAGCGGCGCGCAGGGCAGGTCGAGGCGCTCGAAGCACTTGAAGTTCAGCAGGCCGATCCGCGTCAGCACCGGAGCGCCTCCTCCACCAGATCGCGGATGGCGGCGAAGCGCTTCCGGATCCGCTTCGGCGTTCCCGTGGACGACGAGATCGCGCTGTCGAACTCCGGGTCCTCCCGCACGAGCGCCTGGAAACCACCGCGGACCCGCTTCTGGCGCTCGGCGAGACGGTCTATGTCTTCCGGAGAACAGCGCGCCAATTGCACGCCCCACGCTTCGAAGAGCGGCTTGCTGATCGGCTTGCGGGATTCGCCCCGACGGTGCGGTTTCCGGAACGCGTCGTCCCCGAATATCCGCGCCGCCGCGCGCATCGCCTTCCGGAAGTCGGCGGCGAGCGAATCCCGCTGCGACGGCGTCATCGCGTTGATCCTGCGGATCGCGCCCGCGAGATGCTCGTCGAGGGAATCGCTCCGGTAGTCCTCCCACGGAGCGATACGGAAGGCCAGGAACCGCAGGACACACTCCCGATCCGCCATGCGTTTCGGGCTGACCGATCCCCTGGTCGCGGCGAGGAACTCGTCCGCCTCCGCCAACTCCCGGAGAAAGGCCCGAATCGGGCCGGGGTTCAGGGCGTGCCGGATCTCCTGTCCGTTGAGCCGGATACCGCCGGTGTTGATCCGGCGGAAGATGTTGAACATCACCTCCGAAGGCGTTCCCGGCTCGATGACATGGACGCCGAGCTGGGTCTCGCTGATCCGGCGCTGCATCGCCCGCGGGAGCTCGTCGTGCCGCCTGCCGTTGAAGTCGGCGCGGTATTCGAGCCGGGACAACGGGAACCGGCCCGTCACGAAGTCGTTCATGGTCGAAAGACGCTGGATGCCGTCCACGACCGTCCACTTCTCCTCCTCGTCGGCCGCCACATAGAAGACCGCGATCGGGATGCGGAGCAGGAGCGATTCGATCAGCCGACTCTTCTGCTCCTGTTTCCAGATGCCGGCCGCGCGCTGGAAGTCGGGCGCCAGGTCGATCTCGTCGTGTTCGATGCGCGACACGAGCTGCCCGACCGTGACCACGACCGTCCGCACCCGGATCCGGGACGGGTCGAACGGTCGTTCCGGCGTCCCCTGGTCTTCCTCCTCGACTCCGGGCCCGCCGTTCGATTCCTCCCGCTCCACTTCGGCAGGTCCGGCGCCGTCGCTCACCGGGTCGGAGACCGGCCGTGCGGCGGCACTCGGGGCGGCGCGTCAGCGCCCCTCGGGCGCGACGGCGGTCTCGCCGCGGTCCCGGTGCTTGCGGAACCAGGCGAGGATCCGCTCCGAGACATCCATCAGGAACTTCGGCTCGCGCGGCCCGTGCGGCGTCCGGGGATAGACCACCATCTCGGTCGGCACCCCCCGGCGGTCGAGCGCCCGGTAGAACTCCTGCCCCTGGGTGAAGGGCACGCGCAGGTCCTCGGCACCGTGGATCACCTGCGTCGGCGTCTTCACCTCGGCGATGCGGTAGATCGCCGAATGCGCCTCGTACACCTCGTAGTCCTCCCAGTAGTCCCCGCCCATGTGCCCGGCGAGATAGTCCTGGATGTCCGTGGTGGTGACCATGCTGATCAGGTTCGGAAGCCCGGCGCCCATGCTCGCGGCGACGAAACGGTCGGTCCGGGTAACCGCGAAGGAAGTCATGTAACCCCCGTAGCTCCAGCCCATGATGTAGGTCTGGTCCGGATCCGCGACCCCGTTCCCGATCACCAGGTCCACCCCGGCGAGCAGGTCGTCGAGATCGCCGAAACCCCAGTCCATGAGGTTCGCGTAGCGGAACTCCTTGCCGTAACCGGTCGAACCGCGGGGGTTCGGACGGAGGATCGCATACCCCTCCTGGGCGAAGTACTGCAGCATGTAGATCGAAGGCCCCCCGGTGAAGGTCTCCGAATAGACGCCCGCCGGCCCGCCGTGGACATTCAGGATCAGCGGGTAACGCCGGCCCTCCTCGTAACCGACCGGGAGCGTGAGCAGCCCCTCCACCGGCGTGCCGTCGGGCGAGCTCCAGGCGAGGATGCTCGTCTTCCCCATCTCCGGGCGCGCGACGCCCTCGTGGAGATCCGTGAGGCGGCGCGGCTCGAACGCCGGGGGCGAACCGCCTCCCGGGCCGAGATCGGCGACGAAGACCTCCCACGGGGTCTCGGGCGTCTCGTGGGTGAACGCCAGCACCTCGGCGGCGGCGGCGACCGCGGGCGAGCGGAACACCCCCGGACCCGGCGTGAGTTCCACCGGTTCGCCGCCATCCACGGGAAGCCCGTAGAGCCGCCGGGAGGTCCGCGCCGCCTCCGCCAGATAGACCAGCGAGC
>CAYGAO010000251.1:0-4483 GCA_964347715.1 uncultured Acidobacteriota bacterium
CGCTCCCCCGCTAACCGCTGGCGCTCACCCTGAACACCCCTTCGTCCACGGGCTGATAGTCGTCCGGTTCGATGCGTGAGCCCGTCATGATCGCGGCAGTCCAGTGCGCGGCGCGCCGGAACATGCCGTGCTCTCGCGCGTACGGCAGATAAGTCCGTTCTGTGTTGAAGGGGTAGGGACGAAGGCGCCAGTGCGGCCGGCCGTGGCGGCGATCCCACCACACTTGCCGGTACCAACGGTTCCCGAAGGCGAACGGGCGGACCACGGAGTCCACGAACGGCCCGAGAAGAACCATATGGGCCATGAAAGCCACCTGGTCTGTCACCGTGGGCCAGAGGTAATGCCGCAGGCGCGCGCCCTTCTTCGGATAGGGGAGCGCGGTCCATGGGGACGGACGCCATTCCCCTCGGTCGAGTTTCCGGGACAGGCGCCGAATGTGCCGCTCGGGGTGGAGGCGCCAGAGGCCGAGTTCCGGCTCCGGTGCGAGATTTCCAGCCCGATACCACTGGTCGACTCGCCGCCACGCGGTCATCAGAACCAGCGGATTCGACACGGCCTCGACTGCGGCGCGGGCAGCCGGGTCGGTCATCCTTGTTGGGCCTTTCGGGTCTGGGCGTGGTCGTACCACATGAGGAGCTGGGGGTCCTCGTGGAGGATGTTGTCCGGGATCTTTTCGGCGACGGTGAGGATGGCGTCGTATTCCCTGTCGCGCCAGGCCCGGCGGAAGCCGGCGCGGACTGCCTCGGTGCGAAAGACGCGGAGGCGGCGGGTCCGGGGGTCTTCGTACTTCTGGAATTCCCGGAGCAGGGCGCGCTCGCGGACCTTCTCGAGGTCGGCCTCCCGGTTCGGGTTGGCCACATACCAGCGGTTCTTCGCCTTCTGCCGGAGATCGGAGTGGGTCTTCGGCAGGTTTCGCAGCTCTCGGTGCGTCTTCGAGAGGTAGCAGTGGATGGGGTCGGGGACCGGTCCCTCGCCTTCGTAGGGGAGGAAGTTCTCCTCCAGCAGTACCGAGAGTTCGATGACGGTCTCGTGCCTGCTCCAGGCGGCCATCGCCTTGATGAAGTGCGGATGGAGCTGCTGGAAGGTGCGGGGTTTCGCCCGCAGCTCGCGGCGGAGCCACTGGATCGCGGTCCCCTCGCTGACCACGAAGGGGATCGGCTGCCGGACGCCTCCGGCGAGGAGACGTCTTCGGTCGTACTCCACCACCTGGTCGGGCAGGAAGAACATGGCGTCCCGCTCGGGGAAGAGCCGGACGAGGCCGGCGTAGAACTCGGCGGCGGACATCGGCACCAGGACGCTCCGCCCCACATGGAAGGCCACCATGCGGTCGAAGAGCACCTGGCGCTGGCGCGAGGCGAGCGCCTCGATGGCCCCGCCGCTCTGGACCACCACCGGGAGCTGGCGAAGATGCGCCCGGACGAAGTCCCACACTCCGCTCTCCGTTCCCGCTTCCGGCCGGAAGCGCCCCTCGAGGCCCTCGTTCGGGCGGTAGGCGGAGATGACGAGATCCTGTTCGACGGCGCCGGCGGCGAGCACCTGGTTGAAGGTGCCCTGCTGCTTGTCGAGGATGCGGACATCGGCGATCACGAAGCCGGCGTCGGAGATCGCCTCCTGGATGGCGTTCCAGATGGCGTTCATCGAGTTGTGGAAGACGACGGTCATCCAGCGCCCCGGCTTCAGCAGCCGGCAGTACTCGGCGAAGCCGTCCCGCATCAGGCGGCGGTATTCGTCGAAGCCCTTCTGCTGCGTGCGGCTCACGATCGCTTCCGGACGCCGGTTCGTGAAGACGCCGTGGAACGCCTCGGGCAGGAAGTTCAGCTCGCCGTAGGCGAGGTTGTGTCCGAACGGGGGGTCGGTGAACACGTAGTCGAAGGACTCTGGAGGCGCCGGGATCCGGGCGCAGTCCCCGGTGGTGGTGGCCGCCATTCCGGGGACCGACCGCATCGGCGAGAACGCCTTCGCCAGCCGGGAGAGCTTGCCGCCGAGGATGTACCAGGGGCTGGGCTCGGCGTGCTGCGACATGGTGCGAATCCGTCCCGCCATATATCGGTTGACTTGCGAGTAGTGCAACGGCCCGTACCGGTTCTGGACAGAGATGCCGACGATCGCCTGCTCCACCAGGAACCGGACGGCCCGGTCCACTCGGCCGGCGCCGGCGCGCCTCCATACTGCCGCCAGGGCGTGTGCGGCTCTCAGGACGAAGAGGTGATGAACATGGGTGAAGGCGGATACGCCGGATCGCCACTCGTCACCCCACCGTTCGTCTTCCTCCGGCGCGTGCATCATGCGGTCGACCGGGATCTCCGGGGGCAGGTCCATCGCCTCGATGCGGCGGAGGAGGGCGCGATCCTCCTCGTCGGGCGTCTTTTCGTGCTTCTGCCCTGCGACCGAGTAGTGGATCAGGACCGGCTTCCGGCGGGGAAGATGCGCGACGCGGCCGAGCCCGGTGTCGAAGCGGGAGTCGCGGAGCCGGTCCAGCCGCTTCTTGGTGAGGACGGCGCGGCACTCCGGGCACGGGAAGGCTCTCCGCACGCGCTTCGTCTCCGGGTCCAGGGCCTCCTCGATGAAGACCACCTCGCCCGAGCAGTCGGGACAGGCGAAGACCTCGCTCCAGACGGTGTAGTTGATGCGGGCCGTCGTGCCGTCGCGGTGCCGCGTCTCGTACATCCAGCCGATCTCGGCTTCCGCCTCCTCGAGGAGGTTCCGCGCGGCTGCCGCGAAGGCGTCGACATCGAAGGGGATGTTGTAGTTCGCCGCGATGAAGGTGGCCGCCGGGGACAGGTCGCCGAGGACGGCGCGGCGGGCGCCCCACTCGGGCGGATCGCGCCCCTCGGCCTTCCAGCGCGCCTCGATCTCCCGGCGGTATTCCGGCGGCGCCGTGCCGCACCATTGCGCCGCCACCCCGGTCATCCCGGAGCCGCAGTACCCGTCGAGCACGATGTCCCCCGGCTTCGTGTAGTGGAGGATCGAGGGGACGATCGCCAGATGCGGCACCTTCGTGTGGTAGCCGTGCGCCTTGTAGAGGGGATGCGTCTTCCCGGCGCTGACATCCACCGAGAACGGCTCGCGGCGGTAGCGTTCCTCGGGGCCGCGAGCCCGGCCCGAATGCTCGATGAACTCGCCGAGGAACGGGTTGGGACAGGCGGTGTGCCAGGGAGGATCCGACATCCGCAGGATCGCCTCGTCCTCGCCGACCGGGAAGTCCGGGTGCTTCTTCAGCTCGGGCAGCTTCTCCCGCAACCGTTCGCGATACCAGCGCCGTCGCGCTTCCTCGGATTCGAAGGTCCGTCCCAGGCATTCCACCGGGCCGCTGGCGGCGACGGACGCCCGGAGCAGCGCAGCGGCGACGGGGTTCGGGCTCAAGGTCGCCCTCCGGCGACCCGGTCACCGTTGGAGACCCCCGGTCCGGTCCGTCTTCCGGCGCGGGGAGCCGGACGGCTCGCGCGGGTCATCCTCCGGCAGCCTCGCGGACCGGGAGACCATTCGCCTCCAGGAACCGGTGGATCCTCTCGTGATTCCCGGCGAGAGTCGAGAACTGCTTCTCGCACACATCGGAGAAGCGCGCCAGCACCTTCCGGTTGATGGATTCCTGGTCCTCGAAGATGGCCAGAGACCGGAACGGAATGTTCCATCGCTCGAACTGGAGGAGGGCGATCGTCGCATCGCGCGTCCTGCCGTCGCTCGGGAGCGCGTGGACGAACAGCGGCCGGGTTCGCCCATCGATCCGGCAGTCCACCGCGTACATCGCGCCGGGATCGTGTTCGGGGTGACTCCAGTCGAACTGGCGCCGGTCTTCCGGGACGACCTGGGTCAGGAACGCGCGGAAGTCTTCGAGGAAGGTCGAGAGTACGCGTTCCCGGGAGAGATACGAGATGTCCGTCATGTGGAGGAGCGCCTGAACGAAGGAATACAGGGCGTCTCCGTAGCGGCCGTCGCGGATTTCGAGAACCAGTTCGCCATCCCGGTCCTCGACCTGGAACCTGGTCAGTACCCCGGCGATGATCTTCTGCCGCGTACCGGTCTGCAGATCTCTCTCGTCGAGGTCGTGGCCGAGATGCAGGAAGGTATGCGCTTCGTCGGTGAGCACCCAGTGTCCGTTCCTCTTCTCGAGGATCACCGCCAGGTGATCGCCGTCGTCGAACCGAAAAGGCGTGAACACCTGGAATCGGTCCGGCCCTTCCGCCATGAGCTGGACGCTTTCCGACACGGCCCTGCGGAAGTCGCTCTCGATCGCTCGGGCCGTCATGGTCGTGGGGCGTCGAACAGACTTCGGGCCGCGCCCGCCGTTTCGATCAGATTCGCGTCTTCGAGCAGACACCGGATGGCCGCATCGAGCGAGTCGAATCTGTCGGTAGGCTCGGCGTAGCCGTCCTCCCGCAGTCCTCGTTCCTGGTACCTCTCCGTGGCCTCGTGGATGTGGAAGGCATAGCAGCCCGTGGACGAAGGGGTGTTCAGGGTGAGCGCCAGCGGTTAGCGGGGGAGC
>CAYGAO010000252.1:0-4456 GCA_964347715.1 uncultured Acidobacteriota bacterium
GTGGGGAAAGCGCCCCGCATCCGCCCGGACGATGGGGTTCCCCATCTCTTCGAGGACGGATTCCCATGCGGGGCGCCTTATCCACAGGCTGTCGAGAGCCTCGAACCCGGAGGCCGCCGGGAGGCGCTCTGGGAGGCGCTCGGCCGGGCGACCGAAGACGCCCCGCTCCTCGAAGAAGAGACGCCCCGCTTCACCCCGCTCGACGAGTTCGAGTCCATCGCCTGGGACCACCGGACGACCGGGAGCAGCACCCGCGGACATCTCCTGAAGCCCCTGCGCCGGCGGATCGCCGCTGCCGGGCTACCCACCGCCCGGGAAGTGACGGCGCTCGGAAACGGGGCGCGGGCGCGTTACGCCGGCGTCGTGATCTGCCGCCAGCGCCCGGGGACCGCATCCGGAGTCGTGTTCATGACTCTCGAGGACGAGACCGGGTTCGTGAACCTGATCCTCTGGCCCGATGTCTTCGAGAGACAGCGGCAGCTGGCCCGGACGCTCTCGTTCCTCGGCGCCGCTGGCCGGATCCGGTCCGGGAGCGGCGCCTCCCACCTCGTCGTGGAACACCTGTTCCGACCGAAGATCCAGCGCGCTTCCACTCCCGAGCCCCTCCCGAGCCGCGACTTCCGCTGACGGACCCCGGCCGGTTTCGCGCGGGAGCGACGCCGACCCCTGCCGCGAACCGCTCTCCCGCTCGGTGCGAGAGCAGCTCGCCGACTCCGCCGCCGCCGGCGCCAGGATTCGTGACGCCTCGTCCGCGAGGGGCTGCGCCCCGGCAACATCGGAACGGAGGAGATGCGCCGCCGCCGGCGCGGCGCCAGGGACCGGGTGGCGCCGCGGCGTCCGCGTCCCGCCGGAGGCGGAAGATCCGCGCCGCCGAACCCGCCGCGCTCGTCGCCGGCGTCAGGAGTTCGTGACGCCTCGTCCGCGAGGGGCTGGCGCCCCGGCAGCCCTGGCTCCAGAGGAGATGCGCCCCGCCGGGCGCGGCGTCAGGGACCGGTGCGCCCCGCGCTCGCGCCCGGTCGGAGCCGGGAAGAGCGGCCCGACGAGCCCCCGGGCGTGTGGGTCAGGATCCGCTTGGGGGCCGCTTCGTCCGCGAGGGTTCGGCTCTCCCGCCCCGCTGGAGCCGGAGGATGCGCGCCCGAACGCGCCGGGCGGTCTTGAGGCGAACGCTCTGCTGCGCGATCTCTTCCGCCTCGCCGGTGTCCAGCGCCGCGATCCGCTCCTTCACCTCGGGGATCGCGTTCGGACTCATCGAGAAGGTCCGGAGGCCGAAGCCCAGCAGCAGCGGGATGACGAGCGGCTCGGCCGCGACCTCGCCGCAGACGGCGAGCGGCACTCCCGCGCGGCGCGCCGCCCGCGCCACGAAGCGCACCGTCCGCAGGAGCGCCGGATGGAGCGCATCGTTGAAGTGCGCGACCCGTTCGTTCGCCCGGTCGGCGCCGAAGAGGTACTGCATCAGGTCGTTCGTGCCGATGCTCAGGAACTCCGCCTCCTCGGTGAGGAGGTCCGCGGTCGCCGCCGCCGAAGGCACCTCGAGCATCGCGCCGACCGGAACCTCGCGAAACGGGATCCGGCGGTGGCGGAGAACGCGGATCGCCGCGCGCACATGCGTTCTCGCGGCGCGGAACTCCTCGAGCCCCCCGATCATGGGGAACATGAACTGGATGTTTCCGTGGGCGGCGGCCCGGAGGACCGCCCGGATCTGGTTCTCGAACGCGACCGAGGCGGTCACGAGCAGCCTGGTGCCCCGGAGCCCGAGCGCGGGGTTCTGCTCGCGCGACCGGCCGACGCTCGTCGCGTCCAGATCGAAGGCGCGGATCACGAGCGGATGCGGATCCACTTTCCCGGCGAGATCCCGGTAGATCCGGTACTGCTCCTCCTCGGTCGGGATCTCGTGCGCGGCGAGATGCTCGGTGCGGAAGAGGCCCACCCCTTCGGCGCCGTTCTGGTGGACGAGTTCGATCTCCCCCGGCTCGTCCATGTTCGCCATCAGCGTGACCCGCTGGCCGTCGGCGGTCTTCGCCGGCGCCGCGGTCTGGGCCCGGAGCCGCCGGCGCCTGGCGAGGACCCGGTCCCGTCTGGCCTCGTACTCGGCGACCCGCTCCTCGGAGGCATTCACGATGACGGCGCCTTCGGAGCCGTCCACGATCACCGGTTTTCCCACCTGCAAGTGGCGGAGCAACCCCGACACCCCGGTCACACAGGGCACATCGTGGGTCCGGGCGAGGATCGCGGTGTGGTAGGTCGGCCCTCCCGCCTCCATCACCACCCCCGCGGTCCGGCTCCAGTCGATTTCGTCCGTATCCGAGGGCCGGAGGTCCTCGGCGACGACGACGTGCTTCTTCGGGCGCCGCAAGAGGACCGCCTGCGGCCCGCCCGCGAGGTTCCGGAGCAGCCGGCCCCCCACATCCATGATGTCCCCCTTGCGCTCGCGGAGGTAATCGTCGGCGAGCCCGTCGAAGACCGCCTCGAGTTTCCGGAGCACGGTGCGGAGCGCCCACTCGGCGTTCACCCGCTCCGAACGGATCACGCTCCGGACCTGATCCACGAGACGCGGATCCTCGAGCATCAGCCGCTGCGCCTCGAACAGCCACGCGGGGTCCTCGCCGAGCGCCCGGCGGGTGGACTCCCGGATCTGCCGGAGCTGCTTCGCGGACCGCTCGAGCGTCTCGTCGAAGCGGCGGGTCTCCTTCCCGACCTCCGACTCGCCGATCTCCAGCCGGAAGACCGGAACCGTCAGGCGCTCGAAGTTCATCGCCGGCGCCACCCCGATCCCGGGCGCGGCCGGCTCGCCGTGCAGGACGAACTCCCGGGCCGACTCGGTGCCGGCGCCGCGTGGCGTCAAGGAGAACCGTTCGGCGGCGGGACCGGGTCCCCCATGCCGTCGTCCACGAGGCGGGTCAGCGCCTCGAGCGCGGCCTCGGCCTCCCGCCCCGAGGTGTGGATCCGGATCCGGGTTCCCTTCCCCGCCGCCAGGAAGAGGAGGCCCAGGATGCTCTTGCCGTCGATCGTGGTCTCGTTCCGGGTCACGGTGACGATCGCGTCGTAGCGGGCCGCCGTCTTCACGAACCGCGCCGCCGCCCGCGCGTGCATCCCGAGCGGATTCGTGACCGAGACGATCCGATCCGGCACGGCGCGCCCGGCTCAGCCGCGGCCCGCCGCCGCGTCGCCCCCGGCCCCGCCGGAACCGCCCGCGTCAGCGGCGTCCCCGCCGGGACGCCCTCCGGCGGCGCCGCTCGCCGGACGCGGTTCCCCGGCGGGCGAACCCGCGGGTCCGGATACCGGCGGGGGCGCGGTGCCGAGCAGCTCGGATGCCAGATAGATGTTCTCCTTGCCCTGAGACACCGCCGCGCGCGCCGCCACCGCCGGGGTCACCTGCTCCTCCTCCCGCATCGAGACGAGTCGAATCAGCATCGGCAGGTTCACCCCGGTCACCACCTCGACGCTCCCCTCGCGGAGCAGGCTGAGCGCGAGGTTCGTCGGCGTTCCCCCGAACATGTCCGTGAGCACGACCGCGCCCGCATCTCCCGCGACCCGCTCGACCGCCGCGCCGATCGCCCGGCGCGCATCCTCGGGGGCGTCGTGCCAGCCGATCGACACCGAGGTGGCGTTCGGGATGTCCTCGCCGGTGATCGTCTCCGCCGCGGACACGAGCTCGCGGGCCAGCTGTCCGTGGGTGACCACGACGATGCCGATCATCGGCGGCGAGTATTCGCCAGTCCGGGTTCGGGGGTCAAGTCGGCGGGGCGACCCCCGATCCGCGAGCTGGCGGCGGGGATGGCCGAAGCAGCGGACCAATGGGAGGATCAGAGGCCGGGAGAGGGGTGAGCGGGGGCCGACGGCGCGCCGGAAGGGATGTCGGGCACCGTCCGGGGGCGAAGCGCGGCTCGAAGGACGGCTGGACGTTGCGGAAGGACTCGACGATCTGGACGGAGACGTTGACGGAGTGCTTGCGGGTGACGGTGCGGACGAACACGGGGAGATGGTAGCGTGTTGTGGGCAATTTATACGATATGGACACTACAAAGCCATCTGGAAGCGAAGCAGCCCGTTTTCAATGCCTTACGACACCCTCCGCCGGGGTACCCGACAGAGTCAGGATCTGCTGATGAACGAGGCCGGGACCCGCTTCGGCGATCTCGCCACGCGGGACGAGGCGGCGGCGCGGGCGCTCCAGGGGCGGATCGCCCGGGGGATCGCCGAGGACGACCTGATCCCGCGGGACAGCGCGCTCCCGGAGGGGCTGAGCGTGGCCCGGCTCGAGTCCGAGTTCGGCGATGTCCACGGCGAGGGGTTCCGGGTCGTCGAGGCGGAGATCGCGCGGCGGCTCGGTGACCTGCCGCTCTACGGGAGATAGCCGCCCGCGGACGAGGCATCCCGGTCGGGCCGGTCAACGACCGACGAGACCCGGAGGGGTGCGGAGCGGAAGCCGGTCCGGGGGAGACCGGCGTCCGCCGAA
>CAYGAO010000253.1:0-4415 GCA_964347715.1 uncultured Acidobacteriota bacterium
GGCTCTTGCCCGACCCCTGCGTGTGCCAGACGACGCCGATGCGCCGGTCGCCCGGCGCCCCGCCCGACGGCTCGTAGCCGCCCGACTCCTCGCGCATGCCGAGACCGCGCTCCTGCAACCGGGCCGCGCGCAGCGTTTCGGCGACGGCGACCCGCACCGCATGGAATTGGTGGTAGCCCGCCATCCGCTTGACCGGCGCCCCGCCGCCGTCGTCCTCGAACACGACGAAGTCGCGGACCAGCGCCAGCAGCCGCCGCCGGTCGCAGGCGCCCTCGATCAGCACCCGGAGTTGCGGCAGGCTCGCCTCGGCCAGCGTCCCGCCCGCGATCGTCCGCCAGCGCTTGAACCACTCCCAGCCGGCGGTCAGCGTGCCGATGCGAGCCTCCAGCCCGTCCGAGACGACGAGCGCCGCGTTGAAGGCGAACAGCGCCGGGATCTCCGCCGCGTAGGTCTGCAGCTGCCGAAAGGCCGTATGGATCGTCGCGTTCTCGTCGGCCGGATTCTTCAGCTCGACGACCACGAGCGGCAGGCCGTTGACGAACAGCACGATGTCGGGCCGCCGTTCGCGGCGGTCCTCGACTACGGTGAACTGACCCACCGCGAGCCAGTCGTTGCCGCCCGGATCGTCGAAGTCGAGCACCCGCACCTGATCGCCCCGGATCCGCCCATCCTCGTCGGCGTACTCCACGGTGACGCCGGAAACGAGCATCCGGTGGAAGTCGCGGTTGCGCGCCGCCAGCACCGCCCCGGCCGGCCGGGTCAGCCGGCGGAGCGCGTCGTCGAGAGCGTCGTCAGGCAGCTCGGGGTTCAGGCGCGCGAGCGCGGACCGCAGGCGCCCGCGCAGGACGACCTCGCCGTAGTCGGCCCGCTCCGCCAGCGGCGTGCCCGGCGCGATGTCCGACCCGTGGCGCACCTCCCAGCCGCGCGCCGCGAGCCAGTCGAGCGCGACCGCCTCGACCGCCGACTCCGACAGGGACGCATCCGCCACGCTCGCCGCCCCGTCAGACCCCATGCGTCCCGGACGATACCGAGCGGCCATTCCCTCCGTCGAGCGCTTCCGGCCCGGTCACCCGCACCGCGCCAGCGACCAACTTCGAGAGCATCGTGTCCCGCACACGACCAACGGTGCGCGATTCAGCCGCGTTGGCGCTCGCTCGGGCCAACAGCGATCGAGCAGCACAACCGAACTCCCCTACGATTCCCACTTCCGGAACGGCCATTCTGAACCCCAAGAGCGCCGCCGCAGGCACACGTTGCCGCCCACTGGTTCCGCTCATGTTGTGCACGGCGAACCGCCGGAACCTCGGGCTACGCGCCAAGCAATACGCGAACTCCGCGGGGATCGGAGGCTTCGGTTGGAGAACGATGTACTCGGTGGATCCCCACCCAATCTCACCGTCGCCCAAGAAGTCGACGAACGCGATCTTCCCGTTCTCCAGGCACGGCGTAATTCGCGCGACCAGAGTATCGCCGTTGGCGAATCGCACTCCTGATCCGTATGGGCGATCACCAACGGAGTCGGGCACGTGGCCCCGGGTAGGCATGTTCGCCATCGCCAGATACGGCGCCACCATACCCTTGCGAAGTCTTCGCCGCGGATTTACGTCGATCAACTCGGGCAGCGAAAGGAGTGACCAACCCTCCGGAATCTCCCCCAGCTCCGAAGCGACCAAGCGGTCAGGGAACAGGTCGGCGATGTGCTTCGGCAGTCCCGGGTCGCGGTCTTCCATCTTCGCCCGCACCGGGTCGAAGTCCACGAACCAGGACTCGAACAGCGCCCGCGCCATCGCCTCCAGCGTCGCGTTCATCCGCCGGTTCAGCTCGATCTTGTCGTCAAGCGCACCGAGGATGCGGGCGATCTGCCCGCGTTCTGCCGCGTCACGATGCCACGGGAGTAGAAGGGATTCGATGTCTTTCTTCGTGGCATTTCCGAAGACCGACCCACTGCCTTCCAGAACTTCCCAGGTGGGCTCCAGATGTCGGAGCACGAATTCCAGATACCGGCGATCCGATCGACGACGACACCTGATGATGGCGAGCCCGCGACCGGCCGCGCATTCCCTGTCGGCTATGTTGGTTCGACCGATCGGGGCTCTCACGCTGAGAAGGAGATCACCGGGCTGAGCGATTCGGGAAGGAGCGGTGCAGAACACCCGTGGCGACGGATAACGGGCGCCGAAATCTCGAACGCCCTGGAAGAAGGGAATCCCGTCGCCGACTTCGTTATAGGTCGATCCGGGTGGCGATTGCCCCATGATCAGGTCGGCCACCTCTTTCAACGGCGTTACGCGCCGGTTACTCGGCGCGACGGTCACGGTCACACCGAATCTCGGTCGCTGTGGACCCTTCGAGCGCGAGGTCCGGGTCGGAGGCGTCCTTCTTGGACGATCAGGTAGTCGCGCTCGATCTCGCGGTGAAAGGTCTCCGGGAGGCGCGCCCAGTCGCGGGCCTGGACGAGGATGGGGATGTTCGAGTGCTCGAAGGCCTCGGCGAGATCGAGGAGTCTGTCGGCCGGGAGGGGATCGAGGCTGGGGCCGCGCAGCGCGAGATCGAGGTCGCTTCCGGGGTGGCTCTCGCCGTTCACCCGGCTGCCGTAGGCCCAGGCCTCCACACCGGGGACGTGCCGGCGGAGGAGCGCCTCGATCTCTCGCCGGTAGGGGGTCGGCAGATCCACGCGGTCAGTCATCGGGGCGCTCCGCGATCACGGGGTCCGGTCCGCTGACACCGGATGTGCTGTAGTTTGTCGGCCATATTGAAGACAAAATGGCCGACAAGACCGATTGTCGGCCATCGGTGGCCGGCAAGGAGTCGAACCCCCGGAGCCCGGAACCGGGCTGGCAGGGGCGGGGCAATGCCCAAGGGGCCGGGGATGTTCGCTCCGGCTGCCTCTGCCCCATTTGTCGGCCATGGATGGCCATCAAGACACCTTTGAACCTTCGGCGATGTTCAGTAGCTCGGGGAAGACGAGGATCGCTGTCCGACGACCTCTGCCGGCATGGATGACCCGAAGGACCTCCCCGTCGCACAACCGGTCCAGAAGCCGCCGCGCCGTCCGCGGGGGCAGATCCGAGGAGGCGGCGAAGGCGGCGCCTGGGAAGACCGGACGCTCGAAGATCCAATCCAGGGCGCGCCCTGCGTAACGCGAGCGGGTCAGCTCCGCCACCCGGCTCTTCATACGGTCGTAGAGATCGAGGATGCCCTGCGCCCTCATCAGGTTCTCCTGGGCCTGCTCCCGCACCGCTTCGAGGAAGAAACGGCACCAGCCGGTCCAGTCGTCGTCGCGCGAAACGGCGAGCAGCCTGTCGTAGTAGGCGTCCCGGTGCGCCTCGAAGTAAGCGCTGATGTAGAACATGGGCGCCCTGATGAGGCCGCGGCGCCAGAGGAACAGCGGAACGAACATGCGCCCCAGGCGGCCGTTGCCGTCGAGAAACGGGTGGAGCGCCTCGAATTCCGCGTGGAGGATGGCGAGTTGCGTCAGCCGGTCGGGAGCGTCCTCGTGGATGTAACGCTCCCAGGCGCTCATTGCGTCTTCGAGCCTGTCCGCTCCGACAGGGATGAACCGGGCCTCGTCCATGGAGCACCCGGGCGGGCCGATCCAGTTCGGGGTCCGCCGATACTCGCCGGGCGAATTCCCCTCGCCGCGCACGCCGGCCAGCAGCTCGCGGTGCGCCTCGCGGATGACCCGCCCGGAAAGCGGCAGCGTCTCCAGCATCTCTTCCGCCCGCAGCATGGCCTGCCGGTAGTTGAGCACCTCGCGGATGTCATCCCGACGGGCGGGCGAATCCGGCTCCTGCCCGGCCTCGAACTCGAGAACTTCGCCCATGGTCGCCTGCGTGCCCTCGATGCGTGAGGAGAGCACCGCTTCCTGTGTTGTCAAGGGCGCAAGGAACACCCCGCTATCGGGAATCGCGGAGAGGATGCCGTCGTAGCGGGCGACGGCGGCGACCGCGGGGCCGATCAGCGGGACGAGCGCCCCCCAGTCGAGGCGGCCCTCGGGAGGGAACCGACCCGCCTGGTAACGGACCGGCGCCATCAGACCTTCCCCTCGATGGAGCGACCGGGCTCGCCCGGCGCCGCCGGGATCGTCCCCCGGGATTCGCTGCGGAAGCTGGCAACCTCGATGGGCGGTCGGTCGCGTCGAAACAGATGTCCCGGAGGAGGCGTTCGGCGGCGTCCATCCGGGCGCGCGGGGCGCGGTCGCCGCTGACGCCGCACCGCATCAGCAGCCTGTGCATAAGGCGCCCCGCATGGGAATCCGTCCTCGAAGCGATGGGGAACCCCATCGTCCGGGCGGATGCGGGGCGCTTTCCCCACCGGTTGGCGGCCCGAATCGCTTGCGCGATCCGCTCCACCGTCTTTCGGGGGGGGGGGGGGGGGGGGGCCCCCCCCCCCCCCCCCCCCCCCCGCCCCCCCCC
>CAYGAO010000254.1:0-4413 GCA_964347715.1 uncultured Acidobacteriota bacterium
CCCCGCATCCGCCCGGACGACGGGGTTCCCCATCTCTTCGAGGACGGATTCCCATCCGGGGCGTTTTCTCCACCGGCTGCTAGCGCCGCCCGCGGATGCGGCCGCGTCGCAGGAACCCGTCGTAGTTCCGCATGATGAGCTGGCTCTCGACCTGTTGGGCGGTGTCCATCGCCACCCCGACGACGATGAGGATCGAGGTGCCGCCGAAGTAGAAGGTCACGCCGAGCCCCTGCGTGATGAAGGTCGGGAGCACCGAGTCCAGCCAGGCGCCGATCACCGGAATCGGGGCCACCGTGAATCCGTTCAGCAGGAACTCGGGCAGCACCGCCACCGCGGCGAGGTAGATCGCCCCGACGAAGGTGAGCTTCGCGAGGACGGTGTCCAGGTACTGCGCAGTCGGCCGTCCCGGCCGGATCCCGGGAATATAGCCGCCACTCTTGCGCATGTTGTCCGCGACATCGGCGGGCTTGAAGACGATGGCGGTGTAGAAGTAACAGAAGAAGAGGATCCCCGCCACATAGAGCAGCGTGTAGAGCGGCATCCCCCAGCGGAGCTGTTCGGCGATCGCGGCCATCCAGCGGCTCTCGGTGAAGAGCGAGGCGAATGTCTGCGGCAGGGCGATGATCGAGCTCGCGAAGATGACCGGGATCACTCCACCGGTGTTGATCTTGAGCGGGATGTGCGTGGACTGCCCCTGGTACATCCGGCGTCCCACGAAGCGCTTCGCGTACTGCACGGGGATCCGTCGCTGCCCGCGCTCGACGAAAACGATGAACGCCAGCACCGCGATCATGAAGATCACCAGCAGGATCGCCCCGAACACCGTCCGCTGGCCGACCCGGATGTTCTGGATCGTGGTCATGATCGCCGAGGGGAACATCACCACGATCCCGGCGAAGATCAGGAGCGACATCCCGTTCCCGATCCCGCGTTCGGTGATCTGCTCGCCGAGCCACATGATGAAGACGGTTCCGGCAGTCATCGTGAGGACCGTCATCAGGGTGAACCCGATCCCCGGATCGTTCACCAGGTTCATGCCGTCGGGCATGCTCTGGCTCTGCAAGAACACCGCGATGCTCGCGGACTGGATGACGGCGAGGATGACCGTTCCGTAACGGGTGTACTGGGTGATCTTCTTGCGCCCGAGTTCGCCTTCCTTGCTGAGCTTTTCGAGGTACGGCCACACGAGCGTCAGCAGCTGCAGGATGATGGAGGCGCTGATGTAGGGCATGATGCCGAGCGCGAACACCGTCACCTGGGACAGGTTCCCTCCCGAGAACATGTCCACGAAACCGAACCAGGTTCCCCGGTTCTGCTCGAAGAACGCCGTGAGCGCGGCGGGGTTCACCCCGGGAGTCGGGACATGGTTCCCGAGCCGATAGACCGCGAGCATCCCGAGCGTGAACAGGATGCGGGTCCGAAGGTCCGGAATCCGGACGATCGTGCGGACGGCGGCGATCACTCGGCAGTCTCCTCTCGGGAACGGCCTCGCCTCTCCCCCGACGAGCCCGGCTCCGCCCCGAGGATCTCCGCCGTTCCACCGGCGGCCTCGATCTTCCGGATCGCGGAGGCGCTGAACGCATGGGCGCGCACCGTCAGCCGGCGCTCGAGCTCGCCCCCGCCGAGCACCTTGATCCGGAACCTCCGGGGCCGGACCAGGACCGGGTCGCGACCCCGGCCGGGCCGGAAGACCCGGGCGCCCTTCACGAGCCCGGCCCCGACGAACCCGACTTCATCCACGACCGCGCCGTCCGCGAACCGGTTCAGCTCGCCGAGATTCACGACCTCGGGTTCGACCCGGAAGATGTTCGTGAAACCGCGCTTCGGAACCCGGCGGATGAGCGGCATCTGGCCGCCCTCGAAGCCGCGCCGGCGCGAGTACCCCGACCGGGAACGCGCTCCCTTGTGGCCGCGGCCCGAGGTCTTGCCGGTACCGGAGCCGGGGCCGCGCCCGACGCGCTTTCGCGACCGGACCGCGCCGTCCGGCGGACTCAGATCATGAAGGCTCACGGAAAACCTCACTCGGAGTCCTGGACCGCGAAACATCCGCCGCGGACTCCTTCCCGGCGTGCGGCTCCGGCGGCGTCCCGACGCGGACGAGGTGGGCCACCCGCCGCACCATCCCGCGCGTCATCCCGGTATCGGGCCGGGTGACCCGCGATCCGATGCGCCGCAGGCCGAGCCCGCGCACGACCTCGCGCTGGACGCGCGGCACGCCGACCAGCCCGCGGACGAGCTCGACGGTGATCACCGCGGGAGCCTCGCCCGCGGATTCCGCCGGCGCCCCGGAACCGGGAGGGAGCGGCGGGCGGGACGTTTCCGGCGTCTCGTTCCGGGACATGGCTCAGGCGCGCGGCTCGGCGTCGAGTTCGCTCACATCCTTGCCCCGAAGCTCGGCGACCCCCTGCTGCGACCGCAGCGAGAGAAGCCCGGCCATCGTCGCTTCGACGACGTTCTTCGGGTTCGCGCTGCCGAGCGACTTCGTCAGGATGTCCTGGATGCCGGCGAGCTCGATGACCGCGCGGACCGGGCCGCCCGCGATGACTCCGGTTCCCTCCGCGGCCGGCTTGAGCAGGACCCGCCCCGCCCCGAACACCCCCACGACCTCGTGCGCGATCGTCGAACCCTCGCGCGGAATCTCGGTCAGGTTCTTCTTCGCGATGCCGATCCCCTTCTTGATCGCCGCGGGCACTTCCCGCGCCTTGCCCAGGCCGAAACCGACCCGGCCGTCCTCGTTGCCCACCACCACGAGCGCGGAGAACGACAGGTTCTTCCCGCCCTTCACGACCTTGGTGACGCGGTTGATCGCGACCACCTTGTCCTTGAGATCGGGATCGCCCGTGCGGTCCGCCTGGGTGTTCCGCGAACCGCCGCGCGGCCTCGAACGCCCGGGGAAATCCGTGTTCAGCACCGAATTCCTCCTTCCCTCACCGCATCGGCGAGCGCCTTGATCCGTCCGTGGTACTTGCACCCGCCCCGATCGAACACCGCGACCTCGACCCCGGCGGCGCGCGCCCGGGCGGCGAGCGCTTCCCCGACCATCCGGGCGCCCCGGGCATTCCCGCCCGACCCGATTCCGCTCTCGCGGCTCCCGGCGGCGGCGATGGTGCGGCCGGCGGTGTCATCGATCAGCTGGGCGTAGATGTGCCGGAGCGACCGGAAGACGGCGAGCCGCGGGCGCTCGCGCGTGCCCGAGACCTTGCGGCGAATGCGGGCGTGGATCCGCCGCCTCGCGGCGCGACGCGTCCTGATGCGCATGTTCCCCTCTCGGCCTCCGGGTCAGGCGCCGGTCTTCCCGGCCTTCTTGACGAGCCGCTCGCCGGTGTAACGAACCCCCTTCTGCTTGTAGGGATCCGGCTTGCGCAACGCGCGGATTCGGGCCGCCACCTGGCCGACGGCCTGCTTGTCGAACCCGGAAACCACGAGGTGGGTGTTCTTCTCGATCTCGATCTCGATGCCGTCCGGCAGCGGGAACTCGATCGGATGCGAGTAACCGAGCGAAAAGACGACCTTCCGGCCCTGCTTCTGCGCCCGGTAGCCGACCCCCACGATGTCGAGTTCCTTCCGGAATCCCTCGGACACCCCGGTGACGGCGTTCTGGAGCAGCGCCCGGGTGAGGCCCCAGTAGCCCCGGTTCCCCGCGCGGTCCGGGAGGAGCACGCTCGCGCTGCCGTCCTCCGCGCGGATCTCGACCCCGGGGAGGATCGGACTCCGGAGCGCCCCCTTCGGGCCCTCCACCCGGACCTCGCGGCCCTCGACCCGGAGCGAGACCCCGGCCGGAACGGAAATCGGCTTCGAACCGACGCGCGACATGACCCCAGGCCCCCGCCCTACCAGATCTTGCAGAGGACTTCGCCGCCGACCCCGAGGCGCCGGGCATCCCGCCCGGTCATGACTCCCTTCGAAGTCGAGAGCACGGTGATGCCGAGGCCCCCTTGCACCCTGGGGATCCGGTCGCGCGAGACGTAGACCCGGGTCCCGGGCTTCGAGACCCGCTTCAACCCGGTCAGGGCTTCGCGGTTCCCCGGAAGTCGCCGCAGCCGGATCCGGATCCGATCCCGTGGCGGCGAGGAACGGCGTTCCCACCCGTCCACATAACCCTCTTCGTGCAGGATGCGGGCGATTTCCTGCTTCAGCGCCGACGCGGGAATCTCCACGAAATCGTGGCGGGCGCCGACCGCATTGCGCAGGCGGGTCAGCATGTCGGAGATCGGATCGGACCACATGACGGCGCCTCCGCTACCAGGCTGTGGAGAAAGTCTCTCGGGCGCCGACGCGGCCGCCGGGGAGGGGTGCGGGGCGGGTCCGCCCGCCCCGCGCAAGCCGGCGGCACGGGTCGCGGCCGCGCTACCGGCCGCCCCCCCGGGGGGGGCGCGGCCCGCCTCGGCGCGGGCGCCGGGGGTCCCGATCGCG
>CAYGAO010000255.1:0-4400 GCA_964347715.1 uncultured Acidobacteriota bacterium
GTGGCGGCTCGACGGGCTCGTCCTGGGTGCGCAGCCGGTCCTGCTCGAGCTCGACGAGGTTCGCCAGGGCCTCGGCGTGGGCCGGACGGCCCCCGCCCCCCCCGCCGCCACCCTGACCGAAGGCGACCTGCACCTCCCGGAACACCGCGTCGGCTCGCTGCAGCGAGGTCAGCGCTCGCTGTTCCCGGGGCAGCGCGCCTTCGGGATCACCGCCGACCAGCAGCTCCTCGGCGGCAGCCATCTCGACGAGCCCGGCGTCGAGGTGTTCGACGATCTGCCCGAACTCCTCGCTCGCCGCGATCCCCCGGTTCCGGAGCCGTCGGGTCAGCGTCTCGACCTGCTCGCGCAGCCGGCCCTGGGCGAGTCCGATCGTGGCGGTCGTCTCCGAGACCGCCGTCGCCGGCATCCCCTCCCGGTCGCGCAGCACCTTGAAGGTGGCCACCACGATCTGCTTCTGGCGGAGCGAGAGCGTCCCGTCGAGGCCGTCCCCGGCGCCCCCGCCGCCTCCGGGCATGGAGTCGGCCTGTCGGAAGGTCCGGTCGAAGGGACGGATGGCGACGAAGAACAGGTCCGTCGCGGCGGTGGCGCCAGCTCCGTCCCGGGCGACCGCGTAGTAGGAGAGCAGGTCGCCCGGCGCGAGGTCGTGCTCCTCGAGGAACACCGTGTGGCCCGACTGGACCGCCTCGCGCGCCCCACCGGACGCGAGCAGCTCGCTCGTCTCGGGGCCGCCGTTCACCGAAAGCCGAATCTCGAGCCGGCCCACCGAGTAGTCGTCCTCGGCGCGCACCTCGGTGAAGATCTCCTCGACCGGGCTCGCCCGGGTATCCCGCCCCGGGCGCAGGAAGCGCACGATCGGCGGGAGATCGTCGAGGACCTCGATCAGGTAGTCGCGGGAAGCGGTCCGGGGGACTCCGTCGGGGCCGGCGAGAGCGACCCGGTAGGAGCCGCTGGCTTCGAGGGCCAGGGTCGCCGCGAGCGCCCCCGACCCCGAGTCCGGAACGGCCTCGAGCGGCGCCTCCACCGCGTCCGGTTCGATCCGGAGCATCCCGCCCCCGGCCGGGACCGTCGGCTCGACCACGAGTTCCACCACGGTTCCCCGAACCGCCGCGATGTCCCCGCCGTCCGGGACCTCGCGGGGAGAGAGCCCGGTGTGCGCCGGATAGCGGTAGGTGAGGCCGATCCGCGCCACGAGCGGCACATCCTCGACCTCGATCCGGAAGGTCGGCGAGCGGACGCCGTCGGCCTCGACATGGTAGTCCGTCCGCTCGGGCACCGCGAGCAGCAGATGGCGGAACCGATCGGTCTCGGGATCGTGGAGCATCGTCCTCGACTCCCAGCCCGAAGTCCCCGCGGTCCGGGTCAGCAGCTCGACCCGCTCGGCGACGAACCCCTCGAGCCCGGCTTCGATCCAGCGGTCGGCGCCGCGAGCCACCGCGGCGTCGCCGGGCTCCACGAGGATCCGGTACGGGTTCGCCTCCGCGAGGTCGCCCCAGGGAGCGAGCAGGAGGCCGGCGCCGTGCCAGAGCACCGGGGGGGCGAGGAACGCGGCCACGACCGCGACTCCGGCGACCAGGCCGAGCGCGCCGCCCGCGCGCCGCAGGCCGGGGGTCTCGACGAAGCGGCCCTCGTCCAGACGCTCGAGCCGTCGCACCGCTTCTTCGACGACGAGGCGGGTGAGCTCCGGAGAAACCCCGGAAGAAGCCCCGGAAGCGCCGGTGTCCTGCCCGAGCTCGACGCCACTCACGACCGCCGCCGAGAGCGTCCGGTCGTGCTCCTCGACATAGAGGGCGACCTGCCGGTCGCTCACCCGCGACCGGAGCGGCCGCGCGACGAAGCGCCAGGCGAGCGCGGCGAAGACGAGCCAGACCGCGGCCTGCAGCCCGCGAACCACTCCGGGCGAGAAACGGAGCGCCTCGACCGCCACCGCGGACAACCCGAGGACGAGCGCGGCGGCCGCCGCCCCGAGCGCCACGCCGAGCACCAGCCGCCGCGTCCGCCAGCGGGAGCGCACCCGCCGGATGACCCGGATCAGATCCTCGTAGGAAGGAGTCGCGGCGGAGGCGCGAAGCCCGAGCTGTCTCACGGCGGGACGAGGAGGATCGTCAGTATAGGCCTCGCCCCGCGGCTCCCGGACCGGGTTCGGACCCCGACCGCCGGCGCGAGCGCCCTTCGAGGCTCGACCGGGAGACCACCGAACGGACCGGGTTCAGGCCCCGGCCGCCAGCGGCGCCTGCCGCTCGCCGAACCGGTTCGCCACCCACGCCTCGGCCACGAGCAGCACCGCGAGGCCGCCGAGGAGCAGCCACCAGACGGGGAAACCGGCTCCCTCCGGGGGCTCGGTCTCCCGTCCGATGGCGCCCGCGCCCCCGATGGCGGGCGCCGCCGGCGGCGCCGCGGCGAGGCGAACCTCGTCGGCGTCGAGGGGGTGCAGGTCGGATTCCGCGGCCGGCAGGTTCACCGCGATCTCGCGGGAGACCGGTGCTTCCGGGCGCCGGGCCCGGTAGCGGCCCGCCTCCTCGAGGCGGAGCGCCGCCTCCGCGCCGAGGAGCGTTCGTTCTCCGGAAGGGGCCTCCACGAGGATCGCCGCCTCGGGGTCGGCCGTGGCCGTCTCCGCCGAGAGGAGGAAGGCGCGCTCGGCATCCACGCTCTGCCCGACGCGGTAGGCGAGCGGGATCTCCTCGTGTCCCGCCGCCACCTCGATCAGGCGGTGAAGGAACGGGACGAACGCGGGGCGGCGCGGGAGGTCGTTCCAGACGCCATCGAACGCGGAGGCGAAGAGCAGGATCCGCCCCGCCCCGCGGCCGGCGGAGAGGAGCGCTGGAGCGCCGTCGTCGAAGCGGGCGAGGACTTCCGCGTCCGGCGCGGGGGTTTCGAGGGTCCGGTAGCGGAAGAAGGCGCTCTGGGCGAGCGCGACCGGACCCTCCGGGGCGAACGGGTCGAAGACCGGATGGCGCGCCTGGAAGTCGGCGAAGCGGCCAGCCGGTTCGCGGTCCGAGAAGCCGCCGGGAAGGGCCGGCAGCAAGGCCTCGAGTTCGGCCGCCGCCGCCCCCTGGATGCGCGTCGGCCCCATGGCGGCCACGAGGCCGCCGCCGGCGGCGACGAAGCCGGCGAGCGCCCGGACCGCTCCGGCGTCGAGCCGCCCGGGGTCCCGGAGGAGCGCCACGCGCGCCCCTTCGAGCGCTCTGCGCACCCGGGACTCGCCCCGGGCCGGGCCCGGATCGAGCCGGAACACCGGCGCGGCTCCGACGCCGAGAGCCTCGCGCACGAACACCGGGTCGCCGCCGCCGCCGAGATCGGCCACCCGGAGCGCGGCTCCGGGCCGGATCACGAAGCGCAGGAGGTCGTCCCCGGGAAACGCATCCCCGGGCAGCCGCACCGCCGCCGCCACGCTCTCGCTCGGGCGCAGGACCGGGGAGAAGACGACCGGCGCGGCCCGGTCCCCGGAGAGCCTCACCGGGCGGCGTTCCACGACCCTGCCGCCGAGGACGAGTTCCGCTTCGACCTCCCGCTCGGGCGAGCGGGCGCTCGGGGCGAACCGGATCTCGGCGCGGACACGCAGCCGGGCAGCCCCCTCCCCGCGCTCGGGGGAGAGCTCGACGGCGGTGACGGCAGCATTCGCCGGAGGATCCGACCCCACCCGGCGCACCCGGAGCGCGATCCCGCGCGGCAGGCTCGGCTCGGGCCCCCGGCCCTCGAAACCGCTCCGCTGCAAGTCCGAGATCAGGAGCGCCTCGCGACGGCGGCCCGGCGTCTCCGGCAGGAGCCGCCCGGCGAGCCCGAGCGCCGGTGCGATCCGCGTCCCGCCCGTTCCCGGAGCGACGCCGGGGAGCGCGGCCTCGAGCTCCGCGCGCTCGCCGGTCAGCCGGGTGAGCGCCACCGGGCGATCCGCGAAGCCGAGGACGACCGCGCGGTCGTCGCTCCCGAGTTCCCCGATGGCGGCGGCGGCGATCGCGGCGGCCTCCTCGGCTCGTCCGGAGATCCCCATGCTCGCCGAACGGTCCACGAGCACCGCGAGGTCGAGCGGCTGGCGCGCCGCGTCCGCGAGCGCGCCTCCCCGGAGGAGCGGCCGCGCGAAGGCGGCCGCGAGGAGCGCGAGGGCGAGACAGCGCAGGATCAGGAGCGGCAGGTTCCGGAAGCGACGGCGTTTCCAGCTCGCCGGGGCCCTGGTCGCCTCGAGGAAGAAGAACGAGGGGAAGTCCACCGGCTCCCGGCGACGCCGGGTCAGATGGAGGAGGATCGGGAGCGCCACGAGGAACCCGCCGAGCAGGAAGAACGGGGCGAGGAATCCCATCCGTCGCGCTCAGCAGGCTGTGGAGAAGGTCCCTCGCGCGCCGACGCGGCGCGAAGCGCCGCCGGGGAGGGTCCTCCCTCCCCGCGAAAGACGGCGGAACGGATCGCGC
>CAYGAO010000256.1:0-4383 GCA_964347715.1 uncultured Acidobacteriota bacterium
CGTACAAATTCAACCCGGTCGTTCTCGGCCCAAGACCCCGCTAATCAGATACCTCAGGAGGTTCCTTCGAGTTCGACGCTGTCAGCGCGGATGGCGGCATCGTCGCGGTCATTTCCACGAGTGGCACGAAAACAGCGACCCGGAAGCGCGCCCCCGGCAAGATGAACAAGATCCGTTCGGACATCCTCTTCCTGCTGCTGGCGAAGGCCGACCGGAAGCTCGTCGTCTTCACCGAAAGGGACATGTACGAGTGGTGGAACCGAGAGGACGCCAGGGGCCGGGTGCCCGGTGGCATCGAGTTCAAGCTCGTCGAGATCCCGGAGGATCTCCGGGCGAAGCTCGAGAAGGCGCAACGTGAAGCATCCCGAGAGATGAGGCAGGCGCCCGAATCGCCCTGAAGACAGGCGAAAGACGACGCGCTCGGCGAGCCGCGGCGCCGGTCAGGCGCGGTAGGGAATCGTGATCGGCCCGTGGGGGAGCACCGCGAGCCGAGCGCCTGGACCCCGCGCCGCGAGTTCCTCCCGGCAGGCGGCGGCGAGGTCGCCGACGGGTCGGAGATGCGCGCGCCGCACCGTCTCGTCGGGAAGCGACGAGTGGAGGCTCACCGCCGCGCGTTCGAGGATCCGGCAGTGGACCTGCACCTGCCAGTCGTCCGGCCGGCGGGCGGGGGCGGCGGCGAGGGCGGCGGCCACCGCGGAGGGTGACGAGCCGGCGAAGAGCGCGCGGGCGTAGGCGCCGTCGTCGGGGACACCGCCCCGGCATTCGGCGGCGGCGAGGATCGCCCCGCCGTCCCGGACGATGCGCGCCGCGGCGGACATGCCCTTCACCGCCTGGTAGAGGTTCTGGTCGAGCGGGTAGCCGGAGTTCGTCGTGAGCACGACCTCGAACTCGCCGGGAATCGGGCGCATCGCCTCGACCCGGGACCGCGCGCAGGCGGCGGCGTGCTCGGCGGCGAGGTCGCCGGCGAATGCCGCGGTGACCCGCTTTTCCCCGTCGAGCAGCACCTCGAGCCCGAGCGTGACCCCCGCGCGCCCGGCGATCTCGCGCACCTCGTCGTGGATCGGATTCCCCTCGGTGATCCCGAAGACCGAGTTCTCGTGGGCGATCCGGGGGCCGTCGTGGAGGGCGAGGATCGTCTCGAGGCCGGCGAGCCCCGGCGCCACCATCTTCGGCCCGCCGGAGAAGCCGGCGAAGAAGTGCGGCTCGACGAAGCCAGTGGTGATCCGCACTTCGGCTTCGAGGAAGCGACGGTTCAGTTGCACGGGAACGCCGCCCGGAGTGTCTGGGAGCGCGACCAGCCCGGCGGCGTCGCGGCAGTCGTGGACCACGACCTCGCAGCGCGAGAGCAGCTCGCTCCCGAACATCGCCTCGATCTCGGCGGGCGACGGCGCCCGGTGGGTCCCGGTGGCGACCAGCAGCGAGACCCGCTCCGGCGGCGTCGGGATCTGTTCGAGAATCGCCCGGAGCATCGGGATCCGGGGCTGCGGCCGCGTGGGGTCGCAGACCGAGATCGCCACTTCGGCGCCCGGCGGCACGCGCTCGGCGAGCGGCGGCCCGGCCACCGGATCCCGAAGCGCGGCGGCGATCGCGGCTTCGGGGTCCGGGAGCGGCGGCGAGAAGCGCGGGCGGATGATCGAGGCGCCGGCGGGGACCTCGAAGTCGAGGCCACGCTCTCCGTAGTCGAGCCGCAAGGACCCGCCATCCCGCTTCGCCGGGCCGGCTGCGAGGAGCGCGTCGGCCGCTCCCGGCCCCTTGCCAGTCATCGGATCCGTCGTATTCTCGCGGAATGCGCTTCTTCCGTCATCGAGGCGAAGGCGGGGCCGTAACCGCCGCCCTGCTCGGAGACCGCCTCGTCCCGATCACGCGGTTCGCTCCCGCCCTCGCCCCCCGGGAACCGGGGAGCCTCGACGAGATCGTCCAGGCGGGTCGGCTCCCGGCAGTCGCGCGGGCGGCCCAGGCAGCCAGCGGCCGTCCCTACGGCCCGCGGCTCGACGAAGTCGAACTGCTCGCCCCGCTCGTCCGCCCGCCGAAGATCTGGTGCGTCGGGCTGAACTACCGCGCCCACGCCGCCGACCTCGACGCGGCCCTCCCGTCGGCGCCGGTGGGCTTCATGCGGCCCGCCGCCTCGATCATCGGCCCCGGAGCCCCGATCCGGCTGCCCCGGGCCTCCTCTCGGGTCACCGGCGAGGGCGAGCTCGTGTGCGTTCTCGGGCGCGCCGCGAGGGACCTCGACCTCGCTGCGGCGGCCGGCGCGGTCGCGGCCTTCACGCTCGCCGTGGATTCGACCGCCGAGGACATCCTGCGGCAGAACCCCCGGTTCCTGACCCGCGCGAAGAGCTTCGACACCTTCCTGAGCCTGGGCCCCTGCCTCGCCACCCCGGACGAACTGGGCGGCGCCCTTCCCGATGTGCGGATCACGACGCTCCACGGCGGCCGCCCGGCGCGGAGCGCCCCGGTGCGGGACATGTCCCGTTCGCCCGCGTCGCTGATCGCCTTCTTCTCGGAGGACATGACCTGGAGCGCCGGAGACATCCTGCTCACGGGCACCCCGGGCGCGGTGCCGATCCGGCCCGGAGACACGGTGGGCGCGGAAGCGCGCGGCATCGGGCGGCTCGAGAACCCCGTCCACGGAAACCCGGTCGCCGACGACCGGAAGGCCTGAAGGGGCCCGGGCGGCCCGGAAGTCGGCGCCGGCTCGACCGATACCGCGAAACGGCTCCGGGGTCCGTGGACCCCGGAGCGGCCACCCGCGGATCGTCCGTCAGTTCTCCTCGAGCGTGCAGCTGAGGTAGTCGTCGATGTCCATCGACCCGTTCCCCCGCGGCTCCCCGGGGGACAGAGGCACTCCGCCGTCCGCGTCCCAATCGCAGGTCAGGCTGAATTCGACGGTCCGGGAGCACCCGAAACCCAGGCCGTCCACGAAGGTGACGGAGGACGCCAGCACGACATCCTCCGCATCGCAGAGCGTTCCGCCCTCGGCGCCACCGTCATCGGCGGAGCAGATCTCGTCGAAGTCGATGTCCGGACGCCACCAGTGGGGTGGCACCCGGAGATTTTCCGGGTGGTCATCGCCGTCCAGATCCACGAGACCGAAATCGCCGATCACATCCTTCCAGCCGGAGTCCAGCAGATGGATCCAGCGGTCGCTGGCATGCCCGCCGAGACGGCCGTTGGAGTACAGATCGTTCCCCCCCGTGCCCTTCTCGTGTCGATACCTGAGCGCCGTGAAACGCCTGGACCCGGGGAGTTCGAAAGTGACATTGAAGCCCCACACCAGGAAATTGGACCGGTTCGGAAGCTCGGTCCAGAAGTCGGCCACGGGATCCGTCGGGTCCCCGTGGAGGTGCGGGATGAAGCCCATCCCTCCGAGGTTCCCGACCTCTTCGGCGAGCAGATCGCAGACATCCACCTGGTCGGCGGCAGAGAAGGTCACCGGTTCGCACTCGACATCGAGCTCCTCCCAGCCGACCGCGCCCCAGTCGATCGGGACCGCCTCCCGCTCGAGCGCCACCGTGTAACTCGCCAGCGAATTCCGGTCCTCGGCGATCGCCACCCGGAAGCACTCCGCCGGCTTCGAATGGGGACTCTGGTAGTCCGTCTCGCACGGATTCGAGGACGAGCCCCAGATTCCCGACCCGGAGACGCCGACCGTCGGAACCCGGAGCGTGGAGGCGGTCGAGAAATCCGAGGTGACGCTCGCGCCCTCCACCGAATGCGTGGCTTCGAACCCCACATCCGAACCGGCCTCCCAGCCGAGATCGATACCGCGCGCCTCCCGGCCGATGGCCGCGGTGCTGGTCCCGCCGTTGTGGATCTTCCCGACATGCAGGTCGAGCGTCGGCTCCCAGGCTTCGCACTCCTCCGAATCAGCCATCGTGATCTCCGGCGGCTCCAGCCCCTCGATGCACGCGAACGGGCCGCAGGTCACATACGCCTCCTCGGCGAAGTCCACCTCCAGCGAGACCACCTCGAAGGTGGCGCCCTCCTTGAGGGCGGTGCGCTGGAGCAGGCTCCAGTCCACGGTGGCGAACGGCGCGCTCTCACCCGGACCCGCCTTCACCCCGGCCGCTCCGTCGGCGAAGTTCTTCGGCGTGATGAGCACCGATTCGTCCGCGCGCACCACGATCGCCGGGTTCACCATCGCCGTCGCCGTATCCGGGACGGCGCTGTCGTCGGCGATCAGAAACTCGCTCTCGCTCTCGGGCAGCGAGAAGGTCACGGCGACCGGAGGCAACCCGGCCGGTGAACCACCGCCGCCACCGCCACCGCCACCGGAACTCACCGGCGGCTCGGGCTCCGGATCGGCCTCCGGTTCCGGCTCCGGCGGCGTCCCGGTCGGCGTCTCCGCCGGCTTCTCGGGCTGCGGCGCCTCGCCCGCGACCC
>CAYGAO010000257.1:0-4343 GCA_964347715.1 uncultured Acidobacteriota bacterium
CCAGCGATTCGGGCCGCCATCCGGTGGGGAAAGCGCCCCGCCTCCGCCCGGACGACGCGGTTCCCGATCGCTTCGAGGACGGATTCCCATGCGCGGCGCCTTGTCCACGGGCTGCTGAACCCGGCCGCCCGGAGCGCCGGGTCCGCCTCCGCCGGACGCCCCCTCCCGAGCCGGTTCCGGAAGCGGGTCCCTCCCGGACGCGCGGCGCGGCTCGTCCCGCCTCACGAGTAGCGCCGCGAAGTAGCCGTCCGTCCCGTGATCCTCCGGGGCGAGGCGGAGCGCCCCGTCGTCGCCCACGAGACCCGCGAGCGGCTCGGGCAGCCGGTCCTGGAGTGGCGCCCGGCCGAGGCCCGGCGTCTCGGCGAGCAGTTCCCGGATCACCTCCCCGGTCTCCTCGGGTTCGAGGGAGCAGGCGGCGTAGAGGAGCAGGCCGCCCGGTGCGAGGAGCCGCGCCTGCGCCCGCGCGAGGCGCGCGGCGTCCCGCGCGAGCGTGGCCAGCCGCGCGGGAGAGGCGGTCCACTTGATGTCCGGGTTCCGGGCGAGCGTGCCGAGGCCGCTGCAGGGGACATCGAGGAGGATGCGGTCGAAGCTGCCCGGGCGAAAGGGCGGCCGGGCGGCGTCGGCGGTGAGCGGCAGGAGGTTCCCGGTTCCGAGCCGTTCCGCGGTCCCGGTGAGCAGGCGCACCCGCGCCGGCCGGACATCCGCGGCGACGAGCTGGCGCGGCGCGGCGCGCTCGGCCTGGATCGCCGCCTTGCCGCCCGGCGCCGCGCAGGCGTCGAGCCAGGCCCTCCCCCCCGCCGGAAGCAGCCAGCCGACGAGCTGGGAGCCGGCGTCCTGGAGGTGGATCGCCCCCTCCCGGTGAAGCGGCGAACGGAGCGGGTTTCCGTCGTTCACCAGCAGGCACCGCGGGGCGAGCGGGAAGCGGTCCGTGGGGATCCCCTCGCGCGCGAGCTGCTCCCGGACCGCCTCGAGGTCGCGCCGCTGGCTCACCCACAAGAAGACCGAGGGCCGCCGGTTGTTCGCCTCGAGCCGGGCTCGGGCCCCCCGCGGCCCGAGCGCCGCGAGCAGGCGATCCACGAGCCAGTCCGGGTGCGAGAGCCCGGTGCGGAGGTAGAGATCGGGGTCGCCGCCCCGGTGCGGCCACGGATGATCGGCGCGGAGCAGGGTACGGAGCACCGCGTTCACGAACCCGGCGGCGCGCCTGCCGCCAGCCCGGTTCGCGAGCGAGACCGAGTCGTGCACCGCGGCGCGCGCGGGAACCCGTCCCAGGTAGCGCAGCTGGTAGAGCCCGAGGCGAAGCGCCGTGCGGGTCGGCGCATCCAGGTCGGCCAGCGGGCGCCGCGTATGGCTCGCGAGGGCCCAGTCGAGCGTTCGGCGGAACCGGAGCACGCCGAAGACGAGCTCCCGCGCGAGCGCGCGGTCGCGGTCGTCCGGGGGGCGCCCCTCCCGGTCCTCGAGGCGCGCGAGCAGCGAGTCCGGGCGGGGCGGCGCCCGGCCGTCCTTCCGCTCGAGGCGCCGGAGGACCGCGAAGGCGGCGCGCCGCGCCGGAGACGCCTGCCGAAACTCCCTTCCCTCTCGGCGTCGCCTTCCGGGCTCCCCGCGGCTTCGCCCGTTCGCTCCCCTTCCGGCCGTCCCGCCGGATCCCCCGCCGGACCCGTTCCCGCCCGAAGCAGCCACTCAGCGCCGCCCCGCGAGGATCCGGGCGAGCGCCGGGGGGTCGTCGGTCAGGATGCCGTCCACGCCGAGATCGAGCAGCCGCGCCATCGTTTCCGGCCGGTTCACCGTCCAGACGAACACCGGGAGCCCGGCGCGCCGGGCGGCGCGAAGGAATCGCGGCGTGGCCACCCGGATCGGGCCGGCGGTCTCGGAGACCAGCAGGGCGTCCGGGGCCGTCTCGAAGAGGCCGGCGAGCCCGGTGAACGAGAGGACCAGGAACCAGGCGGCCTCGCGGAGGCTCGCGCTCGTCGCCACCTCGGGGCACGCCGCCCGGAACCGGTCGAGCGGCTCCTGCCCGATCGCGGCGGCGAGCGTCCTCGCCTCGAGCCCGGCGGCGCGGATCTCCCGGCAGAGCGGCTCCGCGCCCGCGACGGTCTTCATCTCCACCATGAAGTGGCGCCCCGGGTGGGCGGCGAACACCTCGGCGAGGGTCGGCACGCGAACCGGCTCCTCCCGGTAGGGGAAGCTTCCTCCGGAGCCCCGGAAGCGGTAGCCCGCATTCAGCGTCCGCAGCTCGGCGAAGGGCATCCCGGCGACCGGGCCGGACCCGTCCGTGGTGCGGTCCACCGAAGCGTCGTGGATGACGACCAGAACCTCGTCGGCGGTGAGGCGCACATCCATCTCGAGCACATCGGCTCCGGCCGCCACGGCGGCGGCGAACGCCGGGAGCGTCGCTTCGGGCGCCGACATCCCCCCGCCCCGGTGGGCCACGAGCGGGAGCCCGGTGCGGAAGAACTCGTGGGCCGCGGCCGGGGGACGCCTCGAGGCGAGGATCGCGAGGACCCCCCAGGCCACCGCGGCGAGCCCGAGGAGCCACCCCGCGCATCCGAGCGCCCGCACCAGGCCCCGCCGGACCGGCCGGGAAGACGCGGCGGCCTTCACCCGGACCTCGCGAGTTCCGCCGCGGCGGCCCGGGGAAGAAACCGGCCGGCCGGCTCCGCGGTCTCCCGCGGGCGGAATCCGGCCCCGCGAAGGAAATCCCCGATCTCCAGCCGGCGGCGGCCCGGCGCCTGGACCTCGAGCGGCAGCAGCGTGCCGCCGGAGCAGGCCACCGCGAGGCGGGGCGCCCCGGCCGGACCCGAGACCCGGAACGACCCCGGAGGAGCCCCCGCCGGGGCTCTCCCGGAAGCCCGGGCGCGGTGGATCCGGAGCAGCTTCGGCGGAGCTCCCTCCCGACCTCCGGGAAACGCGGCGAAGGCGACCGGCGCCGGAGAGAAAGCCCGCACCCGGTCAGCCAGCGCGCCGGCGCGCGCCTCCCAGTCGAGTGCGGCGTCCGCCCGGGTGACGAGCGGGGCGAGCGTCGCCGCCGCGTCGTCCTGCGGCCTCGGAGTGATCGCGCCGCGGGCGAGCCCCGCGAGCGTCTCCAGCAGCAGCGCGGCGCCGAGCGGAGCGAGGCGGGCGAGCAGGCTGCCGCCGGTGTCCGCGGGCCGGATCTCCGCCTCGCGCCGGAGCAGCACCGGGCCGGTGTCGAGGCCCGGGTCCATGAGCATCGTCGTGACTCCGGTGCGCCGGAACCCGCGCGCCACCGCCCAGATCGCCGGCGCCGCGCCGCGAAGCTCCGGGAGCAGCGAAGCGTGCACGTTCACCGCGCCGAGGCGCGGGGCGGCGAGCAGCCCGGCCGGAAGGATCTGGCCGTAGTCCGCGACCACGAGGCAGTCCGGGGCGAGCGCGGCGAGCGGCTCCCAGGCGGCGCGGCGCCGGATCCGCTCGGGCTGCCAGAGGGGCAACCCCATGGAGACCGCGAGGCGCTTGATGCGGCTCGCCACCATCCGGTGGCCGCGTCCGGCGGGACGGTCCGGTTGCGTGGCGACGCCCACGATCCGGTGTTCCGCGTGGAGGGCGCGAAACACGGTCTCGGCGAAGGCCGAAGTGCCGAGGAAGACGACGCGAAGCCCGGGCCCGGGCTCCCGGTCTGGGACGCCGATCCCCGGCAACGGAGTCGAGCGGCGCCGGAAGGCGTTACCAGTCGCCGCGGCGGATGCGGCGGCGCAGCTTGCGGACGATGAGATCCCGCTTCAGCGCCCCGAGCCGATCCAGGAACAGCCGCCCGTCGAGATGGTCCATCTCGTGTCCGAAGGCGCGCGCCAGCAACCCCTCCCCCTCGATCTCGAAGGAGGAGCCGTCGAGCCGCTGCCCCCGCACCCGGACGCGCGCCGGACGTCGGGTCACCCCGGAGTACCCGGGGACCGAAAGGCACGCCTCCTCCTCGGACTGGCGCCCCGCCGACTCGACGATCTCGGGGTTCGCCATCACGATGAGCTCTCCCCCCGGCTCGCCGGCCGTGATGTCGATCACCATCAGGCGGACGTTCACGCCGATCTGGGGCGCCGCCAGGCCGACACCCGGCGCGGCGTACATCGTGGCGACCATGTCTTCCACGAGTCCCTGCCAGGGTCGGTCGAAATCGATGATCGGCTTCGACGCCGTGGAGAGCGACGGGGCACCGTAGCGCAGGATCGGACGGACGGGCAAGTTCCCGGAATTGTAGCGATGGCGAGGGCGGCGCCACCGGTGGACGAGGTGGCGGGAGCCGACGGAGCCCCTGGCCCGAACCGCTTGCGCGATCCGTTCGGCCCGCTTTCGCGGGGAGGGCGGACCCTCCCCGCACCCCTCCCCGGCGGCGCTTC
>CAYGAO010000258.1:0-4277 GCA_964347715.1 uncultured Acidobacteriota bacterium
GCGTTCCTCCGGGAGAATGCATGTATGGAGGATCCAGAACGACACAATCCACGGAACCATTTTCATACGGAAGGTCGCGGCAATCCACTCCGTCGAGGATATCCGTCGCCAGCAGCCGGTAGCGATCCGGTTCGACATGCCTCCAGAAGACTCCCTTCCCGTGAGTTACATCGGCGACGAGGCTTCCCGGAGCGACATAGACGCTCAGGATCTTCGGAAAGACCTGTTCGTTCGACGCGAGATAGGCGCTCAGAACCAGATCGTTCGTGGGAGATCCATGACGGACGATGCGTTTCCCCTCCTCGGAGGGGGGATTTTGCAAAGGCAGGCGCATCTCAGATCTCAGGTGGTCCAGCGACACTCGCATCGGCTGGAACGATCTTCCCCAAGAGACTTTAGCATCGGGAAAAGACCTCCCATCTATTCGACGCGGCCTTCGAGGAACCAGGAGCGCCGTTCCCGGTCGAAGAAGACCCAGCACACCTCGCCGCGCTTCAGGCGGACGAAGAAGTAGTCGCGGGTGATCGCCCGCCCCGAGCGGAGGCGCCACCAGCCCCCGGAGATTCGATAGGGGCCGGTGAAGCCCTGGACCGGGCCCCGTTCGACCCCCTGGAGCAGCCAGCCGTCCGGCTCCCCCGAACTCCGGTGGGGGAGGAGGATCGGTTGCTCGTAGATGCGGCGAACGAGACGCGCCCCGAGAAGGGACCTCTTCGGGAAGAGCCTCGCCGGGGTCCGGTCGGGGAACGAACTCCGGATCGCCAGGGGGGCCTTTTCAGCGGCAGGCCCTGCCCGGCTGCGGGCAGGTCGCTCCCGGCCGGGGGCGGGGATTTCCGAACGGACGGCGGGGCTTCCCGGACCGGGGGAGTCTTCCCGACCGGTGGGGAGCTTTCCGCGGACGGCGGCGACGAGGCGCTCGGGAAGCCGGTTCCCCGGAGGACGGCGCGGGATGGCCTTTTTCGGGGGGATCGCCCGGCAGCGGTAGCGGCCCCGCGGCAGGTGCGCATCCCGGGTTTCCACCCGGACCAGGCAGTTCTCGCCGAATTCGGCCTGAACCCGGGCCAGCGCTTCCGCCGCCCGGTTCCGGTCGCGATGCGGAATCCCGTCGGGGGTCCTGCCCGCCGAGAGATAGAGGCTCCCCGGTTCGGAGACGAAGACTCCGCCGCGGGCGCGCAGGAGGAGGCCGGTGATCCTCGGTTCGGGCCGCCGCCCGGAGCGGTCTCCGGCGGCCGTCTCGTCGCGGCGCGAATCCCGGGACGCATCGGCCTCGAGCCGCAACCGGAGCAGCGAGAGGAGGCGGACGCCGTCTTCCGCAGGAAGCGCCGGGAGCACGGATCCGAACCGGCTCGGCTCGTCCTCCAGATCGACCTCATAAGCCAGCTCGGTGACCGCCAGGCCCCGTTCCCCGAGTTCCCCGAGGATCTGGTCGAGCAGGCGCTTCGCCTGGAAGAGCAGCCGTTCGCTGTCGGTTTCGGGCGGCTCGAAGGAGATCCGGCGCTCGACGGGCGTGTCGAGCTCCCGGACGGGAGCGGTGAACACGGGGATCTCTCCGGAAGCGAGGCGGTGCAGTTCGGCGACCTCGTTTCCGAAGCGCTTCCCGAGCCCTTTCCCGGAAAGCCGCCGCAGCTCCCCGAGAGAGCGGATGCCGAGTCTTTCGAGCTCGGCGAGAGTCCTTCCCGGCAGTCCGAAGCGGACGAGCGGCGCCTGTCGCGCGGCGCGCCGCTCTTCGGCGGGGCTCTCGAAGAGCTGCTCTCCGAAGCGCGCCCGCGCCGCAGCGAAGGCGCCGAACCGGGTGAACCCCACCGCGACCGAAGCCTGGAACCCGTCCGCGGCGAGGTCCTTGCGAAGCGCCTGGCTCCACTGCGGGAGAGGGCCGAACAGCCCGGCGAGGCCGGAAGCGCGAAGCCAGAAAGTCCCGGCGGCGCCGAAGCCGGAGACGAACGGATGGAAGTTCGAGGCCGACTCGACCTGCGGGCTCCAGCGCCCGAGCCGCTCCGCGAGCCGGGAGGTCTCCCGCGCCACCTCCGGGGAACGGACCTCGCCGATCCGGAGCGCGGGGCAGCAGGCGACGGCGGCAGCCTGCCGCATTCCCGGACGCACGCCAAGAGCGATCCCCCGGCGGTTCACCCAGCGGATCCGGACCCGGGCCCTGTCCTCGGCAACGACCGCCACCGGCTCTTCGCGCCACTCCGGATGGCGCCGCAGCAGGATCTGCAGCGGCAGCACCGGAACATCAACACATGCCAGCCGGTTCACGACAGCGCCTTTCGAAACGGAATCCGGGAGAGAGACGGCTCGGGAAACCCCTGCTCCCCTTGTCCTTGATCACGGTGATCGCGACGGTGCTCCCTTCGCGGCTCGCGTCGTAGCGCATTCCGACCCGAGGGTCGAGCGAGGGGGCGGCGGGCCGCTTCTCGGTCAGGAGCACGAGCGCACTCCGGGTCTTGCGGGCGAGCCCGGCGAGTCGTGACAGCGGAGGAATCTCCGGGCCGCAGGGCGCCTGCCGGAAAGGACTCGCGCCGTGGATGCGGGGCCGGGTGGCATCGGCGAGGTCCACGACCACGAGCCCGAAGGCTCCCGAGCGTGTGATTCGGGTCGCCGCGCGGATCTGCGCCGCCGGGCTCTCGAGGCGGAGCAGGATCAGCCGTTCGAGCGCGACTCCCGCGTCCACGGCATCCGGTGGGTAGAAGAGGCTCCCCGTCGTCGCCACCCAGGCGACGAGGCCGTGGTGGTTCTCGTCGCGCTGGGCCTCGGCGACGAGCATCAGGGCGGAAGAGAGGACTCCGGAAACGGCGCTCCCGGAGATCTCGACCAGGTTGCCGAGGAGTCGGGAAAGCCCCCAGGCAGCAGGAGCGGGCGCTGCCGGGACGAATCGGGGGAGGGCGTTCCCGGGGAGGGAGCCGCTGCTTCGGGAACTTCCGTCCCGGCCGCTGTCGGGCCGGGAGTCCGGCTGCAGGGAACCCTTCGGAGAAGCGGGCCAGGAGGAGGCGAGGTCTTGTTGCATGTCCCGGTCGTCAGCGGATCTGGCGGCGCACTTCCACGACCCTCCCGAGGATCCGGCAGGACTCCGGAGGCGGACGGAGCGTTTCGAAGGCGGGGTTTTCCGGACGCAGCTCCAGACCGTCCGTCCCCAGGTGGAGCCGTTTCACGGTGGCTTCGTCATCGACCAGCGCCACCACGATCTGTCCGGAAACGGGCCGGGTCCGGCGTTCGACGAGGACCGTGTCGCCGGGCAGGATGCCGGCCCCCGTCATGCTCTCGCCGCGAACCCGCAGGGCGAAGCAGTCCGAAGGATCCCGAGACCCGGAGAACTCGACCGGAAGGTTCCCGTCCGGATTCTGGATGGCTTCCTCGAAGCCGCCGGCGGCGACTTCTCCCAGGATCGGAATCAGCCGGAAGCGAACCGGAGCGCCGCTCGGGGCGAGATTCGATGCGGGCAGCCGGTAGCCGCGGGAGCGTCCCGGCTCCTTGACGAGCCGGCCCTCCTCCACGAGGGCGGAAAGGTGGGCCCGAACGGTCTCGACGGCCCGGAATCCGAAGTGGTCCCGGACTTCCCGGAGGGAAGGCGCGTCGCCCCGGAGCAGGCGGTCCTCGACGAAGCGGAAGATCCGGTTCCGGGTCTGTCCCGGCGGGGTCCTGGGCACGGCTGGATCATAGCAGACATTTGTCTGTAATCGAAATGACCGTTCCGATCGGGACTCCCGAGGCGGCGCCGAGGCAGGGAGGTGCTGGCAGGCTGTGGCGAAAGTCCCTCGGGTACAGACGCGGCGCGCAGCGCCGGGTCCCGGTGGTCCCGGCCCGGCTGGATCCTCGTCTCCTCATGAACCGTGGAGTCGTGAACGACGCTTCGGTGGTGGATGCGGCGCGACAATCAAGATGAGACTGCCGCGTCAATCAAGGTGAGACTTCACCCTCCGCCGCGCTTCGCGCTCCGGGCCTCCCGGTGCCTCCCGGCGCCGGTGGCTGGCCGGGCCACGCTTGCGCCCTTTTCCGAGTCGAGGGAGGGGGCGCCGTTGCCTGGTCGTCATGTCACCGAAAGCCAGAGGAGGCTCTGCATGAACCTGAGAAGGACTCACGCCACCGGGGTCGCGGCGGCCAAGGCCGGCTTCAGCCGCGCCACCGGCTATCGGATCGTGGCGAACGAGGCGCGCGAGGCTGCGTCGCCGGCCCCGCGGGGCCGGCGGCGTCCCGACCCGCTCGCCGGAATCTTCGGGGCCGAAGTCGCGCCCATCCTGAAGAACCGCCCCGGCATCCGCCCGGTCGCCGTGTTCGACGAACTG
>CAYGAO010000259.1:0-4250 GCA_964347715.1 uncultured Acidobacteriota bacterium
GCGGGGAGGGCGGACCCTCCCCGCACCCCTCCCCGGCGGCGCTTCGCGCCGCGTCACCGCACGAGGGACTTTCTCCACCGCCTGATAGGGTGCGATTCACTTGTTCCTGTTCCCGGTGGCCGGTGGGTTGTTTTCCTCCGCCACGGCGCGACTCCTCCGGGCGGGCTCGCTGCTCGCGCCCCTGCTCGGTTCCTGCGCCCCGTCGCCGGGAACCACCCCGCCGCCGGGAACCGCCCCGCCGCCGGGAACCGCCTGGATCCCGGCGGGCGGCGGCGTCCGGGGGTTCCACCTCGACCTCCGGGAGACGAACACCGCCGACTTCGCCGACTTCGTCGCGCGCACCGGCCACGAGACCGAGGCCGAGCGCTTCGGCTGGTCGCTCGTCTTCCACCCGCCCGGCGCCGCGCCACCGGAGGCGAGGGTCGTCCCCTCGCTGCCCTGGTGGGTGGCGGTCGAAGGCGCCGACTGGCGGCATCCGCGCGGCCCCGACCACGCGCCCGCCGAACCCGACCACCCGGCGGTCCAGGTGAGCTGGAACGACGCCCGGGCGTTCTGCGCCGAGCGCGGAGGCCGGCTGCCCACGGGGGCGGAGTGGGAGCGCGCCGCCCGCGGCGGAGCGAGCGGGAGCCCCTTCCCCTGGGGCGACGCCCCGCCCTTCGGCGGCCGGGCGCGGGCGAACCTCTTCGACGGCCGGTTTCCGGGGCAGCCGGAGCCCGGCGACGGGTTCCCCGGCGTCGCCCCGGTCGGCAGCTTCGCTCCGAACGCCTGGGGGCTCCTCGACATGGCCGGGAACGTCTGGGAGTGGGTGGACGGCGGCGCGCCCGCGGCGCGGGCGGCCCGCGGCGGCTCCTTCCTCTGCGCCGAGAACTACTGCCAGGGCTACCGCATCGCGGCGGAGAACCGGGCTTCGGCGGACTCCGCCTGGGACCACACCGGGTTTCGCTGCGCGTTCTGAAGAGCGGCGCTCCGCGGGATTCCGCCCCGCGGCTGGTAGAATCGAAAACCGTGCCGACCGTCGCGGGGGTCCTCCCCGAGCAGCAGCGCTTCGGGGCCACCCGCCGGCGGGACGCCTGGTGGGTCGTTCCGCTCGTCACCTTCCTGGTGCTGTCGGGGTTCATCGTGTACGCGACCTGGGCGGCGTTCCAGAACGCGCACTACGAGCTCGGGAACTACCTCTCGCCGATGTACTCCCCGGTGCTCTTCGGCGACTCGCACCACGCCTGGTTCGGGCCGAAGCCCGGCTTCTGGCCGGAGTTCCTCCCCTGGTCGCCGGCGCTGCTGATCCTCTGGGCGCCCGCCGGGTTCCGGCTCACCTGCTACTACTACCGCGGGGCCTACTACAAGGCGTTCTGGGCGAGCCCGGCCTCCTGCACCGTCGGCAAACCCTGGAAGGGCTACCGGGGCGAGAACAGCTTCCCGCTGATCCTCCAGAACATCCACCGCTACTTCCTCTATCTGGCGGTCGTCTTCATCGGGATCCTGGCGTGGGACGCCTGGAAGGCGATGTGGTTCGCCGATCCCGCAACCGGAGCCGAGAGCTTCGGCATCGGGGTCGGGACGCTCGTCCTGACGGTGAACGTGATCCTGCTCGGCGGCTACACCTTCGGCTGCCATTCGTTCCGCCACCTCGCCGGGGGCGTCCTCGACCGGATGTCGGGGCGCCCGGTGCGGCGCTGCGCGTACGACTGCTCGACCTGGCTGAACCTCCGGCACCTGAACTTCGCCTGGGGCAGCCTGATCTGGGTCGCGTTCTCCGATGTCTATGTCCGGCTCTGCTCGCTCGGGGTCTGGACCGACTACCGGATCCTCTGACACGCTGTGGAGAAAGTCCCTCGCGCGCCGACGCGGCGCGAAGCGCCGCCGGGGAGGGTCCTCCCTCCCCGCGAGAGAGGGCGGAACGGATCGCCCGAGCGATTCGGGCCGCCATCCGGTGGGAAAAGCGCCCCGCATACGCCCGGACGAGGGGGTTCCCCATCTCTTCGAGGGCGGATTCCCATGCGGGGCGCCTTGTCCACAGGCTGCTGAATGGACACCACCGAGCACGAGGTGCTCGTGATCGGCGCCGGCGGCGCCGGGCTGCGGGCGGCGATCGAGGCTTCGGCGGCCGGGGCGCGCGTCGGGCTCGTCACCAAGTCGCTGCTCGGCAAGGCGCACACGGTGATGGCCGAGGGCGGCGTCGCCGCCGCGCTGGCGAACGTGGACGAGCGCGACGACTGGCGCGTCCACTTCGCCGACACGATGCGGGGCGGGCAGTACGGGAACGACCCGACGATGGCCGAGCTCCACGCGAAGGAAGCGCCCGACCGGGTGCGCGAGCTCGAGGCCTGGGGCGCGGTCTTCGACCGGACGGGCGACCGGCGCATCCTCCAGCGCAACTTCGGCGGGCACAAGTACCCGCGCCTCGCCCATGTCGGGGACCGCACCGGCCTCGAGATGATCCGCACCCTGCAGGATCACGGGATCCACCTCGGGATGGATGTCCACATGGAATGGACGATCACCCGGCTGATCACCGACGCCGGGCGGGTCGTGGGCGCCTTCGGCTACGACCGCGAGACCGGCCGGTTCCGGCTCTTCCGCGCCGGCGCGGTCGTGCTCGCCACCGGCGGCATCGGACGCGCCTTCCGGATCACCTCGAACAGCTGGGAGTACACCGGCGACGGGCACGCCCTCGCCTACGAGGCGGGGGCCGAGCTCATCGACATGGAGTTCGTCCAGTTCCATCCCACCGGGATGGTCTGGCCGCCGAGCGTCCGCGGGATCCTCGTGACCGAGGGCGTGCGCGGCGAGGGCGGCGTCCTGCGGAACCGCGAGGGCCGCCGGTTCATGTTCGACGATGTCCCCGAGCTCTACCGCACCCAGACCGCGGCGGACCCGGAGGAGGGGTGGCGCTACACCCAGGGCGACAAGGAGGCCAGGCGGCCGCCCGAACTGCTCACCCGGGACCATGTCGCCCGCTGCATCGTCCGGGAGATCCGGGAGGGGCGGGGCAGCCCGCACGGCGGCGTGTTCCTCGACATCGCCTGGATCCGCGAGAAGCTCAAGGACTCCGAGGCGCATATCCGGCGCAAGCTGCCGAGCATGCACCACCAGTTCCGCGAGCTCGCCGGCATCGACATCACGAAGGAGCCGATGGAAGTCGGCCCGACCACGCACTATGTGATGGGCGGGGTCCGGGTGGACGGCGAGACCCAGATGTCCCGGGTGCCGGGGCTCTTCGCCGCCGGCGAGTGCGCCGCCGGACTGCACGGTGCGAACCGCCTCGGCGGGAACTCGCTCTCGGATCTCCTCGTCTTCGGGAAGCGCGCCGGCGAACACGCGGCGGCGTTCGCCGGCGCGAATCCGAGAGGCGACTGCGCCGGGGCCGAGGCGGAACAGGGCGCGCGGGCCGCCCGCGCGGCGCTCGCCCCGCTCGAACGGCAGGACGAGGGCGGGGCCGCCGAATCCGCCTACCGGATCCAGAGCGAGCTCCAGGACCTGATGCAGACTCGGGTCGGCATCGTGCGGAACCGGGAGGAGCTCGAATCCGGGCTCGAGGGGGTGCTCGCGCTCGGCGAGCGCGCCGGAAGGGTCGTCGTCTCCGGGAATCGCTCCTACAACCCCGGCTGGCACACCGCCCTCGACCTCCCGAACCTCCTGCTCGTCTCCGAAGCGGTGGCGCGCGCCGCGGCGCGTCGCCGGGAGAGCCGGGGGGCGCACTTCCGCGAGGACCATCCCGGAAAGGACGAACGCTGGGGCCGGACGACGCTCGTGGTGCGCCGGCATCCCTCCGGAGAGATGGAGGTCCTCGAACAGCCGGTCCGGAAACCCCGCGCGGAGCTCCTCCGGATCATCGAGGACAACCGCTGATGTCCCTGAGGAAGTTCCGCATCTGGCGCGCCGACGAGGGCGGCGCGGGCCGGTTCGCCGACTACGAGACCGAGACCACCGAGGGCATGGTGGTGCTCGACGCGGTCCACCAGATCCAGGCGGAGTCCGCCGGCGACCTCGCGGTGCGCTGGAACTGCAAGGCGGGCAAGTGCGGCTCCTGCAGCGCCGAGGTGAACGGGAACCCGCGGCTCATGTGCATGACCCGGCTGAGCGACCTTCCGGAAGAGGAGCCGGTCACCATCGAGCCGATGCGCGCCTTCCCGGTGATCCGGGACCTGGTGACCGATGTGCGCTGGAACTTCGAGGTAAAGAAGCGGATCCGGAAATTCCGGCCCCGCGCGCCGGACGCGCCCGACCGGACCTGGCCGATGGACCAGCGC
>CAYGAO010000260.1:0-4240 GCA_964347715.1 uncultured Acidobacteriota bacterium
CCCGGGCCCCCCCCGCCCCCCCCCGGGGGGGGGGGGGGGCCGCCCCCCCCCCCCCCCACCGCTCCCCGGCGGCGCTCGGCGCCGCGTCTGTACCCGGAGGACTTTCACCACAGCCTGCCAACAGCCCGTGAACCGGGGGGCGAGAGCCGAGGGACCAGTCGGGCTCCCGGCCGGCCGCGCGCGGGAGGAGTCCCGGTCGATTCGCGCGAAGCACCTCGGCCACCCGGCCGGGCTGGATCGCCCCGGGAAAGCGTCCGGCTCCTCCCCGGAGCCGCTTCGTCTGCCGAGACTCGCGGGACCGGTCCCGTCCCATCGAGGCCGGCCACCGGGCGTCCGCGGCGCCCCGGCCGGCGCATTTCCGGAAGCCGCCGGCTCACCCGGCCCCGGACGGTTCCGCGGTGGAGGAGTTCTTCGCCGCACTGCGCCGGCGCATCCGGTTCCCGGCCCAGGCGATCGCGATCGAGAACCCGTAGAGAGCGATCATCGGGCCGGCCAGGATGATCTGCGTCGTCGGGTCGGGAGGGGTCAGCAGCGCCGCCAGCACGAAGATCAGCAGGATCGCGTACTTGAAATGGCGCAGCAGGAACGACGGGGTGATGAGACCCATTCGCGAGAGCAGCAGCGCCAGCGACGGAATCTGGAAGACCACCGCGGTGCCCAGGACGAGCCGGGCGTAGAAGCTGAACACCTCGGAAACGCGGTAGCGGATCTCGATCCCCTCCCCGCCCCCGCCGAAGGTCCCGAGGAACGCCGCCGCCGCCGGGAAGAGCACGTAGTGGCAGAAGACCGCGCCGGCGACGAAGAAGAAGGACCCGATGAGGATGAACGGCAACGCGAGCCGCCGTTCGTGCCGGTACAGGCCGGGCGCGACGAAACCCCACGCCTGTCCGAGCCAGGCGGGAGTCGAGATCACGATCGCCACCAGAAAGCTCATCTTGAGGCCGAGGACGAAGATCTCCGGCGGGGTCGTCGCGATGAGCTCGCCGCCGAGCGGTTCGATGATGTCCCGGAGCGGCTGCATCAGGAAGTCGAAGATCTGCTCGTAGAAGAAGAAGCACGCCGCGAAGGCGGCGAGGATCGCGAGCGCCGCGCGGATCAGACGGCGGCGCAGCTCGTCGAGGTGCTCGAGGAAGCTCATCCGATCCGCCGCCCCGCCCGGGGTGGACGCCTGATCGGTGGTCCGATCCGCTTCGGTCACGAATCGCCGCCGGCGGGAGCGGAAGCACCGCCCCCGGAAGCAGCGTCGTCCGAGGCGCTCCCCTCGGGATCGTTCCGGCCGCCCGGTGCGGCGCTGCCGCCGGAACCTCCGCCTCTCGGAGGACCGCTCTCGGGAGCACCGCCACCGCCGGCCCCCGAACCCGCGGCGGGGGGGCTCTCCGCCGCCGCGCTCCCGGAAGCCCCGGCCGTGCCAGCGCCACCACCCCAGGCGGGGTTCTTCCGGGAGGCCGCGTCCCTGTCGAGTCCACCCCGGACCGCCCCCGAAAGGTCCTCTCCGACCTCCGAGACCTGGCGGCGCGCCTCCCGGAACTCCTCCATCTGCACCTCGCGTTCGAGCGTGCTCTTGAGCTCGTTGCTCGTCCGGCGGAACTCGGCCATGCTCTTCCCCAGGGTCTTCCCGATCTGCGGCAGCTTGCGGGGTCCGAAGACGATCAGCGCCACGACCAGGATGATGAGCATCTCCTGCATGCCGAGGGGGCCGATCATCAGCGGCAGGAGGGAGAGCGGCGGCACCGCGCCGAACGATAACCTGTGCGGTCGAATTCGGGTGGCGACCGCACCGGCGCCGAAGCCCGGCCGTAACCGGCCGTGGAGAAAGTCCCTCGCGCGCCGATGCGGCGCGAAGCGCCGCCGGGGAGGGGTGCGGGGAGGGTCCTCCCCGGTAAGCCAGACCGGAAGCCGGCGCTCCCCCGGTTCCGGGGAGATCATTCCGCCCCTTGCCAGGCAGCCACCCGAAGGCCCGTTCGATCCCGCGTCTCCGGCGTTCCGCTCCGCCCGGCGTGGCGGGGGCGCCCCCCCGCCCGCGGCGCGTCGCCGGATTCCGGGAGCGATCCGGGCGATGTTCGAGTCGGTCGCGCCCCGCTACGACCGGCTCAATCGCCTCCTGAGCCTCGGGCTCGACCAGGGGTGGCGGCGCGCCGCCCTCGCCGATCTCGACCCGGTGCCGGGGGCCCGGGTGCTCGATCTCTGCTGCGGCACCGCCGACCTTTCGCTGCTCCTCCCCGCCGGGGTCTCGCCGGTCGGATGCGACTTCACCCCGGCGATGCTCGAGATCGCCCGGGCCAAGGCGGCGCGCCGCGGGAAACGGTTGCCGGTCGTCGCCGGAGACGCTCTCCGGCTGCCCTTCCGCTCCGGAACGCTGGGCGGCGTCGTCGTCGGCTTCGGCATCCGGAACCTTCCGGACCAGGGCGCCGCGTTCGCCGAGATCCGGCGGGTCCTCGCTCCGGGAGCGCGGCTGGTCGTCCTCGAATTCTCGCGGCCCGAGAGCCGTCTGGTCCGCATCGGCCACCGCGCCTGGCTCTCGCTCGCGGTGCCGGGGCTCGGGCGAATCCTCTCTTCGGGGCCGGAGGCCTACCGCTACCTCCGCGACTCGATCCTGGGTTTTCCGGGCGCCGGCGCGGTGGCCCGGAAGCTCCGGGCGAGCGGCTTCGACAACGTTTCCTGGCGCTACCTCGGCCTCGGGACCGTGGCGATCCATCGCGGATGCCGCCCCCCGGTCCGCTTCTCACCACGGCAGCTTCACGAACCGGAGCGGACCGATCCGGGGGATTCCGGTGGGTAACGCGTTCAGCTGCATCGTCTCCTCCCAGGCGCGCCGCTCGACCCCGTGGGCGCGAATCCGCAGCCCGATGCGGCGCCGGTACGTCCGGGTGAGGAACTGCGGGCCCGAGCCGGGCGCTTCCGCGCCGGCTCCCGGGGCGGCGGACATTCCGGCGCGGACGGAACGGACCCGGACCGCGACCTCGACGGCGCGCACGATGTGGTTTCCGAGGTGCGCCGCCGTCCGCATGTCTCCGACGAAGCCCGGCGGGGAATCGTGGAAGGTGTCCGCGTTCTCGCCCGTCAGATAGCGCACCTGCAGGTCCTCGACGAAGCCGACCGGCTGGGGCGGTTCCTCGTTCACGCGGCGCATCAGGACCCGGCGTCCGTCACCGTCGCCCGGCCGCGCGTCGCGCACCCGGTAGCGGATGCGCGACACCGGGACCACTCCGGGCTGACCCAGGCCGAAGAGCCCGTATCCCCCGGTGTCCTCCTCGTTCGTCTGGACGACCCCGTTCCTGGCGCCCCGGCGCTTCTTCACCGTCTCGAGCACCTGGCCGACGACCTGGTCGGTGAGGCCGTTCAGCGCCGGCGCCGAGACCGCCGGGAGAGCGGCCTGGATCACCCCCCCGAGCAGGCTCTGGAGCCCGCGCTCGATCAGGCCGCCGCCGCTTCCGGGCGCGAAGGTGTCCGCGTCCACGCTGCTCCGGAAGTGCTGGTGCCAGGCGCCGGGCGCGGCGGCGATCCGCACCCGGGCTCCCGGGGCGGGTGTCGGCGCGTCGCCGGGAGCGGTAGCGCGGGTCAGCGTCCGCTTCACCGCGGCGGTCGCTGACCCTGCCCCTCCTCCGGAGACCGAGGTGACGCGCCCGAAGACCCAGCGCGGGGTCATCTCGTCGTCGTTGAAGACGAGCGCCCACCGGTCCGGCGAGCCGGGGGAGGCAGCGAGGCCGGATTCGGGAACCGCGAGGGTGGCGACGGAGCCGTCGAAGGCGATCACCGGCTCGAACGAGGCATCGGCGAGGCGCTCGGGAGCCGCGAGGAAATCGAGGCCGTCAGGGTCGCGGTCGCCCGCCGGCGCCAGATCGGTGAACAGCGGGACCTCCACCGGAAATCCCGAACCCGCCCGGACGAGGTCCGCCGCGATCCGGTCGAGCGCGGCGCGCCCGTCGAGGCGCATCGCGGAGACCTCGGGGTGGAGGTTCAGCGAGACGCGCCCGTGGCGCAGCAACAGCAGGAATCCGGCGCTCACGACGAGGGTGAGCCCGAGCGCGAAGACCGCCTCGACGAGCGTGAAGCCGGCCTGGGCGCCTCCTCCCGGTCTCGAGGCGCCCCCCGGAGACTCCGGCGCGGAGCGGCGGGGAGGCGCCGCGAGGGGCGTTCCTCCGGGAGGCATCGGCGCGCCCTTCGAGGCGGGGCGGGGGGGACCCGCCGCGGGGGTTGGGAGGGGCGTTCCCCCGGGAGGCATCGGCGCGCCCTTCGGGTC
>CAYGAO010000261.1:0-4234 GCA_964347715.1 uncultured Acidobacteriota bacterium
GCGATTCGGGCCGCCACCCGGTGGGGAAAGCGCCCCGCATCCCCCCGGACGACGGGGTTCCCCATCTCTTCGAGGACGGATTCTCATGCGGGGCGCTTTGTCCACCGGCTGTCTGTCCACCGGCTGTCTGTCCACGGGATGCTACCAGCTGGCCTTGATCACGCCGGGAATCTCCCCGGCCAGCGCCAACTTGCGAAAGCACAGGCGGCAGAGCGCGAACTTCCGGAGGAACGCGCGCGCCCGCCCGCAGCTCAGGCAGCGGTTGTATCGCCGCACCCGGAACTTCGGCCGCGCCCGGGCCTTGGCAATCAGTGATTTCTTCGCCAAAACGACATCTCCCGAATCCCCGCGCGGCTCACGCTTCCCGACGCGCGAACGGCATTCCGAAACCACGGAGCAGTTCCCTGGCGTCGTCGTCCCGGGCGGCGGTCGTGCAGATCGTGATGTTCATCCCGCGGGTCTTCTCGATCTTCGAATAGTCGATCTCGGGGAAGACGGACTGGTCCGTCAGCCCCAGCGTGTAGTTCCCCCGGCCGTCGAAGGCCTTCTCCGAAACGCCCCGGAAGTCGTGCACCCGGGGAAGGGCGATGTTGATGAGCCGGTCCAGGAACTCGTACATCCGCACGCCCCGCAGGGTGACGCGCGCGCCGACCGGCATCCCGTCGCGGATCTTGAAGTTCGCGATCGACTTGCGGGCGCGGGTGACCACCGGCTGCTGTCCGGTGATCGCAGTCAGGTCGGCGACCGCGGCGTCGATGAACTTGTGCTCGCGCGAGCCCTCGCCCACCCCCATGTTCACGACCACCTTCGTGACCCGGGGCACCGCGTGGACGCTCCGGATCGCCAGTTTCGCACGGAGTTCCGGCGCGATCGTCTCCCGATACCGGGAAAGCAGACGGCTCACTTGTCGATGACCCCCTCCGAGCGGACGCTGATCCGTACCCGGCGCCCGTCGGTCAGCCGGGTGCGCCGGATCCTGGTCGGCCGGTTCGTCTCCGGGTCCACGATCATCACGTTGCTGAACGCGATCGGCGCCTCGCGCTCGACGACGCCACCCTTGATGTTCTGGCGCGGGTTCGCCCTGGTGTGCCGCTTGATCAGATTGATCCCCTCGACGAGCACCCGGCCGCTCCCGGCGAAGACCCGCAGCACTCGCCCGGTCTTGCCGAGGTCGTCCCCCGCCACGACATGCACCAGATCGTTCTTCCGCAGGTGCATCCGCCGCGGCTTCGCCTTCACGCGCTTCTTCCGCAGGTGCATCCGCCGCGGCTTCGCCTTCACGCGCTTCTTCGGCACGGTCAGAGCACCTCCGGAGCGAGCGAGACGATCTTCATGTACTGGCGCTCGCGCAGCTCGCGGGCGACCGGCCCGAAGACCCGGGTGCCGGTCGGTTCCCGCTGCTCGTTGATCAGGACGGCGGCGTTGTCACCGAACCGGATGTAGGAACCGTCCGGACGGCGGTGTTCCTTTCGGGTCCGGACGATGACCGCTCGCACCACCGTCCCCTTCTTCACGGCGCTTCCGGGCGCCGCCTCGCGCACCGAAGCCGTGATCTCGTCGCCGAGCCGCGCGATCCGTCCGACCCCGCCGCCGAGCGGCAGGATGCAGGTGACCCGGCGGGCGCCGGAGTTGTCGGCGACCTGCAGGACGGTCTGCATCTGGATCATGACGCGCGCTCCACGATCCGCAACAGGCGGAAACGCTTCGTCCGGGAGAGCGGACGGCACTCCTCGATCTGGACCCGGTCCCCCACGCGACACTCGTTCCGCTCGTCGTGCACGGCGAACCGCGTGGACTTCTTGAACCGGCGCTTGTAGAGCTGGTGCTGGACGAGGCGTTCGACGAGCACGGTCACCGTCTTCTCCGCCCGATTCCCGACGACCGTTCCGGTCTTGATCAGCTTTGGCATGACTCTTCTTCGCCCGGACCCGGGCGTCAGCGGCCCCCCGCCCCGGGACCCTCCGCCCCGGCGGCGAGCTCGCGCTCCCGGCGGATCGTCAGGAGGCGGGCCAGTTCGCGCCGCAGCATACCGACGCGGTGGGTATGGCCGAGCTGTCCGGTCGCGGCCTCGAGCCGGGCGTCGAACAGCTCGCGGGCGACCTCGCCCTGCTTGCGCACGAGCTCGTCGTGGGTCATGTCCCGGATCCGGGCCGCCTTCACGACGGGTTCTCCTCGAAGCGGCCCACGAAGCGGGTCTTCACCGGCAACTTGTGGCTGGCGAGCCGCATCGCCTCGACCGCCTGTTCCTTCGAGACGCCTTCCATCTCGAACAGCACGCGGCCCGGACGCACGACGGCGACCCATTGCTCGGGGCCGCCCTTCCCCTTGCCCATGCGGGTCTCCTGGGGTTTCTTCGTGAGCGGCTTGTCCGGGAACACCCGGATCCACACGCGCCCGGTGCGACGGACGAAACGGGTGATCGCCACCCGGGCGGACTCGATCTGCCGATTCGTCACCCAACCCGGCGAGAGCGCCTTGAGCCCGTAGTCCCCGAACGCGACCGTCTGGCCGGTCCACGCCTTGCCGCGCATCCGGCCGCGCTGCTGCTTGCGGTACCGGGTCTTCTTCGGCATCAACATGATGTCGGCCCTCTCAGGTGCTCCTTCCCCGGTTCGCCCGGCCGGCCGCTCCGGCAGCCGGTTCCGGGGCCCTCGGCGGATCCGGCAACGCGGATTCGTCCGGATCCGCGGGCGCCTGCCGACCCGGAGCTCCCGGCTGCCCGGGGCGCTGCTGCTGGCGCTTCACGAGGTCGCTGACCCCGCGATAGACCCAGCACTTCACGCCGATCTGACCGTAGGTGGTGAACGCCTCGGCGAGCCCGTACTCGATGTCCGCCCGGAGGGTGTGCAGCGGGAGCTGTCCTTCGAGATACCACTCCGCCCGCGCGATGTCCGCGCCGTTCAGACGGCCGGCGCAGCGAATCCGGACTCCCCGGGCTCCGTTGCGCATCGTGTTCTCGACCGCCTTGCGCATCGCCCGGCGGAAGGCGATCCGCTTCTCGAGCTGCAGCGCGATCGATTCGGCGACGAGCTGCGGATCGAGTTCCGGCTTGATGACCTCGAGCGGGCGGATGTGGACTTCCTTTCCGGTCCGCTTGCGGAGATCCGCAGTGAGCTTCTCGACCTCGGTGCCCTTGCGCCCGATGATGATGCCGGGCCTGGAGGTGTGGATGTAGATGTTCAGCTTGTTGCCGGGGCGTTCGATCTCGACCCGCGAGATCCCGGCGTGGTAGAGGCGCCGCTTGAGCAGACGCCGGACCCGCAGGTCCTCGTGCAGCGAATCCCGGTAGGAACCGGAGGCGAACCAGCGAGACCGCCAGGTCTTGCTGTACCCGAGCCGGAAGCCGTGCGGATGTACTTTCTGCCCCATTCCTCAGTCCTCGTCCGGAACCTCGACCCGGATCGTGTAGTGCGTCGTCCGGCGACGGATCCGACGGATCCGCGCCCGGCGCCCGCTGCGGGAGATCGTGCGCGCCGGCCCCTCGTCGGCGAAGGCCTCGGCCACGACGAGCTGTCCCTCGTCGATCGGCCTCGCATCCGCCAGCGCCCGGGTCTGGGCGTTCGCGATCGCCGAGCGCAGCACCTTCTCGATCGGCTTCGCCGCCGCGCGATTCGTGTTCTCGAGCAGCGAGATCGCATCCCCGACCGGCTTGTTGCGGATCAGGTCCAGGACCAGCCGGGCCTTCTGCGCCGATCCGGATACCGCCGTCGCCCGCGCCACTGCCCAGGTCATCGCCTTGCCTCCGCGTCGAGTCTCCGCGTCGAGCTTCCCATCCGGCCCGAGGCCGGCCCCCCGCCGATCACGCTCGGCCCCGGGACCTTTCGGTCTTCACCTTGTGCCCCTTGAAGGTCCGCGTCGGCGAGAACTCCCCGAGCTTGTGGCCGACCATGTTGTCGGTCACATAGACGGGGATGAACTTCCGGCCGTTGTGCACCGCGAAGGTCAGCCCCACCATCTGCGGGACGATGGTCGAGCGGCGCGACCAGGTCTTGATGATCGTCTGCCGGCGCGCCGAGTGCGCGTCCTCGACCTTCCGGATCAGACTCTCCTCGATGTGGGGGCCCTTGCGAATCGACCGTGGCATTTCTTCCGTCTCCCTGCTACCTCGCCCCTGGCGAGAGCCGCCCGGGGGTCGTCGTTCCTTCCATGATGGGTCTTCTGACCGGTCGCGGTCCCCTGGCAGGCTGTGGAGAAAGTCCCTCGCGCGCCGACGCGGCGCGAAGCGCCGCCGGGG
>CAYGAO010000262.1:0-4128 GCA_964347715.1 uncultured Acidobacteriota bacterium
CCGCGGGCGGGTTGGCTGGAGGAGACGGGGAGCATCTGGGGGGCGGTGTTCGCCGGCGGTGAACCGGCGCAGGCGGTCTATGTCCTGGCCGCACGAGTCGCTCCCGAAACGGGACAGGTCGGGGCCGGCGTGGGCGTCCACACCGGTCGGCACGGCACGTTCGATATTCGGGGTCTGTTCCCGGGCAGGTACGTCCTCTGGGTCTTCGATCGCGCTCTGAGAAAAGGATGGAGAAGTTTCCGTGCGCTGCGGCACCTGGATCCGGAAACCCACATCCATGACACGATCTGGAGATCGCCGGTGGTCGTGCGCGCGGGCGAGCGCGCCGGTCCGCTCGTGATTCCGGTCCGGCGACCGGAGGTGAACGAATGAGGTGGCGCGGCTCGATCTTGGCAATCGTGGCGCTGGCGGGCTGCGGAGACAGGGGGCCGGCACCGCCGGCGGCTCCGGCCGCCGCGGGGCCGGAACCGCCCGCGACCCCGACGGCTACCGAGCCGGTGCGTCTTTTGCTGAAGATCGTCGAGGGAGAAACGGTGGCGGTTCCGGTCGGTTACCTGGTGTCGCAGCCGCTGTGGCCGCTGCCGCTGTATGGCGATAACGCAACGATCGGGCTGGAGGCGTCGTACGGGACGGCATCGGCAGAAGACATCTTGTTGATGGAGCGGACCGCGGTGCCACTGGATAGTGTTGGGGAGGGCACGGTGGAACTCGGACTGCGGGCCCTGAGGGACGGGACGACGGAGGGAGCGGAGACGCTGGTTCTGCGCCCGGTGGTGTGGTACAACCCGGACCCGACCATCAAGACCATCCAGGTGCGCGATGCCGAAATCGAAGTCGTGATCGAGGATGAACCACCCCCCTGCTCCGAGGTGGAAGTCCGGGTGGGGGAGTCGCCACGCCTGTCGCGGCCAAGCGTGTCGCGGGACGCCGCGGAAGCAGCGAACTTCCGCGTCTACACCTCGGAGATCGAGGTCGTGGCGCCGGCGTCGGAATCTGTAATCGAGTGGATCGAGCCCGCCGACTTCAATGGGTGGGAGAGCTCACCCCTGGTCTACGAACGGACGCGGACGCTAAACGATTGGCGGGTCGAGTCGCTGGGCCACCGGGTACGCCACCAGATGACGGCGCAATGGTGGAATGGCGACAGGGACGGCAGCGACGAGCCTCCACGCTTCGAACTGCAGGTGTGTGGCGGCCCCGGCTACGGAAAGTTCGTCCGTTGCTCCACGACCGCGTGCGCCGTTCACGAGGAAGGTTTCTGACCTGCGACTCCGGTCGCAGCGTTCACCCGCGGTTCTGGAAGAGATGACCGGCATGTTTCTCGTGATTCATCCGAAGCGAGCGATGCTCGCGACAGCACTGGCCACACTGGCGGTCGGAGGATGTGGCGACGACTCGCTCCCCGCGCCACCGAATCCGACGGCGCCCCGTCCCCTCGTGGCGCCGACGGTTCCGGCGCCACCGTCCTCAACGCGTCAGGTGCCGTTGCCGACAGATGTGCGTTCGGAGCCGGGAGGAACGGTCGCCGCTGCTCTGGCGCCGGAAATGGCCGGTCGGGAGGCGGGACCGGGCGAGGAGAGCGCCGGTTCCGAACCGCTGCCGAACGGAGAAGAACCCGACTCGGGGACCGGGCCTCATGACGTCGAACTCATCTACACGATAGAGTCATTTTCTGCCATGGCGGTGTCTCCCGAATCCATCCGGGTCGAGTGGCGAATCACACGCGACATCACCTACGACCGCAATCTGGAGCTCGGTCTGCGCCGGCGGGAGGCATCGTCCGGCACGTGGGTCTCGCTGCCGGTGGCGGGACTCAACGGGTCGAGACTGGACACCGGGCTGCAACCGGAAACTCAGTATGAGTACTACCTGACCGCTAACGACGATTCTGATTCCACCTCCGCGACCACTCCCCCTCCCGAGACCGAAGTGATCCCTCCGACCGGGCTGACCGCCACCGCGATCTCCGCGAGCGCGATTCGCGTGACCTGGAATGCAATGCCGGGCGCGGATCGCTACGAAATCCGGAAGCGCGAGAGCGGTTCCTGGGGAGATCCCGTGGACGTGGGCACCGTGACCTCGTACCGGGCCAGCGGGCTGCGCAGCAATACCCGTTACGAATTCCAGGTTCGCACGGTAGGTGGGAGCGACACCTCGGCTTGGACCTCCGCGGAAGATGCGACCACGTGGGGCCCAGTGAGCCCCCCGACCGGGCTACGCGCCACCGCGATCTCCTCGAGCGCGATCCGCGTGACCTGGAATGCAGTGCAGGGGGCGGACCGCTATGAAATCCGGAAGCGCGAGAGCGGTTCCTGGGGAGATCCCGTGGACGTGGGCACCGTGACCTCGTACCGGGCCAGCGGGCTGCGCGGCAACACCCGCTATGAATTCCAGGTTCGCACGGTAGGTGGGAGCGACACCTCGGCCTGGACCTCCGCGGAAGATGCGACCACGGAAGTGAGCCCCCCGAGCGGCCTACGCGCCACCGCGATCTCCTCGAGCGCGATCCGCGTGAGCTGGGATGTGGTCTCGGGGGCGGACCGCTATGAAATCCGGCGGAGTCGCGAGAGCGGTCCCTGGGGAGAGCCCCTGAACGTGGGCGACGCGACCTCGTACCAAGTCACGGGGCTGCGCAGGAGTACCCGTTATTCGTTCCAGGTCCGCACGATAGATGGGAGCGAGACCTCGGCCTGGACCTCGTCGAAGAGCGACACCCCCTGGGACTTCACGCCGGACCCGGAGCCCGAAGTGAGCCGTCCGAGCGGGCTGACCGCCACGGCGGTCTCCCCGAGCGAGATCGAGGTGACCTGGAGTGCCGTCTCGGGGGCGGACAGCTACGACATCCAGTCAACGGAGGCAGGCGGTTCCTGGATAGAGCCCGAGGATGCGGGCGCCGGGACCTCCCATGACTACACGGGGCTCATTGCCGATACTCCGTACCGCTTCCGGGTGCGCGCGGTGGACGGGAGCCGGACCTCGGGCTGGACCGACTCGGTGAGCGCCACCACCGATGTGCAGCCCCCGGGAAACCCGGAGGCGGACGAGGAGTCGGCGAGCTCGGTCCGGGTGACCTGGGACGCAGTCTCCGGGGCGGACCGTTACGACCTCCATTACCGCGAAGATGGCGGTTCCTGGGGTTCGCCGGTGAACGTCGGGTCTGCGACCGAGTACCTGGTCGGCAGCCTGGCGGCGGCGACGCTCTACGATTTTCAGCTGCGGACGGTGGCCGGGAGCCGGACCTCGGACTGGACCGCCTCGGTGAGCGCGACCACCCGGAGCCCGGACCCGGAGCCGCCGGCGAACTTCCGCTCCACCGGGGCGACGGCGACCACGGTGGCCCTGGGCTGGGATGCGGTGAGCGGCGCGGATCGCTACCGCATCCGCCGGGCGGCCAGCGGGGAGAGCGACTGGGAGAGCTTCACCGCGGAGACGACGAGCGCCGTGGACGGGGGCCTCGACCCGGCGACGACCTACCGCTACCAGATCCAGACGGTCCCGGCGGAAGGCCGGCCCTCGGAGTGGAGCGCGCCGGCGCTGAGCGTGACTACCGCCGCACTCGGGATCCCGGCGAACCTGACGGTAACCGGACAGACTGCCACCGCGGTGAGCCTCGCCTGGGACGCGGTGGCGGAGGCGGAGGGCTACGAGCTGCGGCGGGACGGCGGCGCGGTGATCGCGGTCGGCGAAGTCACGAGTCACACCGACGAGCGCCTGACGCCGGACACCGCCTATTCCTATGAAGTTCGGTCTTCCCTGGGGAGCGCGCATTCCGCATGGAGCCCGGCGATCCCGGCGCGGACAGCGAGGGTGATGCCGCCGGAGAACCTGCGGGCGAAAGCGACCTCGGCGTTCTCGGTGGAGGTCGGCTGGGATCCGGTCGTCGGTGCGGACGGTTACGAGGTGGACCGGGTCCACGACCCGGGTTCGGTGCGGGTGACGGGGACGCGCCACGAGGAGACCGGGCTCGCGCCGGAGACCTCCTACGCCTTCCGGGTGCGGGCGATAGCGGGGAGGACGGAGTCGGACTGGGCACCCGAGGTATCGGCGGTCACGCTGGCGTTTTCGGCGCCGGAGAACTTCGCGGCGAGCGCCTCGGAGACCACGGTCGAGCTGCGATGGGACCCGGTG
>CAYGAO010000263.1:0-4084 GCA_964347715.1 uncultured Acidobacteriota bacterium
GCGGGCGGTGTCCCCGGGTGGCGGGAGTGGAGGGGGTTCACGGGCGGAAGCTGTGGAGGGGGTTCACGGGCGGAAGATGTCGAGGGCGGCGCGGACGCCGGTGACGAGCCGGTCCGCCTCGTCCTCGGTGTTGTAGAGCCCGAACGACGCGCGGGTGGTGGCGGGAACGCCGAAGCGGTCCATGAGCGGCTGGGTGCAGTGGTGGCCGGTCCGCACCGCGACGCCCTGCTGGTCGAGCAGCGTGCCGAGGTCGTGCGGGTGGACTCCTTCGACGACGAAGGAAACGACCGCCGCCTTCCGCGGGGCGGTCCCGATCAGGCGGACCCCGGGGATCCCGGCGAGACCCGCTTCGGCTCGCTCGCGGAGCCGCTCCTCGTGGCGACCGATGCCGTCGAGGCCGAGGTCTTCGAGGTAGTCGGCGGCGGCGGCGAGCCCGGCGGGGCCGGCGATGTTCGGCGTCCCCGCCTCGAACTTCGCGGGAGGGGGCGCGTAGGTCGTCTCGGCGAAGCTCACCGAGCGGATCATCTCGCCGCCGCCCTGGTAGGGGGGAATCGCTTCGAGCAGGCGCCGCCGGCCCCAGAGGAGCCCGATTCCCGACGGCCCGTACATCTTGTGGCCGGAGAGGACATAGAAGTCGCAGTCGAGTTCGGCGAGCGCGATCTTCTGGTGCGGGGCCGCCTGGGCGCCGTCGAGGATGAAGAAGGCGCCCCGGGCGCGGACGAGCCGGGCGATCTCCGCGACCGGATTCACGGTGCCGAGGGTGTTCGAGACATGGACCACCGAGACGATCTTCGTGCGGTCGTTCAGCAGCGCGGCGAAGCCGTCGAGGTCCAGTTCGCCGGAGTCGGTAACCGGCGCGGCGACCACCCGGGCGCCGGCCCGCGCGGCCGCGAGCTGCCAGGGCACGATGTTCGAGTGGTGCTCCATCCCGGTGAGCAGGATCTCGTCGCCGGCTTCGAGCACCTGGCTGCCCAGGCTCGAGGCGACGAGGTTCAGCCCCTCGGTGGCGCCCCGGACGAAGACGATCTCTTCGGGCGAGTCCGCGCCGATGAAGGCGGCCATTCGGCGGCGCGCGCTCTCGTAGCGGTCGGTGGCCCGCTCCGAGAGGAGGTGGACCCCGCGGTGGACGTTCGCGTAGGCGGTCTCGTAGAGGTTCCGGATCGCGTCGAGGACCGGCCGCGGCTTCTGGGCGCTCGCGGCGTTGTCGAGGTAGGCGACGGGGCGGCCGCGAACCTGCTCCTTCAGGATCGGGAAGTCGCTCCGGACCCGTTCGAGGTCGTAGGTGGGAGGGGTCATTCCGGGAAGCCGCCGCTCCCGCGGAGGCGGGCCAGCGCGTCCTCCGCGAGCCCGCGCGCGGCGCTCACCGGAACGCGCTCGATCACTTCGCCGGCGAACGCCCGGACGAGCATCTCGCGCGCGTCGAGCCGCCCCAGCCCGCGCGAGCGCAGGTAGAAGAGCGCCTCCTCGTCGAGCCGTCCGATCGCCGCGCCGTGCGCGCACTTCACATCGTCGGCGTTGATCTCGAGGCGCGGCTGGGCGTGCGCCCGGGCGCCCCCGGAGAGGAGGAGGTTGCGGTTCGTCTGGCGGGCGTCGGTCCCGATGGCGCCGGGGGCGACGACGACCCGCCCGTCGAAGACGGCGCGCGACCGGCCGGCGAGCACGTTCTTGTAGAGCTGGCGGCTCGAGCAGTGGCGGGCCCGGTGGACCACGAGCGTGTGGTGGTCGGCCTTGCCGGTGCCGAGCCCGAGGAAGAGGCCGGCGAGGTCGACTTCGGCGCCCTCCGACTCGAAGAGCGCGGCGGTGTCGTCGCGCGACTGCCCCCGTCCCAGCGAGAGCACGGTGCTGGAGACGCGGGCGTTCGCTCCGAGCCGGAACGTCGTCCGCGCGGTGTGGATCGTGTTCTTCCCTTCGAGCTCGACGCGGAGATAGCGGAGCTCGGCGTCCCGGCCGACGCGGCAGATCGTGCTCGGGTTCGTCCAGCGCACCGCGCCCCGCGATCCGTCGGTGCTGGCGTGGACCTCGAACACGGTGGCGCGGCTTCCCGGGCCGAGTTCGACCAGCGACCGCGGCTGGAGCATCCGGGGCCGCTCGCCGCGCCCTCCCGGCCGCATCGAATGGAGCAGGACCGGTCCGGCGTTGCATCCGGCTTCGACCGATACGAGGAAACCGCAGTCGAAGAGCCCGATGTTCAGGGCATCGAGCGGATTCGGATCGAGGCCGTCGGCATCCGCCGGTTCGTCGGGAAGCCGCCGGACGGCGTCGAGCCGCAGGCCCTTCGCCGGGGGGATCGGGCCGGTGTGGCAGCGGGCGCCCTCCCAGAGGAGCACGCGCCGTTCGAAGCCCCGCGTCCATTCCGGTGGGTCGCGCGGTTCGGCCGAGCTCCCGGACGGCGAGAACGCGGTCCGTCCGAGGATGTCGAGATCGGAGAAACGCCACTCCTCGTCGGCGCCGGTGGGAAAGCCCCCCTCGCGGAAGAAGCGCCGGACGGCCTCGCTCCGGCGGGCTCCGTCCGCATCGTCCCGAACCTGGCCGCGGTAGTGGGCCTCGGCGGAGCCCCGGGAGAACTCCACGCTCACCCGGCAACCGGCGCCGCGGCCCGCGCGTACCCCTCGGCTTCGAGGCGGAGCGCGAGCTCGCCGCCGCCGGATTCGACGATCCGGCCTTCTTGCAGCACATGGACCCGGTCCGGGACGATGTGGTTCAGCAGGCGCTGGTAGTGGGTGATCACGAGGAACGACCGCTCGGGCGAGCGCATCCGGTTCACGCCGTCCGCGACGACCCGGAGCGCGTCGATGTCGAGGCCGGAATCGGTCTCGTCGAGCACGCCGAGCGTGGGGGCGAGCACGCTCATCTGGAGGATCTCGTTGCGCTTCTTCTCGCCGCCCGAGAAACCCTCGTTCACCGGCCGCTTCAGGAGATCGGTATCGAGCTCGAGCCGCTTCACCCGGTCGCGCATCAGTTCGAGGAAGTCGACCGCGTCGAGCTCGGGTTCGCCGCGGTGCTTGCGGACCTCGTTCACCGCCGCCTTCAGGAAGTAGGTGTTGTTCACTCCCGGGATCTCGACCGGGTACTGGAAGGCGAGGAAGATCCCGCGCCGGGCGCGCTCTTCGGGGGGCGCTTCGGCGATGTCCTCGCCCCGGTAGCGGATCGAACCGGCAGTGATCTCGTAGTCCTCGCGTCCCGCGATCACCTGGGCGAGCGTGCTCTTTCCCGAGCCGTTCGGCCCCATGACCGCGTGGGTCTCGCCGAGGGGGATCTCGAGGTCGAGGCCGCGCAGGATCCGGTTGCCCGCGATCTCGACCTGGAGGCCGCGGATCTCGAGCAGGTTCTCGCTCATCCGACCGCTCCCTCGAGGCTCACGCCGAGGAGTTTCTGCGCTTCGACCGCGAACTCCATCGGGAGTTCGGAGAGCACCTCGCGGGCGAAACCGTTCACGATGAGGGAAACCGCTTCCTCGGGATCGATCCCGCGCTGGCGGCAATAGAACAGCTGGTCCTCGCCGATGCGCGAGGTCGAGGCTTCGTGCTCGAGCTGCGCGCCCGGATTCGCCACATCGATGTAGGGGACGGTGTGCGCTCCCGAGTCCGGCCCGATGAGCAGCGAATCGCACTGCGAGAAGTTCCTCGCGTTCTCGGCGCGGGGGAGGATCTTCACCTGGCCCCGGTAGGTGTTCTGCCCGTGTCCCGCCGAGATCCCCTTCGAGATGATCGTGCTCTTCGTGTTCTTGCCGATGTGGATCATCTTGGTGCCGGTGTCGGCCTGCTGGTGGTTCGCGGTGACCGCGACCGAGTAGAACTCGCCGACGGTGTCGTCGCCGAGCAGGATGCAGCTCGGATACTTCCAGGTGATCGCCGAGCCGGTCTCGACCTGGGTCCACGAGATGTGCGAGCGGTCACCGGCGCACTTGCCCCGCTTGGTGACGAAGTTGTAGATGCCGCCGACGCCGTCCTTGTCGCCGGGGTACCAGTTCTGGACCGTGGAGTACTTGATCTCCGCCCCTTCGAGGGCGACCAGCTCGACCACCGCGGCGTGGAGCTGGTTCTCGTCGCGCACCGGGGCGGTGCACCCTTCGAGGTAGCTCACG
>CAYGAO010000264.1:0-4045 GCA_964347715.1 uncultured Acidobacteriota bacterium
AATCCGTCCTCGAAGAGACGGGGAACCCCGTCGTCCGGGCCGATGCGGGGCGCTTTCCCCACCGGATGGCGCCCCGTATCGCTTGCGCGATCCGTTCCGCCCTCTTTCGCGGGGAGGGCGGACCCTCCCCGGCGGCGCCTCGTCCTCGCCGGAGAGTCTTCGCCGAAGCCGGTAGAGCAGCTCGAGGGCTTCCCGCGGGCTCAGCTCGTCCGGGTTCGCCGCCCGGAGCGCCTCGGCGACCTGCGCCGCGTTCGGATCGGCTGCCGGCGCGGCGGCGGCTTCCGGAGGCGGCTCCCCGAGACGCCACTCCGGATGCGGCGGCGCGCCGCCCGGCGGTCCCTCGTTCGGCGCCCCCGCGCCGCCGCTGCGAGCCAGCCCCTCGAGGACCTCGCGGGCGCGGCGAACGACCGGTTTCGGAACCCCGGCGAGCCGCGCCACCTCGATTCCGTAGCTGCGGTCGGTCCCCCCGGGCGACACCTGCCGGAGGAAGACGATCTCGTCGTGATGCTCGCGGGCCTCGACATGGAAGTTCACGACGCCCTCCTCCCGCTCGGCGAGCGCGGTGAGCTCGTGATAGTGCGTCGCGAAGAGCGTCTTCGCCCGGAGTCCGGGACTGCGCGCGATGTGCTCGACGATCGCCCAGGCGAGCGACAGCCCGTCGTAGGTCGAGGTGCCGCGCCCGACCTCGTCGAGCAGGATGAGGCTCCGACCGCTCGCGTGGTGGAGGATGTACGCGGTCTCCTCCATCTCGGTGAGGAAGGTGGAGCGACCGCGGGCGAGGTCGTCGGAGGCGCCGACCCGGGCGAAGACGCGGTCCACGACCGGAAGGCGGGCGCGCCTCGCCGGCACGAAGGAGCCCGCCTGGGCCATGAGCGCGTGGAGCGCCGTCTGCCTCAGGAAGGTGGACTTCCCGCCCATGTTCGGCCCGGTCAGGATCATCAGGAAGCGCTCCTCGTCGAGCTCGAGGTCGTTCGGGACGAAGCGGTCCTCGGCGAGCGCCTCGACCACCGGGTGGCGCCCGCCTTCGACCTCGATCGCGAACCCCTCGTGGACGGTCGGCTTCACATAACCCCGCGCGAGCGCGACCCTGGCGAACGAGGCGGTGAGATCCGCCTCGGCGACGGCGTGCGCCGTCTCGAGCACGCGGGCGGCGGCGCGCCCCGCCTCCTCCTCGAGCTCGGCGAAGAGCCGCGCCTCGAGCTCCCGGATCTGTTCGTCCGCGCGCGCCACCCGCACCTCGAACTCGCCGAGCTCCTCGGTCACATAGCGCTCGGCGTTCACCAGGGTCTGCCGGCGGTGGTAGCCCGAGGGGACCCGCGGGGCCTGACCCTTCGGAACCTCGATCGTGTAGCCGAACACCTGGTTGTGCCGGATCCGCAGCGAGGCGATCCCGGTGCGCTCGCGTTCCCGCGCTTCCATGTCGCGGATGGACTCGCGTCCGTGGAACCGCACCCGGCGCAGTTCGTCGAGCTCGGCGGAGACCCCCGCGCGGATCACGCCCCCGTCCCGGACGAGCGCCGGGGCGTCGGGGGAGACGGTGTCCCGGATGCGCCCGGCGAGCTCGGGCAGCGGGTCGAGCCGCGTCGCGACCCCGCCGAGCAGGTCGCTCGCGGCCGAGCCGAGCACCGTCTTCAGGTCGCTCGCGGCGGCGAGCCCCTCGGACAGCTTGCGGTACTCGCGGGGGCCGGCGAGACGGAGGGTGATCCGCGCGGCGAGGCGCTCGAGGTCGGGGCACCCGTCGAGCGCCCGCTGCGCCGCGGCGCTCAGGTTCCGGTCGCGGGTCCACTCCTCGACGGCGAGGTGCGCCGCGCGGATCGCCTCCAGGTCGAGGAGCGGCTGGGCGAGCCGGCGCCGGAGGAGCCTCGCGCCCATCCCGGTCGCGGTCCGGTCCAGCGTGGCGACGAGGGTCGCGCCGCCGGAACCCCTGGGGGACCCGGGCGGCGCGAGCGGCTCGAAGATCTCGAGGTGCCGCTGGGTCACCGGATCCACGAGCATCCGTCCCGAGGTGTCGAGGCGGCGAAGCGCTCCGAGGTGGCCGAGGCTCCCGCGCTGGGTCTCGACGAGGTAGGAGATCGCCGCCCCCGCGGCCGCGGTGGCCCCCGGCATCGCCTCGATGCCGAAGGACTCGAGCGAGATCGTTCCGAAGTGACGGAGCAGCGTGTCCCGGGCGTGCTCGAACCCGAACCAGAGCTCGGGGCGCGCGGTGAGCAGCGGCTCGGCGCCCCAGGCGGCGAGGAGCGCGCTCGGCGGGGTTCCCTCGGCGGCGAGCAGCTCCCGCGGATGGAACGCCGCCATCGCTTCGGCACACTCGCGGTAACGGCTCTCTCCGGCGAACTCGGCCGCGGCGAAGTCCCCGGTCGAGAGGTCCACCCAGGCGGCGCCGAGCCGTTTCCCGCCGCCCGCTCCGGAGACCACGGTCTCGGCGACCGCCATCAGGTAGTTCGCCTCGGACCCGGCGAGATACGCCGGGTCGAGGTAGGTCGAGGGGGTCACCGTCCGCACGATCTCGCGCCGGACCGGCCCCCGCGAGAGCCCGGCGCTCTCCATCTGCTCGCATACCGCGACGCGGTGTCCGGCGCGCACCAGCCGCGCGATGTAGGCCTCGGCGGCGTGGTGGGGGACGCCCGCCATCGGGATCGCCTTCCCCTGGCCGTCGGCCTGCCGCGAGGTGACCGCGATGTTCAGGACCCTCCCGGCGATCTCGGCGTCCTCGAAGAACACCTCGTAGAAGTCGCCCATCCGAAAGAAGAGGAGCGCGTCGCCGGCGTCGCGCTTCAGGTCGAGGTACTGCCGCATCACCGGCGAGGGGTCGCCCCTCCGCCGCCGGACGGCGGACTTCGTCGCCGGCCGCGGTCCCGCGACCTCGGGCGCGGGCGCGAACCCGGGCAGGAGGCGGGAAGCGGGAGCCATCGGGCACGATGCTATCCGGGCGCCGCCACGGCCGGCGGACGAAGTGACGCGAGCGCGAGGCGCCCGGCGCCCGAAGGCGGAACGCCCGCTCCCGGGGTGCTCGAGCGCCGCTTCCTGCGTCGGGGCCGGCGCCCGGGATTGCGGGCTCGGGTCCGGGCGAGCGGCTCCCGGTCTCGCGACGGGTCCCCGGCGGGACCGTCGAGACGCCTAGGATTCCGGGCTCGTGTCCGGACAAGCGGCTCCCGCCCCCTCGCCGGCGCGCGGGCCGGCGCTCGCTCTCGATACGACCGGTTCGCTGGGCAGCGTCGCGGTCGTCCCGGCAGCGGCGGACCCGGAGACGGCCGGTTCCCCGTTCATCGAGACCTTCGAGCCCGCGAACCGGCACGCGGCGAACCTGCTGCCGGCGATCCGGCGGGCGCTCGAGCGGGCCGGAGTCGGAATCGCCGACCTGAACCTCTTCGTGGCGACGCGCGGCCCGGGATCCTTCACCGGCCTCCGGGTCGGCCTCGCGACGGTTCAGGGGCTCGCGTTCGGCGCCGGGGCGCCGGCGGTCGGCGTCTCGAGCCTCGACGCCGCCGCGTTCGCCGACGCCGCGGACGGGGGTTTCCCGCCCCGGCGGCTCGCGCTCGTGGACGCCCTCCGGGGCGAGCTCTTCGGCGCGGTGTACGAACGGGGCGAACCGGCCCGGCCGCTCGTCGGGCCGGTGCGGCTCCTTCCCGCCGCCGCGGGAAGATTCGCCGCCGAGCACGGCGCCGAACGCATCTCCGGGCCCGGCGCGCGGCGCCACGAGCGGGAGATCACCGCCGGCGCCGGCGGCATCGAGGTCGTCGCCGAAAGCCGGCCGCTCGCACCCGCCGCGCTTCGGCTGGGCCTCCTCGACCGGGCCCCGGGAGACTCCACGCTCGAGCCGATCTACCTTCGGGATCCGGACATCCACGGCGCCCCGGAACGGGGCGTTCGCCACCGCCGCTCGGGGGCGGTCGAAGGAGCCCCCGGGCGAGGAATGTCCGGGCGCTTCGAGGCCCGGGGGGAACGCCGGGCGCCGCCGTCCCGCCGGAAGGCCTGACCGCCCGAACCGGCAGCAGGCGGTGGAGAAAGTCCCTCGCGCGCCGACGCGGCGCGAAGCGCCGCCGGG
>CAYGAO010000265.1:0-4037 GCA_964347715.1 uncultured Acidobacteriota bacterium
CGCCGGAGCGTCACCTCGTCGATCCCGGGCGCCCGCTGCATCCGGGAGCGGCCGACGACGCGGATGCCCTCGCCCCCGGCGCCGACGGTATAGACGCGGATGCCGCGGGCGCTCGCGAGGCCGGCGGCGGTCAGCGGGTGGACTTCGCCGGCGTTCGAGACCCCGTCGGTGAGCAGCACGATGACGCGGCTCTCCGCCCCGGATCCGGCCAGCCGGTTCACGGCCGCCGCGATCGCGTTCCCGATCGCGGTGCCGTCGGCGATGTCGCCGATGTCCACCTCCCGGAGCCGGGCCGAGACGATCTCGTGGTCGAGCGTGAGCGGGGCCACGGTGGCCGCGTTCCGCGCGAACGCCACTGCCCCGAGCCGGTCGTTCGGGCGGCGCTCGATGAACGCCTCGAGCACCTCCTTCGCGGCGGCGAGACGGGTCCCGGAGCCGAGATCCTCGGCGCCCATGCTGGACGAGATATCGAGGGCGAGGACGATGTCCACCCCGAGGCTGGTCCCGGTCTCCTCGGCCACGCCGGTCTGCGGCCGGGCGAGCGCCACCACCCCGAGCGCGAGGGCGAACAGCGCGAGCGCCGGCGGCAGGAACGCGAGACGCGCCCGAAGCGTGCGGGGGACCGATTCGAGGCCGGCCACCTCGGGGAACCGCACCGCCGGGGGGGCGCGGCGCCGGGCGCGGAGGACGAGCAGCGGGACCAGCGCCAGGAGGACGAGGGCGGCCGGCCAGAGGAGACGCATCAGCAGCCTGTGGATAGAACGCCCCGCAGGGGAATCCGTCCTCGAAGAGATCGGGAACCCCGTCGTCCGGGCGATTGCGGGGCGCTTTCCCCACCGGGTGGCGGCCCGTATCGCTGGCGCGATCCGTTCCGCCCTCTTTCGCGGGGAGGGAGAACCCTCCCCGCACCCCTTCCCGGCGGCGCTTCGCGCCGCGTCGGCGTGCGAGGGACTTTCTCCACCGCCTGTCAGGCGTCCGGCGCCACCGGCGCCGGCGGCCGGGTCCGGTCGAGGAAGGCTCCCGCCTCGAGCAACCGCGACCGCGCCGCCTCGGGCCGGAAGCGACGCTCGCTGAACTTCACCAGGTCCGCCTCGCCGAGGACTCCGGCGAGCAGCGGCAGCGCCGCCTGGTGCTCCCCGGAGGCCCGGTCGCCGAGATCCCGCAGGATCTCACCGGTGGTCCGTTCGCTCCAGGAGGTCTCGAAGCGCCGGCCGGCGTAGCGCTTCAGGATCGCCGCGAGCCGCTCGTAGAAGCCTTCGACCTCGCCGGCCTCGAGGAGCCCCGAAGCGGAGAGCCGGGCGAGCGCCGCCTCCGCCTCGGCCGCCGGCGGCGGGAGCGGAACCGGCTCGGGCGCCCGGGACCGGCGACGGCGCCAGAGGAGGAAGGCCGCGACCGCGAGCAGGGCGAGCGCCCCGAGGACGAGCGCGATCGTCCCCCAGCGCGGGGGCGCCGGGAGCGCGAAGGGACCGCGGAGATCGTGGATGTCCTCCGGGGTCTCCGCTTCCTCGGGCGGCAGCGCGGACACGATGCGGACCGGAATCGGATCCGTCTCGATCTCGGTCAGCGTTCCGTCGGCGGACCGGACCCCCACCGGAATCCCGGGAATCTCGTGATCTCCGGGGAGGACGAGGGGCACGAGACGCAGCCGGAAGCGGCTCGTTCCCGGCGGAGCCGGATCGGGCCCCGGATCGCCCGCCCCGATCACCCGGAAGGGGCCGGGTTCCGCTTGCGGGAGCGGCGCCGCCGCGCCGCCCTCTCCGTGCTCCACGGTGATCTCGACCTCGAAGACCGCCCCCACCTCGACCGGCTCGGCGACCACCTCGGCGGCGGCGCGCGGCGCCCGGGCCGGGGTTGCGGCAGCCGCGAGCACGACCGCGAGGGCGGCGAGAACCTTCATCGCCGGCGCTTCTCCCGCATCCGGAAGAACCGGCGGAGCGGCGCGTCGCAGGGCTCCCCGGTGGTGACCTCGACGAGATCCACGCCGATCTCCCCGAGCGTCCGCGCCACCTGCTCCCGCGCCCGGAGCGCGCGGCCCCGGAACGCGGCGCGGACGCGGCGGTCCGAGGTGTCGAGGCGAACGCGGGCGCCGGACTCGGCGTCCGCGAGCTCGATCAGGCCGACATCGGGCAGTTCGCGCTCCCGCGGATCGCTGACGCGCACCCCGATCAGGTCGTGGCGGCGCGCCGCGACCCGGAGCGGTCGCTTCCAGCGCTCCGGGGGAGCGCCGAGGAAGTCGCTCACGAGGAACACCGCGGCCCGCCGGCGGACCACCCGGTTCAGCAGGCTCACTGCCCCGGCGATGTCGGTGCCCCGCCCTTCGGGTTCGAAAAAGAGCAGCTCGCGCAGCACCCGCAGCCCGTGGCGGCGCCCCTTGCGCGCCGGCAGCCGGATCTCGGGGCGGTCGGAGAAGAGGAGCGCCCCGACCCGGTCCCCCGACCGGATCGCCGAGAACGCGAGGGCGGCGGACACCTCGGCGGCGCCCTCGCGCTTGGACGAATCGCCGCTGCCGAAGGCCGACGAGCGCGAGACATCGAGCCAGAACAGCACCGTGAGCTCGCGCTCCTCGACGAACTTCTTGACATGGAGCGACCCGGTGCGGGAGGTGACATTCCAGTCCACCGAGCGGATGTCGTCGCCGGGGGCGTACTCGCGGACCTCGGAGAACTCCATCCCCTGGCCCTTGAAGGTGCTCAGGTAAGCGCCGGCGAGCGCCTCGGCGACCAGTTTCCGGGTGCGGATCTCGATCCTCCGGACCCGCGCCACGAGTTCCGCGGCCGAGACTCCCGGAGGGGCCTCCGGAGCCCGCCGGGGCGCGAAGAGCGGCGCCAGGAGGGGCACGGCCGATCCTCGAACGAAGATTCCGCCCCGCTACCTCAGGGGACCTCGACGGCGTCGAGCACGCGGCGCACGATCTCGTCGCCGTCCACCTCTTCCGCCTCGGCCTCGTAGGAGAGGAGGATCCGGTGCCGCAGGACATCGGGCGCGAGGTGCTTCACATCCTCGGGCGCGGTGAAGTCCCGGTCCGCGAGGAAGGCGCGGGCGCGGGCGGCGCGGTACAGGTCGAGGCTCGCCCGGGGCGAGGCGCCGTGTTCGACGAGCGGCCCGATGTCCATCCCGAAGGCCGCGGGATCCCTCGTGGCCCGCACCAGCGACAGGATGTAGTCGCGGATCCGCTCGTCCACATGGACCCTTTCGACGAGATCCCGCGCGGCGGAGATCTCTTCCGGCCCGAGGGCCGGCTCGACCCTCGGGACCCGGAAGTTCGCCATCCGCTCGACGATCGTCCGCTCCTCCTCCGGCGAGGGGAACCCCATCCGCACCTTCATCATGAACCGGTCCACCTGCGCCTCGGGCAGGGGGTAGGTGCCTTCCTGTTCGATCGGGTTCTGGGTCGCGAGGACCAGGAACGGCTCGTCGAGCTTCCAGGTCTCGTCGCCGATCGTGACCTGCCGCTCCTGCATCGCCTCGAGCAGCGCGCTCTGGACCTTGGCGGGGGCGCGGTTGATCTCGTCCGCGAGGAGGAAATTCGTGAACACCGGGCCCTTCCGGGGCACGAAGACGCCCTCGCGCTGGTCGAAGATCAGCGTTCCGATCAGGTCGGCGGGGAGGAGGTCGGGAGTGAACTGGACCCGCGAGAACCCGACCCGGACGCTCTCGGCGACGCTCTTCGCGAGGAGCGTCTTGGCGATCCCGGGAACGCCCTCGATCAGCAGATGCCCGCGGGTCAGCAGGCCGACGAGCAGCCGCTCGACCGCCTCCCGCTGGCCGACGACGACGCGGCCCAGCTCGTGGGTCAGCCGATCGGCGAAGGCGGCGCGGACCTCGCGGGTTCGCTCGAGAGCGGAGTCGAGGCCGGGAGCGAGGGGGGACACGGGGGAAGAGGGAACTCGGGGCCAGGCCCCGGGGTTCCCGGAATTCTACGCCCGCGCCGGCAGGCGGTGGAGAAAGTCCCTCGCGCGCCGACGCGGCGAGAAGCGCCGCCGGGGAGGGTCCTCCGTCCCCGCGAAAGACGGCGGAACGGATCGCGCCAGCGATTC
>CAYGAO010000266.1:0-4026 GCA_964347715.1 uncultured Acidobacteriota bacterium
CCTTCCGCGCCTTCTTCGGGCAGTGGCGCACGATCAGCCGGCGCCCCCGATAGCGTCCCCCTGCCACGGTGTGGTCGAACAGCCCTGCCGCCCGCGGCGGTGCGCGCCGAGATCCGGCGGCTCGGCAACCGGATCCAGGACCCGGACTGGGGGAAGGATGCCGGCGAGCGGATCGAAGCGTGGTGGACGAACTGCCGCAAGGAGCTGAAACCAAGGGAAGTCCCCGACAGCGAAGCGCTCGCGAGGTTCACGACTCTCTGTCAGGGGGCGGCGTTCGTCGCCCGGGGACGCGATGGGTAGCGCCGGCCCCGCCGCGATGGGGTCTGGTGGATCCTTGCTGCTGCGCATCGAGCCGCTGGACACGCTGTTCTTCCGGGACGCCCGCCCGTTCGGGCCCCGCGCGCAAGGGACTTCCGTCCTTCCGGGACCGCAGACGGTCACGGGAGCGCTCCGGACGGCGATGCTCCGGAAGGCGGGCGTGGAACTCGGGCGGGTGGCCGCCGAAGTCCGAAGTGGCAAGACCTTTGGCGCCGCCGCCGCTGCGGCGGGAGGCGCGGTCGGCGCCGCCATCGGAGCGGTCCGTTTCCGCGGACCCGGGTTCGGACGCGACGGCGACGCGCTCTTCCCGGCGCCGTCCACGCTGTGGCGGGTGAGCGGCGACGGCCGGATCGTGCGCCTCGATCCGCTGGGCGCGGACCTCCCGGGCTGGAAGCCGCCCGAGGCCGGCATGAAGCCGCTCTGGCGTCGCGGCCGGGATCGTCTCTCCCGCGTCGAGGGCTACCTGGATCGGCGGGCGATGGAGCGGTTTCTCCGCGGAGGGCAGGGCGCGAGCTGGACCGCCGCATCGAGGCGAACGCGAGAATCGGGCAGGCGCCGCCGGCAGGTGTTTCCGGCGCGGATTCGGGGCGCGGTACCGCTCCCTCGCCGGGGGATCGGGTGGCTGCCGTCCTGCTCGGCGAACGCACGAAAAAGGGCGGATGGAAGGCGGAACTGCTGGAAGGCGACAGGAAGGGGCACATCCAGAACTCCGCGGAGGTCCCGGCCGAGGCGAAGGCCGGCGAGGAAGTGGAGTTGATCGTCCGGGCGGTGAGCGCGCAGGATATCATCTTCGTATGGCCTTCGAAGACAGTCCTGGACCGCTCGAAGCGGGCCGAAGAGCGGCGCCGGAAGAGCAGCCCGCGGCAGGGCCGGCGCGACGGTCGCGGGCGCCGGCGGCGATGAGCGAACGCGGCCGCCTTCTGGTGCTGACCGTCGGCACCGGGAACACGGACCAGCTCGAAACGACGCTGTTCCGACCGCTCGAAAAGAGCGTGCGGGACGGCGATTGGGCCGAAGTCGTCCTCCTCCCCTCGTCGGTCACCTCGGATTTCGCCAGGCGTTTCGCCGCGAGTTTTCCCGACCTCGCCTTCCGGATCGAGGCGTTGCCGGAAGACGGCATGGAGAACGACGCCGACGCCTGCTTCGGCCACTTCGACCGGGTCCTCGGCGGCCGGATCCGGGCGGGCCGGGACGCGGACTCCATCACCGCGGACTTCACCCGCGGGACGAAGGCCATGAGCGCCGCACTGGTGCTGGCGGCGGTCCGGCGCGGGGTGCCGCGTCTCCGGTACATCCGGGGCGCGCGCGATCAGCGCGGCATGGTCCAGCCCGGTTTGGAGGAGATCGCCGAGATCCGAACCGCGCTGGCCACCGGGAAACGGCTTCTCGACGAGGTGCGGCGCCTCATGCGGAGCGGCGATTTCGCGGCGGTTCCGACCCTGCTCCCCGACACGCCTCGCCTCCTCGACGAGCTGGCGAAGGAAGGCGAACGGCTCCGGCGGCAGGCCGCCTTCTACGGCGCCTGGGACCGACTCGATTACGCCCGGGCGTCGAGCCTGGCCGACCACCTGGAAGACGAGAGCGGCGACACCGCGGAGGCGGCCGCGTGGGTGCGGCGCCTGGCCGAGGCGCCAGAACGGACGGACCACCAGCGCATGGCCGAACGGCTTCGGGCCGTCGCCTGCGATCTGCTGGAGAACGGACGCCGTCGCATCCGGGATGGGCTTTTCGAGGACAGCCTGGTTCGGGCGTACCGCGTCCGGGAACTCATCGGCCAGATCTCGCTGTTCGACCGGGGTGTAGACAGCGCCTCGATCGACCCGGGCCTGTCAGAAGTGCGGTCGCTACAACGCCGGTTGCAAAAGAAACGCTCCGAGAACTTCGGGGTCCGGCGAGACGGTCGGCTTACAGCTGGGAAATTCGTCGCGACCCGCCTTCTCAAGGAGATGAAGGAACGCATCGGAGAGACGCTGCTGGACTTCGACGCGGGTCCGGGAGGCCTTTTCGCCGGCCGAAACTACAGCATCCTCATCCACGGCTTCGAGACGCAGGCGCCGACGGTGAAGGAAACCATGGAAGACCTCTACGCCAGACTCCAAACCCTGTTGTGCGAAGGCTTTCCCGACGCAGAAGCGATGATCAGAGCGGCTCGCAGGTGCGCGGTTTCCGACTGACGCCGTGCCGACGCTCCATGTCACCGAACCTGGAGCAGTCGTGCGGCGCGCCGTCGGCTCCCTCGTGGTCACCGTCGATCGGGATCCCGGTGGATCCCCGACGGCGAACCGCCGTCTGCTCGAAGTCGAGCCGCATCGCCTGGAGTTGGTCGGCCTCGTCGGGCGGACGCACATCACCTCCGACGCGATGCGTCTTTGCCTCGATCAGGGGATCGCGGTATCGTGGTTTACTCGCCGAGGCGACTACCTCGGCCGTCTGACTCCGCAACTTTCGCGCACTGCGGACCTGCGGCTTCTCCAGTTCCGCCTCGCCGAGGATCAGGATCGGGCCGCCGCGCTCAGCCGGTCGTTCATCGAAGGCAAGCTCCGAAACGCCGTGGCGATGATCCGCGCGTTGCGGTCGAACCGTCCGGGAGAGCCCCGTTTCGGGAAGGCGATCGAGGATCTGCAGCGATCGGTGGACAAGTTGGCGACAGTGGCGTCTCCGGACGGGATCCGGGGAATCGAGGGCGACGGCGCCCGCCGCTATTTTTCCGTTCTCGGACTCGCCTTCTCGGGACCGGTCGGGTTCGACGGCAGAAAGCGGCGCCCCGCGCCGGATCCCGCGAACGCGCTGCTCTCCTTCGGCCATGTGTTGCTCGGGAACCGTTTGACGAGCCTGCTCGAGTCCCGAGGCTTCGATCCGTACCTGGGCTTCTTCCACGCAACGAGATCCGGAAGACCGAGCCTCGCTCTCGACTTGATGGAAGAGTTGCGTCATCCCGTCGTGGACCGCCTGGTACTGCGACTGTGCAATCGCCGCCAATTCCTTCCCGAGCATTTCGAGACCGACGAAGAGCGCGGCGGGGTCCGTATCGAGAGACGGGCGCTGCGGCGCTTCCTCCGCGAGTGGGAGCTGTAATTGAACGCCCCGATGCCGGGAATCGCCGCGGACCTCACGGCTACGAAGGTGATGGAACGGCAAGCCGACCGGCTGGCTTCCCATCTGCGCGACAGGGCGCACTACGACCCGGTATCGCTTCAGAAGGGGTAAGCACGAGTGGCGCGATACATCGTCTGCCATGACATCCACGACGATCGTCGGAGGCGCCGGATCGCCCAGGTTCTGGACGCGTACGGCGACCGCGCGCAGCACAGCGTGTTCGAACTCCCCGTTGACCGAAAGCTCGGGGACGCCGCGGTTGCCGAGGCGACGGCGCACCTGGATCCGGGATCGGACCGGCTGGCCGTCTATCGGCTGTGCGCCGCCTGCGACGGCGAGCGAGTATATGTTGGAGGGCCTCCGGGAGGCCCCGGCATCGGAGATGAGGATGTCTTCATCGTGTGAAGACCCTGTCGTTGCCGCCCGCGGGGTGGACGGACGGGAGGGTTTACGATCCTCTGCCAAGCCATTGATTTTCCGAAGCTCTGCTGTGTTCGAGACCCCTGGAGCGTTCGGGTGGCAGGCCCCGGCGAGGCGGGATCGGCCACGGTTACGACGGCGCGCGCGCCGAGGCCATGATACTGCACGCTCTGCGGGAGCGGCTCTCGCAAC
>CAYGAO010000267.1:0-950 GCA_964347715.1 uncultured Acidobacteriota bacterium
CCGTCTCGATCTCACCCCCCAATGCAGTGTCCAACAAAACCGGGGGGCAGGACAGCGGCCCTCTTCGGTATCCTTCTGGTGGTACGCGGCGAACGCCGCGCCGTAGGCTAGGGTGCCTCCCAGGAACAGGGCGAAGAACGCAGGCGCAACGGTGACGGAGTCCGCGAAGGTCGGGAGCCCCCGGCTCCGGAACGGACTCGCGGGCGTCGCGGCCCTGCTGGCCCTGCTGGGCTCGGTCTCCGCTGGTGGTGGGTACGCCTTCCTGTACGACTTTGCCGCCGGGTTCGATCCGGAACACCAGCGGCGCCTTCTCTGGGATCCGGCGGTGTGGCCTCCGGGCGGAACCCTGTCGGTCGCGTTGGCCGAAGACGGGTGGAGCGATCTCGAAGCCGGGCGCGGCGGCTTCGAGTACCTCCTGAGCATCGAGGATTTGAAGGGTGCGGTGGGGCGGGCCCTGGCGAAGTGGACCGCCGTCGAGAGAGCCGACATCCGCTGGCGTCTGGATACGGTGGCGCCCCTCGAAGAGTTGCGGGACCACCGCGGCATCGTCGTCGTCCACGACGAGATCGATCCAGCGCACTATGGGGGGATCGGGGTGACCGCCGCGGCCGGTGTGCGCACTGCAGGTACGTCTGGATCATACGCGATCACGGGGTGTGTCATCACTTTCGGAAAGGCTGCCTCTTGGGAGCGCTACCATTTCGATAGTATCCTGATGCATGAGCTCGGACACTGTCTGGGTCTGGACCATACGGCCTCCCATCCGTTCGACACGAAAGCGCCACGGAGGGAGGGCTTCGAAGATCCGTGGCGCTCACCGATCTGGGGTTACCCCGGGCTTCTTGCGAGGGCAACGCCGGATATCGATGTGATGCCAAGCCTGGACGACGAGGTGGGGGCTTCGTTGCTGCGCCCGCGGGCCGGCTGGGTGGCGGAGCCGGGGTGCGTCT
>CAYGAO010000267.1:960-3946 GCA_964347715.1 uncultured Acidobacteriota bacterium
GCCGCGGGGGGGGCGGCGGTGCGGCCCCCGCGGCCCGGCGGGCGGGAGGCGACGCGGCCCCCCGGGGGGGCGGTGTTCGTCGGCAGTGAACCGGCGCGACGGGTCTATGTTCTCGCCTCGCGGGTCGCTCCGGGGACCGGGCAGGTCGGGCTCGGAGTGGGGGCCTTCACCGATCCGTCGGGCACTTTCTGGATCGAGGGCCTGGACCCCGGCGAATACCTCCTCTGGGTCTTCGACGACACCATACGGATAGATGGCGGCCTCGACTTCTACATGGCGCTGTCCGACGCGGAACCACACATCTTCGACACGATCCGGAGCGCGCCGGTGGCGGTGAGCGCGGGCGAGCGCGCCGGTCCGTTCCTGATTTCGGTCGGGCGGCCGGAGGTGGACGAATGAGGTGGCCGTGCTCGGTCGTCGTGTGGGCGACGCTGACGGGCTGCGCGGACGGGGGACCCGAAACACCGGCGATTCCGGAGACTGCCCGGCCGGAGCGGCTGTCCCTCGAGGTCGTCGAGGGAGAAACGGTGGTGGTGCCGGTCCGTTATCGGGTGCTGGCGTCGCTCGCGGGCGAAAGCGCATGGATCGGATTCGAGGCATCCTACGGAACGGCGTCGGCGCAGGACATCCTGCTGATGAAGCGGACCGGACTGCGGACGAAAGGGACCGGGGAGAAAACGGTAGAGCTCGCGCTTCTGGCCCGCGTGGACGGGGCGCCGGAGGGAACGGAAAGGCTGGTCCTGCGCCCGGTCGTGGGGGACTGGGGTCTGGATCCAAATGTGGAACACTTCATCCAGGTGCAAGAGGCCGAGATCGAAGTCGAGATCACGGACGGACCGGCTCCCTGCTCCGGCGTAGAGGTCCAGGTGGGGGAGCCGGTCTGGTCGCGCGACACCCTGGAAGACTTGGTCTTTCCCTGGGATATCAGCTATACGGTAGAGTTCGAGATCGGGATGCCGATGGAGTCGGAGCAGGTCCTCGGTTGGCTGTCGCCTCCGGACTGGGACGAACATTTCGGCTGGAACACTCGTAGACGGACGCGTGAGTTCACCGCCTGGCGGGTCGAGCACCTGGGCGAGCGGGTACGCCACAGGATCACGGCGCGATGGTGGAGCGGTCGGGGAGGTCCGTTGCCACCGCTGCTGGATCTGCAAGTGTGCGGGGGCCCCGGTTACGGAAGGTTCATCCGCTGTTCCCCGACCGAGTGCGCCGTCCACGACGAAGGGTTCTGACGTCGTTCGGGAAGTTCGATCATGCGCCGCGGAAAACAGGAATCGCCGGGCCGCGCCGGTTCCGCCGGTCACCACGAAGACGACTGCGGTCGAACGGTATCGCTGCGGCTCCGGCCGCAGCGTTCGCCCGCCGCCAGGACGGGGATGAACGGCCCGATCTCGATGTGCCCCCGGAAGTGGCGGAGACTCGCGGTTCCGCTGGCCGCGCTGACGATCGCCGCATGTGACGGGGACTCGCTTCCCGCGCCACCGAGCCCGACGGCGCCCCGTCCCCTCGTGGCGCCGACGGCTCCGTCGCCGCCGTCCGCCACCGTTCAGGCGCCACCGCCGACGGAGTCGCGCTCAGAGTCGGCCGGAAGGATTACCGCTGCTCTGGCCCCGGAAACGGCCGGTATGGAGGCGGCGGGACCCGGGGAGGAGCAGGCCGATTCCGCGCCGCCACCGAACCGGGGACAACCGGGTTCGGCGACCGTGTCCAAGGATGCCACCTTCCGGATCGTGCGTTTCACCGCGACGACGGAGTCTCATGAGTCCATTCGGGTCAGATGGGAAATCGAGATGGAAATCCTGTTCCCGCGCAACATGGATCTCAGCCTGCGCCGCCGGGAGGCGCCGTCCGGCTCGTGGGTCTCGCTTCCCGCAGCTGGCCGCAACGGGTCGAGGCTGGACACGGGTCTGCGTTCCGCGACTGAATATCAATACCTGATCTCTGTCAATGGTGATTCGGCTCGGGACTCCGCGACCACTCGTCCGATACCCCCTCGTCCTTGCCACCCACCTCCTCTGGATGTCTCGGCGACCGCGTCTTCGGCGAGCGCGATCATCGTCCATTGGGGACACACCCGAGCGCCCGAACCGGAATGCGACGGCCGGATCAGTTACGAAGTCAGACGCAAGACGACCGGTAACTACACCGATATCTTCGAGGGTCGGCGGACCGGGAGCCACACGGACAGTGGCCTGAGTGCGAATACGACCCATCAATACTTGGTGGTGGCGACCGCCGATAGCGAGACCCGGGATACGAGTTCGGCGAAGACCTTCTGCCGCGCGCCGTCGGGACTCGTCCTGAGCGCCAGGGCAACGTCGTCGAGCAGGATCTATTTGACTTGGCGGAACGCCAGTCTGCCGTCCGGGTGCGAACCGAACTACAAGATCGAGCGGAAAAGGGGCTCGGGCAGTTATGTAGTGATCGTGGAGAGCCAGACTGGCAAGACCCACTCGGACACCGGGTTGTCGTCCGGGACGACCTATCGATACCGCGTGACCGCGAGCAACAATGGTGGGTTCGACAGTGATACCGAGGCGGAGACGACGGACCCGCCGGATCCGCCGGATCCTGACCCCCCGCCACCTCCGACCGGCCTGACCGCCACCCCGATCTCGCCGAGCGCGATTCGGGTCGAGTGGAACCCGGTTTCGGGAGCCGACCGCTATGAAATCCGGCGGCGCGCGAGCGGCGGTTCGTGGGGAGCGACGGTAGACGTGGGCAGCGCGACCTTGTACCGAGCCAGCGGGCTGCGCAGTAGCACCCGCTACTCATTCGAGGTCCGTACGATAGACGGCAGCGAGAGATCGGCCTGGACCTCGCCGCCGGCGAGCGCGACCACGCCGGACGACACGCCGCCCCCGGAGCCCGAGGTGAGCCGCCCCACCGGGCTGAGCGCCAGGGCGGTCTCCCCGAGCGAGGTCGAGGTGAGCTGGACTGCGGTCTCGGGGGCGGACCGGTACGACGTCCAGTCAGCGGAGGCAGG
>CAYGAO010000268.1:0-3856 GCA_964347715.1 uncultured Acidobacteriota bacterium
TTCGGGCCATTTCCCGTGCGCCGCGGCCACCGGGGCGGTGCGCGCCCCTCGACGAGCCGGACGTCCGGCTCGAACGCGAAGGACGGCGGCGGGGAGCGCCGCATGACCGTCCGGTGAGCGCGCCAGCGGCGGCGCCCAGGGTGATGCTCTGGGTCCAGCACCTGATGGGGATCGGCCATCAGCGCCGGGCCGCCGCCATCGCGCGGGCCCTCGCCGAGCGGGGAGCGGACGTCGTGTACGTGAGCGGAGGCATGGAGACCCCGGACCTCGACCTGGGCCGCGCCCGGCTCGCCGCCCTTCCTCCCGCCCGGGTCGCGGACGCCGGCTACCGCGCGCTCGTCGACGAGCACGGGCGCGAGGTCGACGACGCCTGGCGCGCCGCCCGCCGGGACAGGCTGCTCGCCGCGTTCGCGGAGCACGCGCCGCACGTGCTCGTCACCGAGACCTATCCGTTCGGGCGGAGGCTGCTGCGCTTCGAGCTGGAGCCGCTGGTCGAGCGCGCCCGGGCGGCGGAGTGCCGGCTGGTCGGCTCGGTCCGCGACGTGCCGGAGCCGCCGTCGAGCCCGGCCAAGGCGCGGGCGGTGGCGGACCGCGTCCTGGAGTGCTACGACCTGGTGCTGGTGCACGGAGATCCCGCCTTCGTCCCGCTCGACGCGGGCTTTCCCGAGGCGGAGCGGATCCGGGAGCGCGTCCGCTACACCGGGTACGTCGCGGCGGTAGAGGGGCCGACCGCGCCGCCCGGGGTCGGCGAAGGCGAGGTCGTCGTCTCCGCCGGCGGTGGGGTGGTCGCGCACCGCCTCGTGGAGACCGCCCTCGCCGCCGCGCGCCGGGACTCCGGCCGCCGATGGCGGATCCTCGTCGGACCGAACGCCGGCGCGGACGCCTTCGCGGGCTGGCGCCGGGTCGCGGCGGGGAGCGTGATCGTGGAGCCGAACCGCGCGGACTTCTGCTCGATCCTCTCGCGGGCGCTGGTCTCCGTCTCCCAGGCCGGGTACAACACCGTCACCGACCTCCTGGCCGCCGGCACCCCGGCGGTGCTGGTGCCGTTCTCCGCCGGCGGAGAGCGCGAGCAGTCGATCCGCGCCCGCGTTCTCGCCGGGGCGGGCGCCGCGCGGGTGATCGACGAGGATCGCCTGACGCCCGAGGCGCTGCTCGAAGCGATCCGCGCCGCCACCGCGCTCTCCGTGGCGCGGGCGCGCATCCGGCTCGACGGCGCCGCGGAGAGCGCCGGCGCGGTGCTCGCGCTCGCCCGCGCCACGGCCGGCGCTCCCTCGGCCGGTCAGGGAGAGGCTTCGATCGATGGGCGGTGAAGGGAGACGCCGGCCGGCCGGGAGCGATGCGCCGGGGAACCGATCGGACCGCGTCCGGCGGGGATCCCGGCGTGGAAGCGGGCGCTCGGCGCCGGACGTCGGGGAAACGGCCGTGAGGCGCGGCGGTGTCCGCAGCTGAGCCATCTTCCGGGTATCGACGAATGGACTGGTCCGACCTCGTGCGGGAGCTCGACGCGTGGCAGGGCGAAGGCGGGGTCGCCTCGCTGTGGTGGCGGGACGACGACGCCGCGGCGCCGGCGCCGGCGCTCGATCGCCTGGTGGGTCTGGCGCGCGAGCACGAGGTGACGGTGGGGCTCGCGGTGATCCCCGCCCTCGCGTCGGACGCCCTCGCGCCGTGGCTCGAATCGGCGCGCGCCGAGGTGCTGCAGCATGGATGGGCCCACCACAGCCACGCCGCGGACGGCGAGAAGAAGTCGGAGCTCGGGCGCCACCGCGCGCCCGGGGTGGTGACGGCCGAGCTCTCGAAGGGCTTCGGGAAGCTGCGCGAGCTGGCCGGCGCCCGGAGCCTCCCGGTGCTCGTCCCGCCGTGGAACCGGATCGATCCGGCGCTGATCCCGACCCTGCCGCGGGCGGGCTTCCGCGGCCTGTCCGCGTTCGGGCCGCGCCGCGCGGCGGAGCCGGCGCCGGGGCTCGGACAGACGAACTGCCATGTCGACGTGGTCGACTGGCGCGGCGGGCGGGGGTTCGTCGGGTGCGACCGGGCCATCGCCGCAGTGGTCGCTCACCTCGCCTCGCGGCGGCGGCGGTCGGCGGATCCGGCCGAGCCGACCGGGATGCTGACCCACCATGCGGTGCACGAGGAATCGACCTGGACGTTCATTGCCCGCTTCATCGAGCGCACCCGGGGCCATCCGGCGGTGCGCTGGCTCACCCCCGGCGAAGCGGTGCTCGGGCGGCGGAACACCGCCTGGAGCCTTCGTTGACCGGCGGCTCGACGCACCGCGGACCGCGGGGGCCGTCATGGTCCGCTCCGTGGGGACGGGGTCCGGACGGCGCGCGACAGGAGCGGGCCGGCGGCAGCCCACCCGCATCGCTCGGACCGTGAGCGGTCGGACCGCGCCGGATCCGGCCGCCTCCGTCGTCCGGGCTCTGGCTGAAGGACGGTCCCGGAGCCGAGCCGTGCTCGCGCGCGAGTGCGGGATCGACGGACCGGCCCTCGAATCGGCGCTCGAGCGGCTCTCGCACCTCGGGGTCGCGCTGGTCGTCGAGTCGGAAGCGGTCGCCCTGCCGCGGCCGGTCGATCTGCTCGACGCCGGGCGGATCCTGCGCGCGGTGCCCCGATTGCGGCCGGAGGCGGTTCACCTGCGCTTCGCGGTCGACTCCACCAACACGGTCCTCGCCGAGCGGCTGCGCGCGGGCGCCGCCGCACCGGAACTCTGCGCCGCGGAGCTCCAGACCGCGGGGCGGGGCCGCCGCGGGCGGCGCTGGATCGCGGCTCTGGGGCAGAGCCTCGCGCTGTCCGTGTCCTGGCGCTTCGCCGCGCGAGCGGACGCGCTGAGCGGCCTGTCTCTGGCCACCGGTGTCGCCCTCGTCGAGGCGCTCGCCGCCGGCGGGTTCGGACCCGTGATGCTCAAATGGCCGAACGACCTGGTCGTCGGAGACCGCAAGCTCGCGGGGATCCTCGTCGAGGCGAGCCATTCCCGACCGGGATCGGCGGCGTGCGTGGTCGGGGTCGGCTTCAACCTCGACCTCGCGCCGGACGAGTCCGTCCGAATCGATCAGCCGTGGACCGATTTCGCACGGGAGTTCGGCCGGGTTCCGGCGCGGAGCCGGCTGGCCTCGCGGGCGGCCAACGCGATCCTCGATGCCTGCGAGCAGTATCGGGACCGCGGGCTTGCACCCTTCGCGGCCCGGTGGAGCGAGCGGGACGCGCTTCGCGACCGGAGGGTGCGCGTGCTTTCGAGAGGCGTGTGGACGGAGGGGGTGGCCCGCGGGATCGACGGCGCCGGCGCGTTGCTCGTCGAGCATCGCGACGGCGTTGTCCGTTGCGAGTCCGGCGAGGTCAGAGTGCGGGCGGTCGAAGGCTGACCGGCCTGCCCCGAGCCCGGATTTCTCACCCGATCGCGAAGCGAGGGCGCGCAGAGGCCGGAAGCGACAAGGCGAACGCGAGTCAGGGCGCGCAGTACTTGACGGTACGTCGAGCCCCCTGGCCGCGTTCAACGCAGTCGATGCCGGTCGGTCCGCCTCCGCAGCCGGGAGATGGTGAGAAATCCGGGCGAGTGCGCTTCGCCGGGCGGCTTGAACCGTCCGGCCACGGAACCCCGCCGAGTGCCGGTCACCGTCTCATGGGTAGTGCACGAGGACACCGATTGCCGCCGTTCGGCGCGCTCTCTACAATCCGGGGGCATCCCGGACGCGCGGCGAGCGGGGTCGGGGGTCGCCCGCGGCGGCGCCTGTCCCGGACACCGCCGGCAGCCGGGACGGACCCTCTTTCGAGGGCCCCGGGCATGGGGAAGACATCGCCACCGACCCCGCCGGCTTAGCTCAGTTGGTAGAGCAGTTGCCTTGTAAGCATCAGGTCGTCA
>CAYGAO010000269.1:0-3837 GCA_964347715.1 uncultured Acidobacteriota bacterium
ATCCCGCCCCCCGAGCCCGCACGCCGGAATCCCGACCCCCGAGCCCGCACGCCGGAATCCCGACCCCCGAGCCCGCACGGCGGAACCCCGACGCCCGAGCCCGCACGCCGGCTCCCCCGCGCACACCCATCCCCTCCATCCTGACGGCTCCCCGCACTCCCGCCGGTCCCCGCTCTTTCCTCCCCGCCCGGCGTCCCCCGGCGCCGGCGGCGAGCGGTTCGGGGAGAATGGCGCCGTGGCAACGCCGGAAGCGGGCGCGCTCGCCACGGCGTTCCTCCGGGTTCGCCGGCAGACCGAGCGGCTCGCCGCCCCGCTCGAGACCGAGGACTTCGTGGTCCAGTCCATGCCCGACGCCAGCCCGACGAAGTGGCACCTCGCCCACACCTCGTGGTTCTTCGAGACCTTCGTCCTCGGGCGCCCCGGGAGCGGCTACACCCCGGCGCATCCCGAGTACCGCGAGCTCTTCAACTCCTACTATGTGGGGGTGGGGCCGCGACACCACCGTCCCGAACGGGGCCTCCTGTCGCGCCCCACGGTGGCGGAGGTGTTCGACTACCGGCGCGCGGTGGACGAGGCGATGCTCGCGGCGTTCGCCGCCGGGTTCGGTCCGGAGACGGCGGCCACCGTGGAGCTCGGGATCCACCACGAGCAGCAGCACCAGGAACTCCTGCTCACCGACCTGAAGCACCTGCTGTCGCGGAACCCGCTGCGGCCCGCCTACCGCGCGCCCCGGGCCGAGCGGGTTCCGCCACCGGCGACGGCGCCGCTGCGCTTCGTCTCGTTCCCCGGAGGCGTGGTCCCGATCGGCCACGACGGAGACGGGTTCGCCTTCGACAACGAGGGTCCGCGCCACGAGCGGCTGCTTCCGCCGTTCCAGCTCGCGTCGCGGCTGACCACGAACGGGGACTACCGGGAGTTCGTCGAGGAGGGCGGCTACCGCGAACCCTCGCTGTGGCTCTCGGACGGCTGGGAGGCGCGAACGGCCGGAGGCTGGGAGGTGCCGCTCTACTGGGAGCGCGACGGGCGCGGATGGGCGGAGTTCTCGTTCGGCGGGCCGGCGCCGCTCGTCCCCGAGGCGCCGGTGAGCCATGTCAGCTTCTTCGAGGCGGACGCCTTCGCCCGCTGGCGCGAGGCGCGGCTCCCCACCGAGTTCGAGTGGGAGGCCGCGGCGGCGGCGCTTCCGGTCGCGGGCGGGTTCCTGGAGGACGACCGGCTCGGGCCGGCGCCGCTCGAAGCTCCCGCTCCGGGCCCGGCGCAGCTCTTCGGCGAGGTCTGGGAGTGGACCGGGAGCGCCTACCTGCCCTATCCGGGGTACCGGCCGCCCGCGGGGGCGATCGGCGAGTACAACGGCAAGTTCATGTCGGGGCAGATGGTGCTGCGGGGCGGCTCCTGTCTCAGCCCCGGATCCCACCTCCGGGCGACCTACCGCAACTTCTTCCGGCCGGAGGCGCGCTGGCAGGTCTCCGGCATCCGTCTCGCCCGCGACCTCGGATGAGCCGCCGGTGAACGGCGTCGCCCGGCGTTCGCCCGACGCATCCGCTTCGGTCGGGGCCGGCCTCCTTCCCTCGCCCGGGCGTCCGGCCACCTGACGCAGTCCACCGGCGATGGCCGACCTCGCGCTCGCCCGGAGCCGGGCGGTGGACGAGATCCGGGAAGGGCTGCTCGGGAGACCGCCGTCGCTCGCCCCGAAGTTCTTCTACGACCGCGCCGGCTCGGCTCTCTTCGACCGGATCACCCGGCTCCCCGACTACTACCTGACCGAGGCCGAGATCTCGATCCTCCGCGAGCGCGGCCGGGACCTCGCCGACTGGTTCGGCCCGCGCGCGGTGCTCGCCGAGATCGCGGCGGGGAGCGCCCGGAAGGCGCGCATCGTCCTCGGCAGCCTGGAAGCCCCGGCCGCCTGGGTGCCGGTGGACATCTCGGAAGAGACGCTCCTCCGCCAGGCCGCGGAAGTCCGCCGCGCCCGCCCCGACCTCGAGGTGATCCCGGTGGCCGCCGACCTGTCGCGGGAGTTCCTGTTTCCCGGACTCGACTTCGCGTTCGGCCGGTTCGTCGTGCTCTACGCGGGTTCCTCGATCGGAAACCTCGAGCCCGATGCGGCCAGCGAGCTGCTGGCCCGGATCGGGCGCGCGGCCGGCCCCCGGTCGTTCCTGCTCCTCGGAGTGGACCGCCGGAAGGATCCACGGATCATCGAGCGGGCCTACAACGACGCCGGGGGGCTGAACGCCGCCTTCAACCGGAACATCCTGAACAACGTGAACGCGCTGGCCCGGGGCGACTTCGTCCCCGACCGGTGGGATCACCGCGCCTTCTGGAACGAGGCGCGCGGGCGGATCGAACTCCACCTCGTGAGCGCCGGCGAGCAGACGGTGCGGGTGGCGGGCGAGACCCTGCGCTTTCGGCGCGGCGACTCGATCCACACCGAGAACTCCTACAAGTACACCGAGGAGGAGGTGTGCGACATCCTCGGCGACGCCTGGCGGGTCCAGGAATCCTGGAGCGACGCGAGAGAGTGGTTCACGGTGTTCCTGTGCTTCCGCTGACAGCCGGTGGACAAGGCGCCCCGCATGGGAATCCGTCCTCGAAGCGATGGGGAACCCCACCGTCCGCGCGGATGCGGGGCCCTTTCCCCACCGGATGGCGGACCGTATCGCTGGCGCGATCCGTTCCGCCGTCTTTCGCGGGGAGGGAGGACCCTCCCCGGCGGCGCTTCGCGCCGCCTCGGCGCGCGAGGGACTTTCTCCACCTGCTGACCGCCCCGTGACCCGGGAAGAGCTCCTGCGCCGGGTCGCCAGCCTGCGGCAGCATCGTCGCGGAAAGGAACGCGCCCCGCACAAGCCGCTCCTGCTGCTGCTCGCCCTCGGACGCCTGGCTCGCGGCGAGCCGCGGCTGGCCAGCTACGAGCGCGAGGTGCACGACCCGCTCGGGAAGCTGCTGCGGGCCTTCGGGCCGCCACGGAAGCAGGTCCGCCCGGAGTTTCCCTTCTGGCACCTGGTGAACGACGGACTCTGGGAGATCGAGGGGCTCGGGGCCCCGCAGAGCCGCGCCCCGCAGGCCGGCATGCTCAAGCGGCTCGGCATCTCCGGCGGCCTGCCGCGAGGAGTGGAGGCCCTCCTGAAGCGGGAGCCGGACCTGGCGCGGATCGTCGCGGAGCGGCTGCTCCACGCGAACTTTCCGGAGTCGCTCCACGACGAGATCCGCGACTTCGTCGGCGTCCCGCGCGCGACGATGGTCGCGGACGAGCCGGAACGAGGGCGCGGCTACGGCTCCACCCGACCGGTGCGCGATCCCCGGTTCCGGGAAGCGGTGCTCATCGCCTACGAGCGACGGTGCGCGGTCTGCGACTTCGACCTCCGACTCGGGGACGACCTGCTGGGCCTCGACGCGGCGCACATCAGGTGGCGCTCCGAGGGCGGCCCCGACGAGGTGCGGAACGGCCTGGCGCTCTGCATCGAGGATCACCGGGCGCTGGACCGGGGCGCCATCGGTCTGGAGCGGAGCGCGACCTCCGGCTACGAGCTGCTGGTGTCTCGGGAGCTCAGCGGACGGAGCGAGGCGTTCCGCCGGCTCGTGGACGCCAACGGCCGCCCGCTCCGGCCGGCGCAGGCCGAGTGGGAACGACCCGACCCGGCGTTCGTCGCCTGGCACCGGAAGCAGGTGTTCCGCGGCGACCCGCGCCCCCGGTGAGCGCCGACGCGCGCGAGGAGCCGCTTCGCGGATGCGGCGGCGAGCCGGCCCGGCCCGGATAATCCGGAACCCATGACAGGCTGTGGAGAAAGTCACTCGCGCGCCGGCGCGGCGCGAAGCGCCGCCGGGGAGGGGTGCGGGGAGGGTCCT
>CAYGAO010000270.1:0-3792 GCA_964347715.1 uncultured Acidobacteriota bacterium
CCGCCCTCCCCGCGAAAGAGGGCGGAACGGATCGCGCGAGCGATACGGACCGCCACCCTGTGGGGGAAGCGCCCCGCATCCGCCCGGACGACGGGTTTCCCGATCTCTTCGAGGAGGGATTCCCATGCGGGGCGCTTTCTCCACAGGCTGCCGAAGGTGGCGGAACCGGTCAGGAACCGGTTTCGCAGTCCGGACAGACTCCGTAGAGCTGGTGCCGGTGCCAGACCAGGCGGAAGCCGTTCTCGGCCGCGATCTCCTCCTGGCGCTGCTCGACCTCCGGGCAGAGGAACTCGACGATCCGCCCGCAGCGCATGCAGACGAGGTGGTCGTGGTGGCCGCGAGACAGCGCCGGTTCGAAGCGGGTGAGGCCGTCCTCGAGGCCGATCGAGGAGGCGATCCGCGCGTCGCAGAAGAGGCGCATCGCGCGATACACGGTGGTGCGCCCGATCGCCGGATCGCGTTCGCGCACCACGGCGTGGACATCTTCGGCGGACACATGTCCGCCCATGTCGAGGAAGCGGTCGAGGATCAGTTCCCGCTGCCGCGATTTCTTGAGTCCGCGCTCCCGCGCGAACTCGCGGAGGCGGGCGAACGCCTGCTCCCGCATGGAGGCGCCCTCTGCCGGCGCCACCGCGAAATCGGCCATGAACAGACGCGCCGGGCCGGGGAGCCGGGGTCCGGCGCAGCGCGAAAGAGTATCCCCTCCGCCGCCGCCGGCCCCGGAACGCTCTCCTACAATTCGCCGTCCCGTGCGCACGCTGTTCCTGGACCTCTCCTCCGGGGTGTCGGGCGACATGCTCCTCGGCGCGCTCGTGGACCTCGGGGTGAGCCCCGAGGAGTTCGCGGACACCGTCGCCGCGCTCGGCGTTCCGGCCGCGGTCTCCTTCGCGCAAGATTCCCGGGGCGGGCTCCGCGGGGTTCGGGCGACCGTCGCGGCCGAGGGTGACCGGGGCTACCGCCATCTCGCGGACTTTCTCGAGACGCTCGACCGGAGCCGCCTCGACGGCGGCGTCCGCGAGACCGCGGCGAAGCTGCTCCGCCGGATCTTCGAGGCCGAGGGCGAAGTCCACGGCGCGTCGCCCGAATCGGTGCATCTCCACGAGCTGGGTTCGCTCGACACGCTCGTGGACATCGTGGGCGTCGTCGCCGGCGTGCGCCGCCTCGCCCCGGATCGGGTCACCGGGTCCCCGGTGAATCTCGGCAGCGGCTCGGTCGAGGCCGAACACGGCACCCTCGAGATCCCGGCGCCGGCCACCGCCCGGCTCCTCCGGGGCATTCCGACCTTCTCCGACGGATCGGGCTTCGAGCGCACCACCCCCACCGGGGCGGTGCTCACCCGGCTCGCCGATTCCTTCGGCGACTGGCCGGCGATGACCCCGGAGCGGATCGGCTACGGGCTCGGCAGCGCCGACCCGAAGCGGGGCCGCCCGAACGCGCTCCGCCTGGTGTTCGGAACCGGTCCCGATCCGGCGGGGCGGCGGGTCGTCGTGATCGAGGCGACGCTCGACGACCTGCCGCCCGAGATCGCCCCCCACCTGCTGGATCGCCTCCTCGCCGCGGGCGCCCGAGACGCCTTCTTCGCCCCGGTCCAGATGAAGAAGGGGCGGCCGGGTCTCCTGTTCACCGCCCTCGCCGACCACGCCTCGCGGGAGGCGGTCGTCGCCGCGCTCTTCGAGGAGGGCACCACGCTCGGCGTCCGGATCACCGAGGCGGACCGGACCGTCCTCGAGCGGCGCGTGGTCCCGGTCGAGACGCCGTGGGGCCCGGTCGGGGTGAAGCTCGGGCTTCGCGACGGCCGGATCGTGAACCGGGCGCCCGAGTTCGAGGATTGCCGCCGCCTCGCCGGGGCGAGCGGCGCGCCGCTGAAGGAGATCCACCGCGAGGCGCTCGCCGCGCCGCTCCCGCCGTCTGCCGCTTCGGCTCCGGAGCCCGTCGCGCCGACAGTGGGCCGAGCGAAGGCCGCCACCGCGACGGTGGACCGAGGCCCCCGCCGGTGATCGACTCGCACGCCCATCTCGAGGGCCCGGCGTTCGACCGGGACCGCCGGGAGGTCCTCGAACGGGCGCGGCGCGCCGGCGTTTCCACCGTCGTCTCGATCGGAATGCTCGACGCCGAGGCCTCCTGGAAGCGGACCTTCGCCCTCCTCGACGACCTCCATCCCGACGGCGCCGACCACGGCGAGCACGACCTGCCGCAGCTCTTCACCAGCATCGGGTGCCACCCTCACGACGCGAGCCGGTTCGAATCGCTCGGCGGCGAGAAGACCCTCGCCTCGCTGGCCACGAGACCCCGGTTGCTCGCCATCGGCGAGGTGGGCCTCGACTACCACTACGACCTGAGCCCGCGGGCGGCGCAGCGCGATGTGTTCCGCCGCCAGATCCGCGTCGCCCGCGAAGCGGGACTGCCGGTCGTCGTCCACCACCGGGACGCCGAGCAGGACTTCCTCGACATCGCCGACTCCGAGGGGCTCGAAGCGTGCGGTGCGATCCTCCACTGCTTCACCGGGAGCGACCGGCTCGCCGACGCCGCGGTCGAACGCGGCTTCCTGATCTCCTTCTCGGGCATCCTGACCTTCCGGAACGCGGGGGAGCTGCGGGAGACCGCGAGGCGGGTGCCGGGCCGGCGCCTGCTCGTCGAGACCGACAGCCCCTTTCTCGCCCCCGTGCCCCACCGCGGGAAGCGCGCCGAGCCCGCGATGGTCGCCTCGACGGCCCGCGTCCTCGCGGCGGTGCGGGGGACGACTCCCGAGGACCTCGAGGCGCTGACCGACGCGAACTTCCGCCGGTTCTTCTTCGCCCGGGGCGAGCGCGAGAGCGGGGCCGCACCGCCCGGAGGCGGCGTGAGATAATGAGCCCGCACCGGTTGATGCTGTCCGTTTCGAGCCCCGGCAGCCTGCTTTCCGAGCTCGAAGCCGAGTTGGCCCCGGACCTCGCCGAGGTCGAGCGGATCCTCGCCGCGAAGGTCGAGAGCAACCTCGAACTCGTCAAGCTGACGAGCCACTATCTCTACCGCGGCGGCGGCAAGCGCATCCGCCCGATGCTGCTGTTGCTCGCGGTGCGCGCGGCGGGGACCGGCGGCTCCCGCTGGCCGGCGGCGCCCACCTTCGGGGCGATGGTCGAGATCATGCACACCGCCACCCTCGTCCACGACGACATCGTGGACGAGGCGGACACCCGGCGGGGGCAGGATTCGCTGAACAGCCTCCTCGGGAACGACCTCACGGTCCTGATCGGCGACTTCCTCTACATCCAGTCCATGTCGCTCGCCGTCGAGCAGGGCGACCCGCGGATCGTGGCCACGATGTGCGACCTCACGATGCGGATGATCGAGGGAATGCTCCTCGAGAAGGCCCGCGGCGGCATCCTCGGCCTGACCCGCGAGGAGCACCTCCGGATCCTCCGGCTGAAGACGGCCTACCTGTTCCACGGGTGCGGCAAGATGGGGGCGATGATCGCCGAGGCCCCGCCCGAGGTCGAGGAGGCGCTCGGGGAGTGCTGCATGCGCCTCGGGATGGCGTTCCAGGTGGCGGACGACCTGTTCGACTTCACCGCGACCGCGGGAAAACTCGGAAAGCCCGTGCTGTCCGATCTGAAGGAGGGGCACCTCACGCTGCCCATCCTCCACGCGCTCGAACGCGAGCCGGAGGCGGCACCGCTCGTGGAGCGGGTGCTCGAGAGCGGGAGCCTGGACCCCGGGACGGAGAAGGAGATCCTGGCCCTCGTCGAGCGCCGTGGCGGGCTCGACGAGGGCCCGCGGGTGGCCGCCGAGTACGCGGCCCCGGCGCGCGACGCC
>CAYGAO010000271.1:0-3788 GCA_964347715.1 uncultured Acidobacteriota bacterium
CCCGCCAGTAAGGGAAAACCGGTATGTGCGACAGATACAGAAGATCCAGGACATCGGTGCGAGGATGAACCTTTCGGGCCGGAGGGCCCCGTATCTGGAAACCCCGTCGGCGGTATGCATCACACCGCGCGAACGGCTGGGAATCCGACTGGGCGCGCTCGTGAAAGTCCGGACCGGTGGCGTGACGCGATGGTGATCGCTTCGGACCGGAACGGCCCGTGGATCGCGTAACCGCGTCAGCGGTATGCGTCACACCGCGCAAACGGCAGTGAATCGGACTGTGTGCGCGACGGGGGGAGTCTAACGCGGGGGTTTGCCGAAGTGAAGGGGTATCTTGCGTCGGAGGCGTATCGGTCCCGGAAGTGGTGAGGTATCCTCGGAGCCGCCGGGCGGTGGCCGGTTCCCGGAAGGAAGTTCGGGCGGTGGAGGTCACGGCGGGAACCGGGAACCACTGGAGCCGACGGTGCCCGGTTTCGGGGTTCCCGCTCCCCGGGGTGGTTTCAGAAGTCTCGGTCGCTGAAACGGGCGGACCCCGGCGGGTGTGTGTCCGGGGTGACGGGTTCGCGGTCGGCGATCGCCGGCGGGGCGGAGGGTCCGGTGGGCGCGCGGTGTCGCGAGCAGGAGGCGAGGTCGTCGCCGTTCCTGTCGCCGGACCTGCAGAATCGGGCGGCCGGGAGTTCGGTCAACGAGGCGCCGAACGGGTCCGGCTCGAAAGGCCCATCCCGGGGTCGCGCTCTCGTGGCCGCCCGCGCCCTTCGTTTCACCGTGGGCCCGGCGGCGTGGTCCCGCCCGGTCGCCGTCGCTGCACTCGCCCGCCTCGGTGAGCGTACGGGGCGGATTCGAATCCGCCCCGCGGCCGGTGGTCCGGTGCGACGCCGCCGGCGGAGTCGGCGGTTCGGAATCGGTCGCCGGCCGCGCAAGAACCACAGCGGGGGGCGCCGGGCGGCAGTGGCCGCATCGGCGCTCGGCGACCCGGTCCGGAAGCCCGGCGAGCGGGGGGCGACACCCCCCGCCCGGGTGGGGGTTCAGGACCGGGTGGCGATCAGAACCGCGCGGCGGTCAGGACGATGTCGGCGCGGCTCCAGGCGCGCAGGAAGCGGCGCTGGACGCGGCGCGCTTCGTCGGTCTTCCCCTGGGCGCGAAGCGCCTCGAGCAGTCCGAAGAGCGACCAGCCGTTCTCGGGCCACTCGCGGAGATCCTCCCGGAACGCCGCCTCGGCGTGGTCGGGTTCGCCCGCCTCGAGGAGGACGGCGCCGAGCGTCTGCCGCATCGGGATGTACCAGGGCGGCGGCTCCGTGTAGGCGAGGCCGTCCTGGATCCGGATCGCCTCCTCGAGGAGCGGGACCGCCTGCTGCGGGTCCTGGTGACGCGAGACGATGTCGGCCTCGAGGGCCGTGGCGGCGAGGCGGAGCAGGTCGCGGGCGGACACCCGGCCCATGCCCGGAAGCGCCTCGTCGTCCGCGATCGCGGCGAGCTCGGCCCGGTGTTCCCCGGCTCGCTCCGGGTCGCCGGTCGCCGAGTGCGCGAGCCCCCGGACATAGTGCCAGATCGCGGTCTCGAAGAGGTACTCGGCGCGGGGCCGGGGCTCGCTCAGGATGTCGTCCCAGCGGCCGAACCGCGCCTGGGCGAACAGCGGGATCGAGAGGAAGAGCTGCGGCCGCGAGGACTCCGCGATCCGGTTCGGGCCGACCTGGACGCGCACCTTGTCGCGCAGCTTGTTCGCCTGCTGGAGGGCCACCGCGCTCCGCCCCTCGAACTGCGCCGCCGACCAGGCGAAGTGGACGTTGTGCTGGTAGGAGCCGACCGGGTAGCGGCCCTCCTGGTCGGGCATCCCGAGGTAGAGCTCGTCCACCGCGGCGGCGTCGAGGTTGAAGTCGGCGGCCTCGTCGTAGTTCCCGGTCTGGATCAGGATGTGGGAGCCCATGTGGACGAGGTGCGCGGCGCCCGGCATGAGGCGCGGCAGCTCGCGGGCGTAGGGGACGGCGCGCGCCAGATCGTCCGACGCCTCGACCCCGTGGATGTAGTAGTGGATCGCCCCGGGATGCTTCGGGTCGAGGGTGAGCGCGCGCTCGAGCTGCTCGACGAGCCAGTCCGTCCCTTCGCCGAGGGGCTTCCCCTCGTCGTCCCAGTAGCTCCACCGGGTCGTGTTCATGTAGGCCGCCGCCGCGAGGACCTGGAGGTCCACATCGTCGGGCCAGGACTCGGCGAGGGCCCGCGCGCGCTCGTAGTACGCCTGGTCGAGCGGAGCGCGCTCCGCGGCCGGGTCCGCGGAGTAGCGGGCGGCGAGCGCCTCGATCATCGCCTGCTCCTTCGGGGTCGCCGAGTCGGCGAGTTCCTGGGCGCGGGAGATCGCCTCCCGGGCGGTCTCGAGCTGGTCCTCCGGCGGACTCCCGTTGTTCAGGTACGGGCCCCAGGCGAGCGCCCGGCCCCAGTGGGCCATCGCCGAATCGTCGAGCCGCGCCGCCTCGTCGAACGAGCGCCGCGCCTCGTCCATCCAGAAGGCATAGACGAGGCGCAGCCCCTGGTCGAAGTACTTCTGCCCGAGGTCCGAGGCGCCGCTCACCGGGTAGTGGAGCGCGCCGAGCCGCGGGTGGAGCGGGGCCGCCGCATCGGTGGCGCCCTCCTCTTCGGCGGAGGCCGCGAACGGCAGCGCGCCCGCGAGCAGCAGGGGGATGAGCCGAGAAGTCCGGAACATCGTGGGGTGGTCTCCTTGCCTGGGGTTCTGGGAGCCGGGGATCAGCCCGGCTGCCGAAGCGCGTCGAGGACTTCGAGGGCCGAGGCGGCGAGCGCGCCGTCGGGGTCGAGCTCGAGGAACCGCTCGAAGGCGGCGATCGCCGCCTCCCGGTCCTCCTTCCGCGCCTTCGCCAGCCCGAGCTGATAGAACGCGGTCGCGAACTCGGGGTCGGCGACGGTCGCCTTCTCGTAGAACTGCTCGGCGAGGTCGGGGCGCTCGGCGTTGCTCGCGTACACCGCGTAGTTGAAGAGGTTCACCGCGCTCGCCTCGACGAGGTCCAGGACCCGGTCGAACGCGGCGAGCGCGGCATCCCAGTCCTCCATCCGGCCGTGGAGGTCGGCCACGGCGAGGATGCCCTCCGCCATCTCGGGCCCGAGCTCGTACGCCTTCTCGTAGGCCGCGATCGCCGCCGGGTAGTCCTCGAGCCGCTCGTGGGCCGCCGCGAGGTTGAAGTAGGCCGGCGCCGACGAGGGCATCAGCTCGAGGAAGCCCTCGAATTCGGTGACCGCGGTCTGGAAGTCCCCGGCTTCGAACGCGCCCTGCGCCGCCTCGAGGTGCGCGTCGGCGAGCACCGCCTGCGCCGGGCTGAGCACGCCCTCGGGGAGCGGGTGGAGGGTCTCGTTGATGAATGCCTGGCCGCCGCTCGAGACGCTCACCATCGCCTGGAGGGGCTCGTAGCCCTCGAGTTCGAGCGAGACCCGGTAGTCCTGCGAGCGCAGGCCGGCTCTCGTGAACTCGCCGTTCTCGTTCGTCTCGATGTCGATCGGCCGCCCGCCGCCGTCGAGCAGCACGATCGAGACGGAGACGCCGGCGAGCGGCGCGCCGTCGGGATCCACGATCTTGCCGCGGATGGCGCCGCGCTGCGCGAGCGCCGGCCAGGCGAGGCCGAGCACGAGGGGAAGGCACGCGACGGTCAGCCGCCGTTCGGCGAACGAACGAACAGTTCTCACGACGAAGAATCCTCCTCTTGCGGGTCGCGGACCGTCGCCCCCCCGGACCCGGGGCTCCGGGCAGCCAAGCACGCGGGTGAGCGGCTCCCAGGCGCGCCGGCGCC
>CAYGAO010000272.1:0-3787 GCA_964347715.1 uncultured Acidobacteriota bacterium
CCCGAATCGCTTGCGCGATCCGTTCCGCCCGCTTTCGCGGGGAGGGAGGACCCTCTCCGCACCCCTCCCCGGCGGCGCTTCGCGCCGCGTCGGCGCGCGAAGGACTTTCTCCACAGCCTGCCAGGCGGCCGTCAGCGGCGGGACCACCAGACGGCGACTCCCCAGAGCAGGAAGAAGCCCGGCAGGAAGACGAGGCAGAACAGGACCACGTTGCGCAGCTGCGCCGCGGTCATGGTGATCCGCCGGTCCTCCGCCGAGCGGGGCCGGATGGCGATCAGGTCTTCGTCCTCGGTGAGCCAGTTCACCATGTTCAGGAAGAGATCGGCGTTCCCGAGCGGGGCGAGGGCGAGGTTGTTCGAGGTGAAGTCGGCGTCGCCGACGACCACCAGCCGACCCGCGCCCGTTCCGCCGGACTCCGCCGCTCCGTTCCCGGCGCCTGCGGCGGGTCGGGTAGCGGTGTCGCCGCGGGCCTGGGTAGCGGTATCGCCGGGGGCCTGGGTAGCGGTATCGCCGGGAGCCTGGTTTGCGGCGTCGCCGGGGGCATCGGTTGCGATGTCGCCCGGGGCCTCGGTAGCGGTGTCGCCCGGGGCTTCATTTCCGGTGTCGTTCGCGGGCTCGTTCGGGGTCTGGTTCCCGGTGTCGTTCGGGGCTTCGTTTCCGGTGTCGCCCGCTTCGACCTCGACCGCCCAGGCGAGCGTCAGCGGCCCGGCCCGGTCGTCGTCGCCCGGGGCCACCTCGCCGCTCCGGAGCTCTGCGGCGCTCCGCTCTCCCCAGCTGCTCTCGGAGGTCAGGACGAGTTCCGCGAGCCGGACCCCGTCGGGCCGGTCGTCGGGCTCGGCCCCGATCAGGCTCTGCGCCAGCGGGAACACCGTCGCCGCGTTCTCGAAGCCGCGCGTGATCGGGTGGACCCCGTACCCCGCCGCGAGCGGTGCCTCGATCCCGAACCCGAAGAGCTGGCCGACCCCGCTGCCGTCGATGACCACATCCCCCGCCGGAACGATCCCGAACTCCTCCGCGATCCCGAAGAGCGCCGGCTGGCCCCCGGCGCCCTCCGGCGCTTCGCCCGGATCCAGCAGGAGCAGGACGCTGCCGCCGCCGCGGACCAGATCCGAGAGCGCCCGGGCCTCGACCTCGAGCAGGTCGAGGAGCGGGCCGGCGACCACGACCGCCGCCGCGTCCCCGGGAATCTGCGCCACGCCGCCGGCGACCGTCTCGAGAAGCGCGAGCTCGGCGACCTCGTAGTTCGACTCCTCGAGCCGGGACCGGATCGCCGAGAGCCCGCCGGCTCCGGTCTCGCCGAGCGAGCGCTCGCGGTGCCCGGTCAGGAAATAGACCTTCTTCGTCTCGCCCCGGAGCAGCCGGACCAGCGCGTTCGTGAGGTCCTGTTCCTGGGCCACCGCGACCCGTTCCTGCCGCTCGCCGGCGACGACCACCACGGTGCCGAACGGGACCCCCGCTTCCGTCGCGCCCTGGTAGCCGCGGACGCGCGCCGGCTCGGCCTCCGGATCGATGACCTCCCAGTCGACGAAGCTGCTCTGATCGGCGTAACGCTCGAAGAGCTCGATCGTGGGCGCGGCGGCGCGCGGCTGGTCCAGCACCACCAGCCGGACCTCCCGGTCGAGTCCGGCGAGGATCCGGATCGTCTGGGGCGCGAGGCTGTGCCGCCCCCCGGTGGTCGTGTCCCAGGAGAGGTTCCGGCGGTCCGCGATCCGGTTCGCGCCGACGAGCGCGGCGAGCAGGAGCAGGCAGGTGGCGACCAGGTTCGCTCCCTCGCGGCCCCCCCGTCCGCGAAGGCGCCCGAAGCGCCGGCTCATCCGCGCCATCTGCGGGAGCGGACCGACTCCCGCGCGAGGAACAGGAAGAACCCGGCGAAGGAGAGGTGGAACACGAGGTCCCGGGTGGTGATGACCCCGCGGGCGAACTCGAAGGTGTGTCCGCTGACGGACAGGTAGGCGAGCGCCCGCCCGGCGTCGCCGGGGAGGAGCGAGGCGAACTCGAGCAGCCACGAGACGAGCAGGAAGGCGAAGGTCGATAGACCCGCCACCACCTGGCTCCGCGTCAGGCTCGAGAAGAACAGCCCGAGGGCGACGACGCCGGCGCCGAAGAGGGCGAGGCCGAGGTAGCCGGCGAGGATCGGGGCGATCTCCGGCTCGGAATGGAGGAAGAGCACGCCCAGCGGGAGCGCGGTGATCCCGAGCATCGCCCCGTAGAGCGCGAAACCCCCGAGGAACTTCCCGAAGACGATCTGGCCGTCGGTGACCGGCGCGGTCAGCAGCAGCTCCAGGGTTCCCGAACGGATGTCCTCGGAGAACGCGCGCATCGTGAGCAGCGGGGTCAGGAACAGCAGGATGACCGCGACGCTCCCCATGAGCCAGCGGATCAGGTCGGCGTTCACATGGAGCGACCCGCCGCTGAACCCGCCCATCTGGCTCATCCGCATCCCCGCCTCGACGAAGTTGCGGAGGTAGTCGGTGAAGAAGAACCCGTAGAGGAAGGCGAAGGAGCCGAAGAGGACGTATGCGATCGGCGAGGCGAGCGCGGAGCCGATCTCGCGGCGGGCGATCGTGAGCGAGTTCCTCACGCCCGGTCCTCGCCGGCCTCCGGTTCGTCCGTGGTCACCGCGAGGAACACATCCTCGAGGCTCGCCCCGCGCCGCTCGAGCCCGTGGAGGGGAAGCCCCGCATCGAGCAGCGCCCGCGCGAGCCCGGTCGGAGTCTCGGGGGCGCCCCCGGTCTCGACCCGGAATCTCCGGACGCCTCCCGGATCCTCGGGGCCGTCGGGGTCGGCCTCGACCCGGATCACGCCGGGCGCCCGGGAGAGCGCGGCGACGGCCCGCTCGCGCGGACCTTCGGTCTCGATCGTGACCACCGGGCGCCCCCGTCGGGCGGCGAGCCGCTCCGGCGTGTCCTCGGCCCGCAGGCGCCCGCCGGCGAGGATGACTACCCGGTCGCAGGTCACGGCGACCTCGGGGAGGATGTGTGTCGAGAGCACGACGGTCCGCTCGCCGGCGAGTTCGCGGATCAGCCCCCGCGTCTCGTGGATCTGCTTCGGGTCGAGGCCCGCGGTCGGCTCGTCGAGCACGACCACCTCGGGATCGTGGACGAGCGCCTGGGCGAGACCCACGCGCTGGCGGTAGCCGCGGCTCAGCCTGCCGATGATCCGGTCCCGCGCCTCCCCGAGGGCGAGCCTCTCGACGACCCGTTCGACCGCGGCCCGGACCCGGCTGCGGGGAACTCCCCGCAGCCGGGCCGCGAAGTCGAGGAACCCGGCCACCTCCATCTCCGGGTAGAGCGGCGGGTTCTCCGGCAGGTACCCGATCCGGCGGCGCGCGGGCGCCGGGGCCCGGGCGAGGTCGTCGCCGCCCACGAGCACGCGACCGGCGCTCGGCGGCATGAAGCCGGTGAGGATCCGCATCGTGGTCGTCTTGCCGGCGCCGTTCGGGCCGAGGAAGCCGAGCACTTCGCCCCGCGCGACCGAGAAGCTCAGCTCCTCCACCGCGAGCACCGACCCGTAGCGCTTCGAGATGCGCTCCACCTGGATCACGGGTTCCACGGAGTCTGGGGGGCCTCGCTGCTTCGCCTGGATCCGCGCTCCCGGGGCGCGTCCGGAAGCGCTCGCGGGAACGGAGAACCGAACAGCTTATCAGTCGGTTATCAGCCGGCGGATCAGGCGCTCCGCATGGGAATCCGTCCGCGAAGAGCTGGGGCACCCCGTCGTCCGGGCGGATGCGGGGCGCTTTCCCCACCGGATGGCGGCCGGAATCGCTTGCGCGATCCGTTCCGCCGTC
>CAYGAO010000273.1:0-3759 GCA_964347715.1 uncultured Acidobacteriota bacterium
CAAGCGATTCGGGCCGCCATCCGGTGGGAAAAGCGCCCCGCATCCGCCCGGACGACGGGGTTCCCCGTCGCTTCGAGGACGGATTCCCGTGCGGGGCGCTTTATCCACAGGATGCTAGATATTGAAGAAGATCTCGGGGAAGGCGACCACATACTTCAGGTTGAACGCCCACCGCAGGTACATCTTGATCGGCAGGCTCATCATGATCAGGAACAGGCTGACCCCGATGTAGTAGCGGGGGGCCCCCATCTTCCGGGCGTAGTAGTGGAGGCTCAGCCATTTCAGGCCGGTCGGGAAGCGCTCCCGGGGCCAGGACATCACCACCGGCAGGACGAACAGGTAGAACCCGACCATCAGGATCCCGAGCCACTCCCGGAGGATCGCGGCGAAGAATCCCCCCGAAGGCAGGGGGCGGCCGAGCAGCTTCACCCAGAAGAAGTCGGAGATGTTGACGTTCAGCAGCGGTTCGACCCGGTGGACATCCCAGTACTCGTAGGGGCCGAAGAAGTTCCAGTTCGGGCCCCGCAGGAAGGTGCCCGAGATCACCAGCAGGCACCAGAGGATCAGGAACCCGAACAGGAAGACGACGATCTCGGACTTCCGCTCCTCGAAGGTGAAGTAGCCGTTCCCCTTCGGGTTCGTGTCGATGTAGGGGATCGCGATCAGGCCGACGATGATGAGCGTCGGGAAGACCACCCCGGCGAGCCAGGGGTCGAAATAGACCAGCATCTCCTGGAGTCCCAGGAAGTACCACGGCGCCTTCGAGGGGTTCGGGGAGTCCGCCGGGTTCGCCGGCTGTTCGAGCGGGGCCGCCGCCAGGATGGACCAGACCACGAGCACGATGCTGAGGAGCACCATCGCCAGCATCTCGGTGTACACCAGGTCGGGCCATACCCAGACCTTCTCCGATTCCTGCTTCTCGAGCGGCGCTTCGCCCGACGCGCGCCGCCGATCGTTCTCGATGCCCTGGTACATGGCGTACCAGGTGAAGAAGAAGACCAGGAAGACGACGCCGGTGATCGGGATGTTGTCGGGCTTCGCGACGATCAGGAAGAAGTTCTCGTTCCACATGCTCGCGACATAGAACACCGCGAGCACGGCGAAGAAGATCTTCGCCGCGGGCTTCGTCCAGACCCTCGTGAACCGGAACGAGAGGAGGAGTCCGACGGTGGAGATCGTGAACAGCACGGTGGGCCCGGAGGCCCAGTTCACGAGATCCTGGAAGATGCCGAGCACGGACTTTCAGCCGGGAAGGGAGTTCGGATCGCCGGGAGCGGGGCTACATCGGCCCCGAGATGCCTCCGTCCTTGCGCACGCGCCAGAAGTGGACGGCCATGAGGAACGCCGCGATCAGCGGGAGTCCCACGCAGTGGAGGACATAGAAGCGGAGCAGCGTCGGCTGACCCACGGAACGCGCCCCGAGCAGGGCGAAGCGCGCGTCGTTCCCGGAGTTGATCAGCGCGATGTCGCCGAGGGTGAGCGATGCCGACAGCGGGCCCTCGGTCCCGAGCAGCGGCGTTGCGCGGGCCATGTTCGAGCCCACCGCGATCGCCCAGATCGCCAGCTGATCCCAGGGCAGCAGGTAACCCGTGAAGGAGAGCAGCAGCGTAAGCACCAGCAGGACGACCCCGATGCCCCAGTTGAACTCGCGCGGCGGCTTGTAGGAGCCGGTCATGAAGACGCGCACCATGTGGAGCCACACGGTGATCACCATCGCGTGGGCTCCCCAGCGGTGGAGTTCGCGCATGATCCCGAGCGGCACGTGCTCTTGCAGGTCCACGATGTCGGCGTAGGCGTACTCCACCGTCGGCCGGTAGTAGAACATCAGGAGCAGCCCGGTGAAGGTGAGCGCGAGGAACAGGAAGAAGGTGATCCCGCCCATGCACCAGGTGTAGCGGAGCTTGATCCCGGCCTTTCGGGACTTCACCGGGTGCAGGTGCAAGAACACGTTGCTCATCATCACGAGAGCCCGGTTCCGGTTGCTGACCGGCTTTCCGTGCCGGAAGATGGACGACCAGACCTGCGAGTCCGTCGCCTCCTTCCAGGCGGCCTGGACGGGGGCGAGGATGCGTTTCAGCATGGCGCGCCCGTTGTTCCGGTCAGGCGAGAGACAGGAAGGAAGCGGTGTCTTCCCACTGGCCGGCTTCGAACTTGAAGAGGCGCGACTTGTCTATGAGCAGCTGCCCGTCGTCGGCGAGGCTCACGGCGACGCGTTCGAGCGGACGGGGCGCCGGGCCCTCGAAGTTGATCCCGGTGATGTAGAAGCCGCTGCCGTGACAGGGGCACTTGAACTTCGCCTCCGCTTCCAGCCAGTTCGGGGTGCAGCCGAGATGGGTGCAGATCGTCGAGAGCGCGTAGATCTTCTCCTCGTCGCGGACGATCCAGACCTGGTACCGCTCCTTGAAACGGGTGTCCACGACCCCGATCGCGAAGTCGTCGGGGAAACCGGCCTTGAACTCGGACGGGGGCTCGGTGAGCACGTTCGGGAAAAGGAACCGGCCCACCGCGGTCAGGCCCATCGCCATCGCGGCGGTGAAGACGCTCCAGCCGATGACCAGCGCCGGGAACTCCCGCCGGGTGACCTTCGCGGTGCCGGCGGCCTTCGGGCCGCGGGCCCGCCCCGGTCGCGCTCCGGTCGCGCCGGTGGCTCGTCGTTTCCCTGGTTCGGTCATGGATGAGGGGTTCGGAAGTCGTCGGATCGGCGGGCAATTCTAGCGGAAACCCTGCGGATCCGGGAAGGGAAGCCGCGACGCGGCGCCGTCCCGCCCTCGCCGAGGCGCCGGACCGCCATCACTCTCCGGGGGGATCGGGGGCTCTTTCCCCGTCCTCGAGGGCGGCGAGCGCCGCTTCCCGGACCACCAGGTCGGCATCGTTCGCCGCGACCTCGCCGAGCTGCGCCCGGACCGCCGGGGAGTCCAGACCACGCGCCGCCCGCACCGCGCTGAGCCGGGCGACGGTCCGCTCCCCGGCGAGCATGTCGGGGACCCCCTCCCACCAGGAGGGTTCCATCATCCCGAGCAGCCGTTCGGTGGCGGCCTCGTCCCCGAGCCGGGCGAGCGCGACGACCGCGTTCACGGAGACATCGAGCACGGGGTCCTCGAGCGCGCGGAGGAGCGGCTCCCGGGCCGCCGGATCCCCGATCGCCCCGAGGCCATAGACGGCCATCGTCCGGAGGCCAGCGTCCTGAGCGCGGCTCGCCCCGGCGAGCGCCGAGACGGCATCGTCACCCCCGATCGCCCCCAGCGCCCACGCCGCATAGACCCGGACGGTCGCGTCGGGATCCCCGAGCGCCTCGCCGAGCGCCGGGACCGCCGCCTCCTCCTGCAGGTTGCCGAGCGCGAGCGCCAGGTACTGCCGGACCCAGGACTCGTCCTGCGGGGGCGCCGCCTCGAACACCCGGACGAGCTCGGGGCCGAGCGCCTGGAACTCGCCCGGCGCCCCGTGCTGGATTCGGTTCGCCAGCTCGAACGCCGCCTGCCGTCGTTCCCGGTGCCCGCCCGCCCGGATCCGTTCGAGATAGTCCGCGTTCGTGGTGTCGTCGGACACGAGCCACGCGAACCCCAGGAAGATGCCGACGCCGAGCGCCACCACGAGCAGTGGAATGACGAAGAACTGGAGCAGGGTGCGCCCGAACGACACCTCGACGGGATCCGGGAGGTCCCGGAGGGGTTCGGCCGGAGCCTTCTTGGGGGGGGCGCTCATGAGGCTGTGGAGAGAGTCCCTCGCGCGCCGACGCGGCGCGAAGCGCCGCCGGGGAGG
>CAYGAO010000274.1:0-3748 GCA_964347715.1 uncultured Acidobacteriota bacterium
CGTCGTCCGGGCGGATGCGGGGCGCTTCCCCCACCGGATGGCGGCCCGAATCGCTGGCGCGATCCGTTCCGCCCTCTCTCGCGGGGAGGGAGGACCCTCCCCGGCGGCGCTTCGCGCCGCGTCGGCGCGCGAGGGACTTTCTCCACAGCCCGTTCAGGCCCGGTAGCCGACCGCGAGCCCGAGAGCGACTCCGACGGCGCCGACGAGGGCGGGAAAGGCGGCGAACGCGAGGAGCGCCCGCCAGCCGAGCCCCAGCCCGCCGGGAACGAGGAGGAGGGTCGCCTGCGCGAGGACCGTCCCCGCGAGCGACCCCCAGGCGAAGCCCGGGTTCGCGCAGAAGGGACAGTCGGGCGGCCCCGGCGTCTGGATGTTGCAATGCGCCGCGCCACCGGCCCAGAGCGCCACGCAGCCGCAGTCGTAGAGCATGTGGCAGGCGTCGAGGAAGAAGACGCCGGCGAACCCCGCCGCCAGGAGGAAGAGCGTCGCCCGCAAGAGAGTCCGTCGGCGGGCCGGTCGCACGATCCGAGTCTAACCCCGCGGTCCCGAGTCGTCCCGGGCGTCCCGACCGGGAGACTCGTGGTCGTCAGCCGGCCACGAGGGCTCGCCCACCGAGGCCCGGCGGCGCGCCGGGTCCGGAAGGTCGGCGCTCCCGCGCGCCGTCCTCGGCCGGCCACGAGGGCTCGTCCGCCGGCGCCAGACGGCGCGCCGGTCCGGAAGGTCCGCGCTCCCGCGCGCCGTCCTCGGCCGGCCACGAGGGCTCGTCCGCCGGCGCCAGACGGCGCGCCGGTCCGGAAGGTCCGCGCTCCCGCGCGCGTCCTCGGCCGGCCACCAGGGCTCGTCCACCGGCGCCAGCCCCGAAGCGGGACCGGCCCGGGCCGCCGTCCCCGTAGAATTCGCTCCGTGAGCCCGGATCGGCGGAGGATCGCCGGCCTGCTCGCGCTGCCGGCCCTCGTCGTCGTGGGGTTGTGCCTCGCCGTTCCGGTGGGCTTCCTGGTCCGCTGGTCGCTCGCCTCCCCGGACCTCCTGGCCCCGTTCGGCGGCGCTCCCCGGCTCGCCTCCTTCGCCGCGCTCGCCGAGCCGCCGTTCCCGGAAGCCCTGCTGCGCACCGCGCGGGTATCGCTCCTGGCCACCCTCCTCGCGAGCCTCCTCGCCTTCCCGGCGGCGGTCTGTCTCGCGCGCTCCCGGGGGCTCGGGCGCCGCCTGCTGACGCTCCTCGTGGTCGCGCCGCTGCTCACCTCGGCGGTGGCGCGGGCCTGCGGCTGGAGCCTGATCCTCGGCCCGGAGGGGCTCGTCGGCGGGGCGCTCGCGGCGGGGCGCGGCCTCCTCGGAACCGAGGCCGCGGTCGTGATCGGGTTGACCGACTGCTTCCTCCCGTTCCTGATCCTGATCCTCCTCCGGAGCCTCGAACGGCTCGATCCCGACCTGCTCGAGGCCGCCCGGGGACTCGGCGCCTCTCCGGCGCAGGCGCTCGCCCGGGTGATCCTGCCGTTCGCGCTCCCGGGGCTCCTCGTCGGCGGCGGCTTCGTGCTCGCGGGCTGCCTCTCGGCGCTCGCCGCGCCGGCGGTCCTCGGTGGCGCGGGCAGCAGCACCGTCGTCATGGAGATCCTCGAACGCGCCCGGTTCCCGCTCGACTGGCCGAGCGCGGCGGCCGCTTCGCTCGCCCTGCTCGCGCTCGTCGCGGCGATCCTCGGCGCCGCCGCGGCGCTGGCCCGGCGGCGGGCGCGGGTGTTCGGCCCCTGATGCGGCCCGCCCTGGGCATCCTCGCCGGCGCCGCCTGGCTGCTGCTCTGGGCGCCGCTGGCCGCGGTCCTGGTCCAGGCGTTCGGCCCCGCCTCCGAGCCGTCGTCCGGGATCGGCCTCCAAACGTTCGCGGAGCTCGCCCGGACGCCGCAGCTGCGCTCCGCGTTTCGGACGAGCATCGAGCTCGCCGCGTTCGCCACCGGCGCCGGATTGCTCCTCGGCGTCCCCGCGGCGCTCGGGCTCACCCGGGGCGCACTCCCGCACCAGCGGGCGCTCCTCGCGCTGCTGCTCTCCCCGATCGCGCTCCCGGGGCTCGTGCTCGGATTCGGCCTGCTCACGAGCGCGACGCTCGCGACCGGCGACCCCGGCATCCGCGGCGGGGTCGGACTCTGGGCGCTCGGCTTCGGACACCTGCTCCTGACGGTCCCGTGGGTCGTCCGGTCCGTGGCCGTGGCGCTCGACACCGTGAGCCCGGCGCTCGAGGAGGAAGCGCGCGGGCTCGGCGCCGGCCCCGTCGCCACCCTCTTCCTGGTGACGCTCCCGAGCGCCCGCGCCGGGATCACCACCGGGGCGATCTCGGCCTTCCTGATCTCGTTCGGCAACCTGGCGCTCTCGGTCCCGCTGACCGACGGGTCCACGATGACCGCGCCCCCCGGAATCCTCGCGGCGACCGCCTCCGGACCGCACCCGGCGGCGGCGGCGTCCAGCGCGCTCCTGATCGGCCTCGCCGTCTTCGCGACGATCCTCGTCGAGCGGGTCGGCGGGTTCTCGGGCGGCCCCGCGGCGGAGCGGCAGTGATCGGCGACCTGCTTCGCGGCGCGCCCGAACCGGGGATCGGCGTCGCGCTCGAAGGCCTCGAGAAGCGCTTCGGGGACGCGGCGGCCGTCGCCGGGGTCACGCTCGCGGTGCGCGAGGGCGAGCTCGCCGCGCTCCTCGGCCCGAACGGCGCCGGGAAGACCACGATCCTCCGGCTGATCGCGGGGCACCTCGTTCCGGACGGCGGCGAGGTGCGGATCGGCGGCGAGCTCATGGGCCGGACGCCGCCCGAGAAGCGGAATGTGGGCATGGTCTTCCAGCAGCACGCCCTCTTCCCCCACCTGACGGCAAGGCGGAATGTGGCCTTCGGGCTCGAACGGCGCGGCCTCGGCAGAGCCGCGGCCGGCGAGGCCGCCGACGAGATGCTGGCGCGGCTCGGCATCGCCGGAATCGCCGGGCGGCGCCCGCGGGAGCTCTCCGGCGGGGAGCGGCAGCGCGTCGCGGTGGCGCGGGCGCTCGCGATCCGGCCGGCGGTGCTGCTGCTCGACGAGCCGCTCGCGAGCCTCGACCCGACGCTCCGGCGCCGCCTGCGCCCGCTGCTGCGCGAGATCCAGCGCGAGTTCGGCTCCACGACGCTGTGGGTCACCCACGATCAGGAGGAGGCGCTCGCGGTCGCGGATCGGGTCGCGGTCCTCCACGAAGGCAGGATCGAGCAGTTCGCCGCCCCGCTCGAGCTGCACACCCGCCCCGCGACCGAGTTCGTCGCCCGCTTCGTCGGGAAGATGAACCTGCTCCGCGCGGTCCGCGCGGAATCCGGCGCGGACACCTGCCGGCTCGCGGACGGGACCGCGGTCGAGGCGGCGCGGGGCGCCGCCGCCGCGGCCGGCAGGCCGGGCGAAGCGGTGCTGCTCGGGATGCGCCCCGAGGTCCTCCAGATCGGCCATCCGCCCGGCGCCCCCGGCTTCAACCGCGCCCCGGCCACCGTGAAGCGGATCTCGTTCCTCGGCGACCGGCTCGAGATCGAGCTCGCCCTGCGGGGTGGGCCCCGGGTGCTCGCCCGGGGGAACAGCCTCTTCGCGAGCCTCGCCCGCGAGGGCGACGAGGTGCGGATCTACTGGCCGGTCGCGGACACCCGCGTGCTCGGCCCGGCCCCGTAGCAGGCTGCGGAGAAAGTCCCCCGGTTACAAACGCGGCGCGCAGCGCCGCCGGGGAGGGGGGCGGGGCGGGTCCTCCCTCCCCGCGAAAGCCGGCGG
>CAYGAO010000275.1:0-3746 GCA_964347715.1 uncultured Acidobacteriota bacterium
CCACCCGCAGCCGGCCCAGCTCCGCTGCCCGGAGCCGGCCCAGCTCCGCTGCCCGCAGCCGGCCCGACTCCGCACCTCGCAGCCGACCCAACTCCGGCGCCCGACGCCGACCGAACGAAACGGCAGCAGTCATCGCCAGCGCGGAACGGGCAGCCGCCCGGCCGACTTCGCTGGCGACCTGACGCGGGCCGGAGCGACGCAGCGGGCGTCCCGCTGAACCGGCGGGCGCCACCGACACGCGCCCCGGGCGGCGCCGGCGGCGGTTCCGGACAGCGAACCGGCTCCCCCGAGCGGCGCTCCCGAACCGGCAACTCCACACCGGCCAAGGGGTTGCGCGACCCCTCCGCCGGCGCTGCCCGGCGGTCTTGGCGAACCGCAACAGGTTGTGGTTAACTCATGCGCCGACCACAACATCTAGTGGTTTCGGCGCCGTGCTACCGTCCGGCCCGGACGGTTCGAGGAACCCCGCGCGGGGCGTCTTGACACCGGTCCCGAATCCACCAGCTTCGGCCTTCCCGGACCGTCCGACCTGGCGGTCGGCGCCCCGACCGGAAGAAGGAGTGCTTCGCCCATGCAGCCGACGGCCACCGAGACCGCAGCAGGCACCTTCGAGCCTGCCTCGACCAGGGCGAAGGGCGAGGCTTCCGGCCTCCGATTCGCGCGGCAGTTCACGAGACCCGGCGTCTCCCCGTACGACGAGGTCGAATGGGAGAAGCGGGATGCGGTGATCCGCGACGAGCACGGAAAGACGATCTTCGCCCAGCGCGGCGTCGAGTTCCCGAAGTCGTGGTCGCAGATGGCGACGACGATCGTCGCCTCGAAGTACTTCCACGGGTCGCTCGAGGCGGGTGAGCGCGAGACGAGCGTCCGCCAGCTCGTCGGCCGCGTCGTGGATCAGCTGACCGCGTGGGGGGTCGCGGACGGCTACTTCGCCGATCCAGAGGCCGCGGAGACCTTCCGCGACGAACTCGCCTTCCTGCTCCTGAACCAGCACGCGGCGTTCAACTCGCCGGTCTGGTTCAACTGCGGCGTCGAGGAGCACCCGCAGTGCTCGGCGTGCTTCATCAACTCGGTCGAGGACACGATGGAGTCCATCCTGACCCTCGCGAAGACCGAGGGGATGCTCTTCAAGTGGGGCTCGGGGACCGGCTCGAACCTCTCGAGCATCCGGAGTTCCCGCGAGCAGCTGTCGGGGGGCGGGATGGCGTCCGGCCCGGTCTCGTTCATGAAGGGGTACGACTCCTTCGCCGGAGTGATCCGAAGCGGCGGCAAGACCCGCCGTGCCGCGAAGATGGTGATCCTGAACGCGGACCACCCCGACATCCTCGACTTCATCGACTGCAAGGCGCGCGAGGAACGAAAGGCGCACACGCTCATCGGGGCCGGCTACGACGACTCGCTGAACGGGGAAGCCTACGAGTCCATCCAGTACCAGAACGCGAACCACAGCGTGCGGGTCACCGACGAGTTCATGCGCGCCGTGGAAGCGCACGCCGAGTGGTCCACGCTCGCGGTCACCACCGGCAAGCCGATGGACACGCTCCCGGCGCGCGAGGTCCTCCGACGGATCGCGGACTCGACGCACCGCTGCGGCGACCCGGGAATGCAATTCGACGACACCGTGAACCGCTGGCACACCTCGAAGAACACCGCCCGGATCAACGCCTCGAACCCGTGCTCCGAGTACATGTATCTCGACGACAGCGCCTGCAACCTGGCCTCGCTGAACCTGATGAAGTTCCTCGACGACCGCGGGGAGTTCGACACCGCGGCCTTCGAGCACGCGGTGGATGTGGTGCTGACCGGGATGGAGATCATCGTCGGACACGCGAGCTATCCGACGGAGCAGATCGAAGCGAACTCGCACCGCTTCCGGCCCCTCGGACTCGGCTACGCGAACCTCGGGGCGCTGCTCATGCGCCGGGGCGTCGCCTACGACTCGGTGGCCGGGCGTTCCCTGGCCGCCACGATCACCTCGCTGATGACCGGACGCGCCTACGCCCAGTCCGCGCGGATCGCCGGGACGGTCGGGCCCTTCGACGGCTACGCCGAGAACGAGGAACCGTTCCTCGAGGTGATGCGGATGCACCGGGACGCCACCGCCGGGATCCCCGCGGACGGCGTTCCCGCCGATCTCGGCAGCCGCAGCCTCGAGGTGTGGGACGAAGCGATCGCCACCGGCGAACGGCACGGCTTCCGGAACGGGCAGGCCACGGTGCTGGCCCCCACCGGAACGATCGGGCTGATGATGGACTGCGACACCACCGGCGTGGAGCCGGACCTCGCGCTCGTCAAGCACAAGAAGCTCACCGGCGGCGGCGTCATCCGCATCGTGAACCAGACCGTGCGGGTGGCTCTCGAACGGCTCGGCTACGGCCCGGGCGCCATCGAGCGGATCTGGCGCCATGTGAGCGAACACGGGCACCTGGAGCGATCTCCGGATCTCCTTCCCGAGCACCTCGCGGTGTTCGACTGCGCGCTGCGGCCCGCCGGCGGCGAGCGGTCCATCCACCACCTCGGCCATGTGAGGATGATGAGCGCGGTGCAGCCGTTCCTCTCGGGAGCGATCTCGAAGACGGTCAACATGCCCGCGGAGAGCACCGTCGAGGAGATCGAAGAGACCTACCTCGAAGCGTGGAGAGCGGGCCTCAAGTCGGTCGCGATCTACCGCGACGGCAGCAAGATGACCCAGCCGCTGAACCAGGGCGAGACGAAGGACGAACCGGCCGGCGCCGCTCCCTCGGCGGAAAAGGAGAACCTGCCGGCGGAGCGCGCCGCGATCATCCACAAGTTCGACATCGGCGGGCACAAGGGGTATCTGACCGTCGGGCTGCGCGCCGACGGATCACCCTGCGAGATCTTCCTCCGCATGGCGAAGGAAGGCTCCTTCGTCTCCGGGCTCATGGACGCCTTCGCGCGGGCGGTGTCCTACAACCTCCAGTACGGAGTGCCGCTCCGCGTGCTCGTGGACAAGTTCTCGCACACGCGGTTCGAGCCGTCGGGGTACACCGGGAACCCGCACATCCCGCGCGCCGACTCGATCACCGACTACATCTTCCGCTGGCTCGGCCACCGGTTCCTCCGGGACCCGGGCGAGGAAGCGGACGGCGAGATCGGCGCGGGAGCGCCCGTCGCACCGCCGGCGCGGGCGAACGGGGCTCCGGGGCGCGCAACCGGCAGGGCGGTGCTCGAACCGGCCGCGGTCTTCGCCGACGCCCCGCCGTGTTCGACCTGCGGCGCGCTCATGGTCCGCAGCGGCACCTGTTTCAAGTGCCTGAACTGCGGCGCCACCTCGGGCTGCTCCTGACAGGCGGTGGAGAAAGTCCCTCGCGCGCCGACGCGGCGCGAAGCGCCGCCGGGGAGGGTCCTCCCTCCCCGCGAAAGAGGGCGGAGCGGATCGCGCAAGCGATTCGGGCCGCCGTCCGGTGGGAAAAGCGCCCCGCATCCGCCCGGACGATGGTGTTCCCCATGTCTTCGAGGACGGATTCTCATGCGGGGCGTCTTGTCCACAGGCTGCTGAGGGGCCGGCGCAGGGCGGCGACGACTCCCGCCGGAAGGGCGACACTTCTCGTCGCGGACGGCGTCCAGCCTTGGCGGATGATGCTTTTCCCCGCATCCTCTCCGGGCGTCTCTCCGCCGCCCCCGCGCCACCGTGGCGAAGGCGCGACCGACCGCACCTCACCGCCCGGGACGGCTCTTTTGAATTTTGGGTGGGTCAGGCGGGGAGGGGTGCGTGGGGGTTGAGG
>CAYGAO010000276.1:0-3710 GCA_964347715.1 uncultured Acidobacteriota bacterium
CTGTCAAAACGAATATGTATAGTATATACAAAGCACCACAAGATGTGCTACACGACACGAGCGCGGGCTGCCCCGCGCGGATCCGGACCGCATCGTTCGATAGGTAGTCGGTCACGACCTCGAGTTCCCGGGGATCCCCGACCTCGAGCAGGGGTTCCCCGGCGGGGACGACGGACTCGCTCTCGCGCAGCCGGCGGAGCACCACGCCGTCCACCGGGGAGAAGATCTGGATCTCGGCGCTCGCCGCTCCGGGGCGGCGGAGGCGGAACCGCAGCAGCCGGGCGCGGGCCGCGCGGACCTCGTTCTCGGCGCGCCGCGCGCCGAACTCGGCAGCCTCGAGCGCCTCCTGCGCGGTCTCGGATTCGAGCCGGGCCGCGTCGCGCTGCTCCGCCGAGACCACGCCCTCGTCGTGGAGGCGGGAGAGCCGGTCCCGGTTCGACTCCGCGAAGGCGCGGGCCGCCGCCGCCTGTTCGTAGAGCGCCCGGGCGCTGCCGAGCGCCGCTTCGGCGGCGCCGACCGCGGCTTCGGCCTCGGCCCGCCCGCGGGAGTCGAGCGGCGCCGGCGCCGCCGGCAGGAACGCGGCGAGCACCGATTCGCTCGCGAGCACCGGATCGCCGGGCTCGAGATCGATCCGCAGCAGGCGTCCGGCGACCGGCGCCGAGATCACGAAGCGGTCGCGGACGCGCGTCTCGCCCTCTTCGTCGAGCGTGACCGAGAGCGCCCCCCGGACGACCGGCGCGAGCTCCACCGGCGCCGGCCGCGACCTCGAACCGAGCGCGATCAGGAGGGCCGCGCCGGCCGCCAGGACGCCCCACCAGATGAGCCGCCGCCGTTTCGTCATGGGTCGAACCTCCCCGCGCTGGTCACTCGCGCGTCTTCAGCACCGCCACCAGATCGAGGCGGCGCAGCTTGCGGCGGACGATCGCGGCGGCGATGCCCATCGAGACCACCACCGCGGCGCTCGCCGCGGCGTAGGTGCTCGGCTCGACGACCATCGGGATCCGGAAGAGCTCCGTCTCCCACGCCTCGAGCATCGCGGCGAGCATCCAGGCGCCGAGCGCGAGGCCGAGCGGGATCGCGAGCGCGGTCAGGATCCCGAGTTCTCCCAGGAGCACCGCGCCGATCTCCCCGCGGGTGAAGCCCATGACCCGCATGCTGGCGAGTTCGCGGCTCCGCTCGGAGAGCGAGATGCGGGCGGTGTTGTAGATCACCCCGAAGGCGATGACGAGCGCGAAGAACAGGTTGATCGCCATCGTGTTGTCCATGTTCTCGGCGACGAAGGTCTCGAAGTTCTCGAGCATCGCGTGGCGGAGCGCCACCCCCGCCACCGCCGGCATCGCCTTCAGCTCCCGGTAGATCGCCTCGCGCTCGCGGGGGTCGATCTGGACCGCGGCCCCGCTCAGGATCCCGGCGTCGCGGACGAAGCGCCGGAGGGCTTCGGGCTCCATGTAGGCCGCGACCCCCATCAGGTCTTCCACGGTCCCGGCGACCTCGAGGTCGCGCGCCGCCCGCGCGCCCTGGAGGATCTCGACGCGGACCGGGTCTCCCGGCTCGACGGCGAGCGCCTCGGCGAGCTTCCGGGACAGCACCAGGCCGTCCTGGTCGAGGCGGATCGGTCGGTAGTCGGCCCCGACCACGCGCTGCAGGCGGGCCTCGGGATGGACCCCCCGGATCGCGACCTGGCGGTCCCGGTGCCCGCTGCGAAGGCGCGCGGCCACGCCGGTCATCGGCTCCACCTCGAGGACCCCCGGAACCGAAGCGAGCTCGTGGCGAGCGGAACTCCCGAGCGGCTCGACGAAGCGGACCGTCAGGTCCTGGCGCTCGACCACGCTGAACTGCAGCTCCATGAGCTCGGCGAACGAGTCCATGCTGGCGCCGGCGACGACCATGATCGAGGCCGAGAGCGCGATCCCGGTGATCGAGGCCGCGGCGCGGAGCGGGTGGCGCGACAGGTTCCGCAGGATCATGCGCACCGGCTGGGAGAAGAATCGGCGGAGCCCGAGGCGCTCCACGAGCGAGACGCGGAAGGCCTCCGGCGCGGCCGGGCGCATCGCTTCCGCCGGGGGCAGGCGAACGACGGTCCGGACCGAGGCGACGGCGCCGAGGACGGCGGCCGCTCCGCACGCCGCGAGCGCCGCGAGCACGGTGGACCAGGCCCAGCGGTAGGCCAGGGCGGGGAAACGGAAGTACTCCATGTAGAGGTCGAGGAGTCCGCCCGCGAGGAGCATCCCGGAGACGATTCCGAGGAGGCCTCCCGAGACGGTGACCACGACCGCCCACTGGATGTAGTGGATGCCGAGGCGCAGGTTCGAGTAGCCGACCGCCTTCAGCACCGCGATCTGCTCGCGCTGGACCGCGATCGTTCGCCGCAGCACCACATTCAGCAGGAAGATCGCGACCCCGAGGAAGATCACCGGCACCATGACCGCCATGCCGCGCAGCCCGGCCAGCTCGTTCTCGAGGTACCAGTTCGAGGTCTGCTGGGCGCGGGGGATCGCCCCGAGCCCGCCCCAGGGTTCGAGGAGCCGGTCGATCTCGGCGATCGCGGGGCGCGCCGGAGCGCCCGCCGCGAGCGACAGGGACACCTCGTTGAAGGCGCCCTCCATGTCGAAGGCGGTGGCGAGGTGCTTCCGGGTGAGCCAGAACACGCCGAACCGTTTCGGATCCGGGAACAGGTCGGCGCCGGAGATCGCGTAGATGTATTCCGGCGAGAGGACGGTCCCGACGATTTCGAGGCGCTGGCGCCGGCCGTTGAGGATCGCCGCCACCTCGTCGCCGGGTTCGAGTCCGTGCGCTTCGGCGAAGCGCTCGTTCACGAGCGCCTCCTCGGCGCGCTCCGGGTCGAGCCAGCGCCCGCTCCGGAGCGCCACATCGTTCAGTTCGGGGCGGCCGCGGTCGGGGAGCGAGACCAGGCGTCCGTTCACCGGCTCGGACATCCCGGGAACATCGAGCGTCACCGGCGCGGCGACCCGCGTGGCCGCCCGCTGGACTCCGGGGAGGTCGTCGAAGCTCTCGGCGACCCGCTTCGGCGCCCGCTTCGCGCTCGCGAAGACATCGGCGAACCCGTAGCGGGCGTAGTACCGGTCCCGCGTGGTCTCGAGCGAATCGAAGCAGCCGAGCGCCGCGACGAGGAGCGCGATCCCCGAGGCGACGACGGCGGCGATCGCGAGCACCATCGAGCGCACCCGCCAGAGGTCGCGGAGGAGCTTCCGGTCGAGCGCGGAGATCATCGGGGCCGGGTTCGGGTCAGCGGTGGATCGTCGGGGTCGGGCGCGGGCCGCCGGCAGACAGTCGGGATCGCCCGGCGCGCTGGCGGGCCGGGAGGGCGTCGGCGGCAGACGCCGGCCATGGGCGAGTCGTGGGGGTCGTCTGGACGAGGCGCCGACCGCCGGCGGGCAGTCGGGATCGCCCGGCTCCTCGACCGGTCACCGCGGGAAGCGCTGGCGGGCCATCGCGGTGGGCGCCGATGGATCCTCGGGATCGTCCGGCTCCCGCGCCGCCGGTGGGTTCGTCGGGTGTCCGGTTCGGGCGCCGGTCGCGGTGGATACTCGGGACGGTGAGGGCATCGCGTGGGTCACCAGCGGATCGTCGAGGTGTCGCGCCGGGTCTCGTTCCGCCGCTCCTGCGAGATCCGCCCGTCGGCCAGCGAGATCACCCGGTCGGCCATGTCCGCGATCGCGGCGTTGTGGGTGATGATCGCGGTGGTGGCG
>CAYGAO010000277.1:0-3709 GCA_964347715.1 uncultured Acidobacteriota bacterium
GCGCCGGGTTGTCGCGCTCGATGGCCGCCATCGCCTGATCCACGGTCAGCCCGACGGTCGGCTGCCTCGCCTGCGCCCGCAGATGCCCCCAGCGGGCCTCGGCCGGCACCCAGAAGATGTTCTCGGCGATGTACTCGTCGCGGTCCTCGGCGGCGTCCTCACCCCACTCGGCGAGCACCGCCGAACGGCGCTCCTCGAAGGCGTCGGAGATGTACTTGAGGAAGATCAGGCCGAGGACGACATGCTTGTATTCGGCGGCGTCCATCGAGCCGCGCAGCGCGTCGGCCATCTTCCAGAGCTCGGCCTCGTGGCCGATGGTGGCCCCGCCGTTCGGATCGGACCGTCGTCGCGCCATGCAGTGATTTCCCCGCCGTACGGGATCGCGCGCCGATCGCCGGGTCGATCCGTAGCGTACCGGATGGGGGAAACTCCCGCGCCATGACGACTCGCCGCGCTTCACTCCTGACCCTCTCGCTCCTCGTCTGGTCCGAGGGCGCCGCCGAGGGGCGCTTCGACGCCCTCCGCTGGCGCCACATCGGACCGGTCGGGAACCGGGTCTCGGCGGTGGCCGGAGTCCCGGGCGACCGGAACACCTACTACTTCGGGGCCGCCTCGGGGGGCGTCTTCCGGACGAACGACGGCGGCGTCCACTGGACGCCGATCTTCGACGACCAGCCGGTCCTCTCGGTGGGAGCCATCGCGGTCTCCGCCGCCGACCCGCAGGTCGTCTGGGTCGGCACCGGCGAAGCGCACATCCGCAGCAATGTCTCGCTGGGGAACGGCGTGTACCGCTCGACCGACGGCGGCGAGACCTGGTCCCACACCGGGCTGACCGAGAGCGGGCGCATCTCGCGGATCGTCACCCACCCCGACGATCCCGACATCGCCTGGGTCGCCGCGCTCGGCCACCTCTACGGACCCCAGGAGGAGCGGGGAGTCTTCCGGACCACCGACGGCGGCGACACCTGGGAGCGGGTGCTCTTCGTGGACGAGCGCACCGGCGCCTCCGAGATCGCGCTGAGCCCGGCGAACCCGCGCCTGCTCTTCGCCGGGATGTGGCAGATGCGGATGTGGACCTGGGGCCGGGAGAGCGGCGGGCCGGGCAGCGGGATCTTCCGGAGCGCCGACGGCGGCGACACCTGGGAGCGGCTCTCGGGGAACGGGCTCCCCGAACGGCCCTGGGGGAAGGTCGCGCTCGCGCTCACCGCCGCCGACCGGCGCCGGATCTACGCGCTCATCGAGACCAGCTCGAACGAGGAGTTCGCCCCGCTCGACGCGCAGGACGGCGTGCTCTGGCGCTCCGACGACGCCGGCGACAGCTGGCGGCTCGTGAACCGGGACCACACGCTGATGCAGCGCCCGCACTACTACACCCGGGTGGTCGCCGCCCCCGACGACCCGGACGAGGCGCACTTCCTCGCCACCCGCCACACGACGACCACCGACGGCGGCTGGACCACCTTCCTGAACGACTCGGGCGGCGACCACCACGACATGTGGATCGCCCCCGACGCGCCCGACCGGATGATCGTCGGCCACGACGGCGGGGTGAGCATCTCGACGAACCGCGGCGAGACCTGGCTCCGGCCCCGGCTGCCGATCGCCCAGATGTACCACGTATATGCGGATGACCGGATCCCCTACCGGGTCATGGGGAACCGGCAGGACGGGCCTTCATCCCGGGGCCCCTCGAACAGCCTCACTCCGGGGCCGATCCCGATCGGCGCCTGGAGCCCGGTCGGGGGCTGCGAGTCCGGTTTCGCCATCCCGGATCCGTCCGACGCGGCGATCGTCTGGTCGGGGTGCTACGAGGGCATCCTCGAACGGTTCGACGAGCGCACCGGGCAGGCGCGGAATGTGAGCGTCTGGCCGGACAACCCCGAGGGCTGGGCGGCGGGCGAGCTGCGGGACCGCTTCCAGTGGACCTTCCCGATCCTCATCTCGCCCCACGACCCGGACCGGGTGTACGCCGGGAGCCAGCGCGTGCATGTGACCACGAACGGCGGCCAGAGCTGGGAGGCGATCAGCCCGGACCTGACGACGGACGACCCGGATCTCCAGCGGAAGACCGGCGGGCTGACCTTCGACGATGTGAGCCCGACCTACGCGGCCGTGCTCTTCTCGCTCGCGGAATCGCCGCACACCGAGGGAGTGCTCTGGGCCGGCAGCAACGACGGGCGGATCCAGGTAACCCGGAACGGCGGGGAGTCCTGGGAGGATGTCTCGGCGAACCTCCCCGGCCTGCCGCCGCTCGGGACCTTCTCGAACCTCGAACCGTCGCGCCACGCCGCCGGCGCCGCCTACGCCACGGTGGATCTCCACCAGCTCGGGGACACGAACACCTGGGCGTTCAAGACCGAGGACTTCGGCGCGACCTGGCGCCGCCTCGGGCTCGACCTCCCGCAACACACCCACAGCTACGCCCACACGCTGCGCGAGGACCCCGAGCGCCCCGGGCTGCTCTTCCTCGGGACCGAGAACGCGGTCTTCGTCTCCTTCGACGACGGGCGGAGCTTCGAGCCGCTGCAGCTGAACCTGCCGCGCGCGCCGGTGCACTGGCTGACGATCCAGGAGCGCTTCTCCGATCTGGTCGCGGCGACCTACGGGCGCGGGTTCTGGATCCTCGACGACCTGACGCCGATCCGCCAGTGGACGGGCGCGGTCGAGGCGAGCTCGGTCCACCTCTTCCGGCCGCGCGAGGCGTGGCGGTTCCGGATGCGGCCGAGCCCTATGAGCCAGCCCGAGGATCCGGGCGCGGGGGAGAACCCGCCCTACGGCGCCACGCTCCACTACCGGCTCGGCGAGGACCGGAGCGAGGGCGTCGGGATCGAGATCGTGGACGCCGCCGGGGAAGTCGTCCGCACGCTCGCCGGCGACCCGAGCGCCGGGCTCCACCGGCTCGTCTGGGACCTGCGGAACGAGCCGACCCGCGCGCCGCGCCTCCGGACGCCGCCGCAAGGCAGCCCGCACGCGGTCCTGCCGGCCCGGGGCTACCGCCTGCTCACGGAATCACGACCGGTCTCGACGCTCCTCGCCCCGGGGGACTACACGGTGCGGCTCCGGTCCGGCGACGAGACCCGGGAGGCGCCGCTCACGGTCCGCGCCGACCCCGAGTCCCCGAACGGGGGCCGCGACCTGCTCGCCCAGATCGGGACGCTGCTGCGGATCCAGGAGATGGTCCGCGAGGTCGGCGCGATGATCGAGGCGATCGAGTGGCTCCGGAAGCAGACCGGGGAGCGGCGGGCGCTCGGCGCGGCCGGCGCGTCCGGGGTGGAGGTCGCCGCCGGGGAATACGAGAGCGCGCTCATGGAGCTCGAGGCGCGCTTCTTCGAGCTGCGGCTCACCGGGGGGAACGCCGGACAGGACACGCTGCGGTGGCCCAGAAGGCTCCACGCCAAACTGTCGAGCCTCCACGGCTACATCGCCGGGAGCGACCACCGCCCGACGGACCAGCACCTCGAGGTGCTCGCCCTCCACGAGCGCGAGCTCGAGGCGGCGCGGGAGCGGTACGAGCAGCTGTCGGGCGAGGAACTCGCCGCGCTGAACGAACATCTCGTCGGCGCCGGGCTCCCCCGGATCGCCCGGACGACTCCTCCGGGCGACCGCTGAAGGGGACCCCGGCTCCTCACGACCGCCGCCGAGCCCGGACCGTCAGGTCAGCGGGGCACGCAGACCATCGGCAGCGGCACCCCGCGGTGCGTCGCGCGCT
>CAYGAO010000278.1:0-3671 GCA_964347715.1 uncultured Acidobacteriota bacterium
CCGGAGGAACGACCCATTCGAAGCAGAGACCATACGAAGACTACTATCGGAACAACGGAACCGGAAACCGGACTACCGGGAAATACCACGAAGCAGTTCTCGAACTGTATTTCGACGCCGGTCGGGAGGCGCATCGGGTTCTCCGGAACCGAGGTGTTCTGATCGTGAAATGTCAGGACGAAGTGTGCTCGAACCGACAGCGGTTCACCCATGTCGAGATCCTCCGGGAGTACGAGGAGATCGGTTTCATCGCCGAAGATCTCTTCGTGGTCGTACGGAACAATCGACCGGGAGTCAGCAGAACGAAGAAACAGGTTCACGCGAGGAAGAACCATTCCTATTTTCTCGTCTTCTGGAAACCTTCCGGGACCAGGCGCATCTGGGAACCCCCGAAGGGAACCGGATGAGCGCCGTCCAGCTCTTCCTGGAAGTGATCCGGGAGCACACTCCGCAGTCGAAGTGGATCGGTTCCACCCTGGAGCCATTTCGACAGGTAGCGAATACGAACCGGGGAGACATCGGAGAGGATTTCCTTTTCCGCTATCTGAAGCAATCCGGCATTCGGGTCGCCAGGAACGACTCTCGAGTCGCTGTATGGGATCTGGAGATCGAAGGCAGGAAGTTCGAGGTGAAGACCGCATCCGAGGACATGAGCGGCGCCTTCCAGTTCAACCATGTTCGCCTGGACCGGAATTACGAATATCTCCTGTGCCTCGGGATTCGGCCGGAAAGCCTGGTCTTTCGAATCTGGAAAAAGGGAGCGCTTTCCGAAGGTGCGGCCGGGACCCTGGTTCGCATGGCCGAAGGCCAGAGCGTGACGCACAAGCTGACGAAACAGCCCCGCCAGATGCTGGAGATCGAGGAACTTCCGGACTGGATCCGGAGCGAGTTCCGTTCGGCCTGACCGGTCGCATCTGGAGGAGTGATGCGCGCCTGAGCGCCGCTTCGGAGCGATGGATGGGCTCGCGTGTACTTTCCCCTCTACTGCAAGAGCAACGCTTCCTTCCTCGAAGGAGCGAGCCATCCCGAGGAGCTGGTCGAGGAGGCCCACCGGATCGGGCTCGGAGGAATCGCGCTCACCGACCGGAACGGCCTCTACGGGGCGGTCAGGGCGCATGTCGCGGCGCGGGAGTTCGCCGTCCGGCTGGTCCTCGGCGCCGAAGTGCTCGTCCGATCCGGGGAGGACGGCCCGCTAGAGGACCCGGGCACGATCGTTCTCCTCGCCCGGAACCAGGCCGGCTACCGGAACCTCTGCCGCCTCCTGACCCGGGGCCTGCGGCGCGGGCCGGGGATATCGCCGGAGATCGGCTCGGAAGAGGATGCGTCGGCGGCATTTCCGCAGGAAACGGACGAGCCCCGGCCCGGTCCACCGCAGCAGGGGAGCAGCGGCGTCACCTGGCGCGAGATCGCCGCTCACGCCGAGGGACTCCACGCGCTCTGGGGCGGCGGCGTCTCCGCTCTCCGGAGCGAAGACGCGGAGGTGGACCAGCCGGCGCAGCTGCTCCTCGAGGCGTTCGGGGACCACCTCCACTTCCTCCTCACCCGGCACCGCCGCGACAGCGAAGTCCCCGAAGAAGCCCTGCTGCGCGAACGGTCCGGGCGCTACCGGATCCCGGTCGCCGCCGCGATCGAAGTCCTCTACCACCGGCCGGGCCGCCGGGAACTGCAGGATGTGCTCACCGCGATCCGCCACCGCGTCCCGCTCACCGAGGCCGGACGGCGGCTCAAGCCGAATGCCGAGCACGCCCTCGCTTCCCCCGCCCGTTTCGCGGAACTGTTCGCCGACGACCCGGCGGCGGTCGCCGAGACGCTCGGGATCGCGGACGGCTGCCGCTTCTCTCTCGACGAACTCCGTTACCGCTATCCCGCCGAGGACCTCCCCGGCGGACCGGACTCCGCGGCGCGGCTCCGCGAACTGACGCTCGCCGGGGCCGCCCGGCGGTATCCCGACGGCGTTCCGCAGGAGGTCCGGCGGCAACTCGAAAAAGAGCTGGCGCTGATCCGGGAACTCGACTACGGCGGCTACTTCCTCACCACCGCGGAGATCGTGCGGTTCTGCCGCGAGCGGGAGATCCTCTGCCAGGGACGCGGCTCCGCGGTCAACTCGGCCGTCTGCTTCTGCCTCGGGATCACCGCGGTGGATCCGGTACGGACGAACCTCCTCTTCGAGAGGTTCCTGTCGCGGGAGCGCAGCGAACCCCCCGACATCGATCTGGACATCATGCACGCGCGCCGGGAGGAGGTCATCCAGTTCGTCTATCGGCGATACGGCCGAGACCGCGCCGCGATGGTGGCCAACACCGTCTGCTACCGCGCCCGCTCGGCGATCCGGGATGTGGGAAGGGCGCTCGGCTTTCCCGAGCGTTCGCTGGACCGGCTGGCCCGGTCGGCCGGGCGCCGGGAAGCGCTCACGAACGAGCGGCTGCTCGCCGCCGGCTGGTCGGCAGAGAACGCGATGGTGCGCCACCTCGTCCGGCTGGTGAACGAGATCCAGGGGTTTCCCCGGCACCTCTCGATCCATCCCGGCGGTTTTCTCCTCGGGGCGGAGCCGGTGTCCCACATCGTGCCGATCGAGAACGCCGCGATGGAGGGGAGGACGGTCATCCAGTGGAACAAGGACGACATCGAGGAGCTGGGGCTGTTCAAGCTGGACCTCCTCGGACTCGGCGCCCTCACCCAGCTCGACCTCTGTTTCCGCCTGCTCCGCAAGTCCCGCGGCCTCGACCTCTCGCTCGCAGACCTTCCCGCCGACGACCCCGAGACCTTCGCGATGATCCGCCGGGGCGCGACGGTCGGTGTCTTCCAGATCGAGAGCCGGGCGCAGATGGCCATGCTCCCGAGACTCGAGCCCCGGAACTATTACGACCTCGTCATCGAGGTGAGCATCGTCCGACCGGGCCCGATCTCCGGCGGCATGGTCCATCCCTACCTCCGCCGCCGCCGGGGCGAAGAGCCGGTGGACTATCCCCACCCGTCGCTCCGGCCGGTGCTGGAAAAGACGCTCGGGATCCCGCTCTTCCAGGAGCAGGTGATGCGGCTCGCGGTGATCGCCGCCGACTACACCCCCGGCGAAGCGAACCAGCTGCGCCGCGACATGGCCGCCTGGCGGCGGACCGGTGGGATGGACCGGCACCGGATGCGGCTGCTCTCGCGGATGCGCCAGAAGGGCATCCCCGCCGAGTTCGCCGAACGGGTGTTCCGGCAGATCCAGGGCTTCGGCGAATACGGTTTCCCCGAAGGCCACGCCGCGAGCTTCGCTCTCATCAGCTACGCCGGCGCCTATCTGCTCCGGCACTATCCGGCCGAGTTCGTCTGTGCACTCCTGAACGCCCAGCCGATGGGGTTCTATTCGCCGGCGACGATCATCGAGGACGCCCGCCGCCGCGGCGTGTGCTTTTCGCCGGTGGACGCGGCGGTGTCCGACTGGGACTGTTCGCTCGAAGCGACTTCGCGGATCCGCATGGGGCTTCGCCAGGTGAAGGGGCTCGGAGCCGGCGACGGGGAGCGGATCCTCGCCGCCCGCCGCACCTCCCCCTTCTCTTCCGTCGCCGATCTTGCGCGCCGCACCGGCCTCGGCCGGAAAGCGCTGGCGGCGCTGGCCGAAGCCGGGGCCCTCGACAGGCTGTGGAGAAAGTCCCTCGTGCGCCGCCGCGGCGCGAAGCGCCGCCGGG
>CAYGAO010000279.1:0-3648 GCA_964347715.1 uncultured Acidobacteriota bacterium
CGCACCCCTCCCCGGCGGCGCTTCGCGCCGCGTCGGCGCGCGAGGGGCTTTCTCCTCAGCCTGCTGAGCGGAGGCGGCGGTGGAGACCCTCGACTGGATCGTCGTCGCCGCCTACTTCGGCCTCATCATCGCCGTCGGCTATGTGACCGGGCGAGGGAACCGGGGGCTCGAGGACTACTTCCTCGCCCGCCGCTCGATGCCCTGGTACGCGATGGGGCTCTCGGTGATGGCGACGCAGGCGAGCGCGATCACCCTCGTCGGCGCCACCGGGCAGGCCTATGTGGACGGGATGCGGTTCATCCAGATCTACTTCGGGCTCCCGATCGCGATGGTGATCCTCTGCGTCACCCTCGTCCCGCTCTTCTACCGCGCCCGCGTCTTCACCGCCTACGAATACCTCGAACGGCGCTGCGGGCCCCACACCCGCACGCTCACGAGCCTCCTCTTCCTGTTCGGGCGGGCGCTCTCGGGGGCGGTGGTCATCTACGCGCCCTCGGTCGTGCTGTCGGTCGTCTTTTCGCTGGACGAGACGCTGACGGTGCTGCTGATCGGCGGCTTCGCGACGATCTACACCGCGCTCGGCGGGATGCGCGCGGTCATGTGGGTCGAGACCTGGCAGATGCTGATCATCCTCGCCGGCATCTGTTTCTGCCTCGGGTCCGTGGTCTTCGGGTTGCCCGAAGGGCTCGGTCTCGGCGAGGCCCTCCGCCTCGCGGGAGCCACCGGGCGGCTGGAGACGCTCTCGTTCGACCCGGATCCCCGGCTCACCTATACCGTCTGGACCGGGATCCTCGGCGGGCTCTTCCTGATGCTCTCCTACTTCGGCTGCGACCAGAGCCAGGTCCAGCGCTACCTCACCGGCCGTTCGCTCCGGGAGAGCCGGCTCTCGCTGCTCTTCAACGCCTTTCTCAAGGTGCCGGTGCAGTTCGTGATCCTGCTCACCGGCGCGCTCCTCTTCGTCTTCTACCAGTTCGAGAAGCCCCCGCTGCTCTTCGACCCGGCGACCCTCGCCGAGACCCGCGCGGCCCGGCCGGGGGAGATGGCGGAGACCGAGGCGCACTACGACGAGGCCTTCGCCGCCCGGCGCGACGCCGCGCTCGCGTTCGCGGCGGCGGGTGACGGCGGGTCCGAAACGGAGCGGTTCCTGGCCGCGGACCGCGACTTCCAGAGCGTGCGCGCGGAGGCGGTGCGCGCCGCCTCGGAGATCCGGGGGGAACCCTGGACGGACACGAACCACGTCTTCCCGACCTTCGTCTTCACCCAGCTCCCGCCCGGGATCGTCGGCCTGATCCTGATCGCGGTGCTGGCGGCGGCGATGTCCACCGTGGAGTCGGAACTCTCGGCGCTCTCGACCGCGAGCATCGTGGACTTCTACCGTCGCTTCCGCCGGCGCTTCACCCCGGGCCCGGTCCCCGAACGCCACTACCTCCGCGCCGGGCGGGTGGGGATCCTCTTCTGGGGAACCGTCGCCACCGGCGCCGCGCTCTACATGGGGCGGCTCGGCTCCGCGGTCGAGGCGGTGAACCGGGTCGGGTCGTTCTTCTACGGGCCGATCCTCGGCGCCTTCGTCCTCGCGGCGGCGTTTCCGAACCGGGGCGCCCGCCGCGCCTTCCCCGGGATCCTCGCCGGGGTGGGATCGGTGTGGGTGGCCGACCTCGCGCCGCGGCTGCTCGGGGTTCCCGGGATCTCCTATCTCTACTACAACCTGATCGGCGCGCTGGTCACCGTGCTCGTAGGGCTCGCGCTCGGCGTCCGCCGCGAGGCGGCATGAGCGACGGCCTGCGCCGTCGGGCCGCGCGGGTCCGGGAGCGGCTCTCCGCCGGCGCGCTCGCGAGCCGCCCCGGATTCTTCACCGGCCTCACCCTCGGGATCGGCGCGCTCGTCGGCGCGGTGATCGTCGCGTTCATCGTGCTCACCGAGCAGCTCGCCGAGCTCGTCCTCCACGACCCCACGCTCGGGGCCGCCCGCTACGCGGCCCCGGTGCTCGGGGCGCTCGCCGCCGGCTTCCTGATGCACCGCTGGTTCGGCGAGGCGCGCGGCAGCGGGATCCCGCAGACGAAGGCGGCGCTCGTCGCCCGCGACGGCAGGATCCCGTTCCGGGTCCCGTTCGGGAAGTTCCTCTGCGGGGTGCTCACGCTCGGCGCCGGTATCCCGCTCGGTCGCGAGGGCCCGTCGGCGCAGATCGGGGCGGGAGTGGCCTCGTCGGTGGGAGAGACGCTCGGACTCGACCAGGAGCAGCGGCGCCAGCTCGTCCCGGTCGGCGCCGCCGCCGCGATCGCCGCCGCCTTCAACACCCCGATCGCGGCCATCCTGTTCTCGCTCGAGGAGATCGTCGGGAACCTCCATGCCCGCGTGCTCGGCTCGGTGGTGCTCAGCGCGGTGGCGAGCTGGCTCGTGCTCCGCCTCTCGCTCGGGGACGAACCGCTGTTCACGGTCCCGGCCTACGAGCTCGGCCATCCCGCCGAACTCCTGATCTACGCGACCCTCGGGGTCCTGGGCGGGCTCATGTCGGTGGCGTTCGTCCGGCTGCTGCTTCGCCTGCGCGTCGCGCTCCGGCAGCGCCCGGCGCTGAACCGCTGGTTCCTGCCCGGGCTCGGCGGCGTGGCGGTCGCGGCCGCCTGGGTGCTCCTCCCCGGATTCTTCGAGGTCGGTTACGGGCCCGTCGGGCAGGCGCTCGCCGGCGAGCTCGAGATGGGCACGATGGCGGTGCTGCTGGCGCTCCACCTCGGGCTCGCGGTGATCGCCTACGCCTCGGGGAACGCCGGCGGCATCTTCGGCCCCAGCATCTTCCTCGGCGCGATGCTCGGGGGAGTCGTCGGGAGCCTCGCGAACCTCTGGTTCGATTTCGCTGTCGGGCCGGGCGCCTACGCGCTCGTCGGGATGGGCGCCGCGTTCGCCGGGATCATCCGGGTGCCGATGGCGTCCGTGTTCATGATCTTCGAGATCACCCAGAACTACACCGTGATCGTGCCGCTGATGATCGCGAACCTGACCTCGTTCTTCGTCTCCCGGCGACTCCAGCCGGTGTCCGTTTACGAGGCGCTCGCGCTCCAGGACGGAACCCGGCTCCCCTCGACCGAGGAAGAGCGGTTCCATCCCGTGGTCCGGGAGGCCATGCATCCCCCGCGCGAGCTGCTCCCCCCCGATCTGACCGTCGAGGACGCGATCGAGCGCGTGGCGCTTTCCGGCACGCGCTCTTGGCCGGTGGCGAAGGGGAACCGGATCTTCGGCCTGATCACCCTCGGCGAGCTCGAGCGGTGCCACGGGTGGGGGCAGGACCAGGCGCGGCTCGGCGACCTCGTCCGGGGGCGCGGCTTCCCGCATGTCCACGCGGACGAGCCGATGGACCACGCGCTCGCCACCATGGGCCGCACCCGGCTCGATGCGCTCCCGGTGGTGAGCCGGGTGGATGTCCACCAGCTGCTGGCCGTCGTCACCGTGTCCGACCTGCTGCGCTCCTACGGGATCGCGCCCGGAAGCGGGAACGGGCCGCCCCGGGGCGTGCCGGGTTAGGGCCGCGGTGGGGGTCGCTGCCTGGCGAGTCGGGCCCGTCGCGACGGTCCGGGACGGGGGCGTTCGTCCGGCAGGGTCGTGGTCGGCAGGTGAGCGTTCGGGGGGTGAGCGTTCGGTGGGAGCGGGTTCGGTGGG
>CAYGAO010000280.1:0-3647 GCA_964347715.1 uncultured Acidobacteriota bacterium
GGAAATCGCGCACCACGAGCTCGGCGGGGACGATGCGGGCGGCGTACTCCGGCCCGATCGCCTCGACGAGGAAGTCGCGGAGACCGACGCTGAGCCCGTCCGCCTCCGGCAGCGTCCGGGAAGTGTTCACCCCGATCCGCTGCGGATCCCGCTCGTGGACCGCGCGCCGCAGGTGCGGGGTCAGTCCCTCCGGGCTGTAGCCGTAGTAGAGCGTCTCGTCATAGACCTGCGCGATCACCGAATTCGCCGGCTGTTCGTGGGAGCCGTAGTAGATCTTCTCCACCGCGTCCCCGCCGCGGTCGAAGAAGAGGAAGGCGGCGCGCACCCCGGAGAAGCCCCCGCCGAGCTCGATGTGGAGCGGGTCGGGGTTGTTCTCCCGATCCAGGACGATCCAGAGATCGATCCCGTGGTTCCGCATCGCGGGGAGCAGCGCCTGCTCCAGCTTCTCGGCGATGGCTTCCCGCTGGATCCGAAATCGCTCGCGCGCCCCCGGGATGCCGTAGTCCGGGGGTGGGCGAGGCGGCTCGGCGGTGCAGGCGAGCGCCGCGAGACAGCAGGCGCCGAGGCTCGGGATGCGCGTCGTCTTCATCGGGATCACCTCGGCGGGAGTGTACGCGGCGGCCTCGCACATAGAATTCGGCGTTTCCCAGAAGGGCGTCGTGCCGGATCCCTCCCGCTCGCGCAGACCGCCGCGGCTCGACTTCCCGCCCGTATCCGGCGCGACCGGGCGCGACCGCGCCGAGTTCGCCCGAGCGCTCGACGGCCCGGTTCCGGACCTCCGCCCGTCCCCGCCGCCGCCCGCCGCCCCCTCGGCCGCGGACCTGCTGCGGGAACTCCGGCGCGGCGTCCGCCGGATCCGCGAGGAGAGCGAGATCTCGCTCCGCCAGCAGTCCCGGGCGGAGGCCCGCCGCCGACTGGAGACCTTCCTCCGCGCCCGGCAGGCTGCCGGCGACCGCTTCGTGAAGGTGATCCACGGCAAGGGCCACCGCTCGCGCGACGGCCTCGCGATCCTGCCGAAGCGAGTTCCCGAGTGGCTCCTAGGGTGGAAGCCGGAGCTCGTCGCCGGCTTCGGACCCGCCCGGCGCGACGACGGCGGAACCGGCGCCCTCTATGTGGTCCTGTCGCCCCGGCGCCCCGCGGCGGACCCGGCGCGGCGAACCCCGAAGCGATCCCGCCGCCCCGGGGCCTCGCCGCCGACTCCCGCGTCCCGAACCGCGGAGTGATCGTGCCCCCGCGCAGCCTCGTCACCGACCCGGCGCGGCGAACCCCGAAGCGATCCCGCCGCCTCGGCGCCTCGCCACCGACTCCCGCGTCCCGGAACCGCGGAGTGATCGTGCCGCCCCGCAGCCTCGTCACCGACCCGGTGCGGCGAACCCCGAAGCGATCCCGCCGCCTCGGGGCCTCGCCACCGACTCCCGCGTCTCGAACGGCGGAGTGATCGTGCCGGCCCGCGCAGCCTCGTCACCGACCCGGCGCGGCGAACCCCGGAGCGATTCCGCCGCCCCGGGGCCTCGTCACCGACTCCCGCGTCCCGAACGGCGGAGTGATCCGGCCGCCCGGCAGCCTCGTTCCGACACCGGCGCCGCGGCCGCGAGCCCGGTTTCGTCGAGGGACGATGCCGATGCTGGTAGGCTACGGGGTGCGGTGACGCTCCGGGGACGCCCGGAGGGGGTTGGTTTCCTGACCCTCCGTGGCTTCCATAAAAGGCGGACTCGGACGCGGGTTCGCCGACTTCCCCGGGGGGGGTGGGTGACCGGGAAGCGATCCTGCCACCCCGGCAGGCGGCCCCGAAGCGCGGCGAACCCGGGAGTGACCCTGGTCCCCGGAATCGCTGCCGAGGCCATCGTCGCGAACCCGGAGGTCATCCGGGCGTTCCGGGTTCTCGTCCCGATGCCCGCGCGGCGAACCCGGGAGTGATCCTGACGCCCCGGCGCTTCACACCGAGGCTGCCGTCGCGCACGCGGAGGCGACCCCGAGGTCGGTGCGGCGCACCCGGAAGCGCCCGAGACGCGCCGGCGCTTCGCACCGCGACTGCCGTCGCTCACCCGGAGGCGACGCCGAGGTCGGCGCGGCGAACCCGGAAGTGCCGGTGACGCCCCGGTGCTTCACACCGAGGCTGCCGTCGCTCACCTGGAAGCCTCCTGGCGCCCCACCCGGAGGGGCCGGTGTGGCGCGAACCTAGAATTCGCCCCATGAGCGACACCCGCACCTTCATCGAGCGTTTCTGGGAGGAAGAGATCCTCCCCTCCCTCGCGGACTACATCGCGGTCCCGAATGTCTCGGTTCTCTTCGACCCGGACTGGGAAGCCCACGGGCACATGGAGACCGCGCTCGGGATGGGCCAGGCGTTTCTCGAGAAGCACGCGCCCGAGGGCGCCGTTCTCCATGTGGGCCGCATCCCGGGGCGCACCCCGCTCCTCGTCCTCGACTGCCCGGGCGAGGCGGACGGCACGATCCTGATGTACGGCCATCTCGACAAGCAGCCGGAGATGGTCGGCTGGCGCGAGGGGCTCGGCCCCTGGTCGCCGGTGCGCGAGGGAGACCGGCTCTACGGCCGGGGCGGCGCCGACGACGGCTACGCGCTCTACTGCGCCCTCGCCGCGCTCAAGGCGGTCGCCCGGGAAGGCAGGAAGCGGGCGCGGGTCGTCCTCCTCGTCGAGTTCTCCGAAGAGAGCGGTTCGCCCGACCTTCCCGCTTACATGGAACGGTTCGCCTCCCTCATCGGCTCGCCCGACCTGGTGATCTGCCTCGATTCGGGCGCCGGGAACTACGAGCAGCTCTGGTCCACGACCTCGCTCCGCGGGATGCTCGGCGGCACCCTGACCGCCGAGGTCCTCACCGAGGGCGTCCATTCGGGCGACGCGGGAGGCATCGTCCCGCCCGCGTTCCTCGTGCTGCGCAAGCTGATCGACCGGCTCGAGGAACCCGAGCGCGACCGGGTCGTGCCCCCTTCGCTGAACGCCGAGATCCCTCCGGATCGGGTCGCCGAGGCCGAGGCCGCCGCCGCCGCGCTCGGGCCGGACACCTTCGGGAGGTTCCCCTGGGCCGGGAACACCGGGCGTCCGGGAGTTCCGGTGAGCGAGCTGATCCTGAACCGGACCTGGCGGCCGACGCTCGCCGTGACCGGACAGGAGGGCCTCCCCCCACTCGCCGACGCCGGGAACGTCCTGCTGCCGCGCATCACCCTGAACTTCTCGATCCGCACCCCGCCGACCGCGGATCTGACCGCCGCCCAGGCCGAGGTCCGGGAAGCGGTCGAGAAGGATCCGCCCTTCGGCGCCCGGGTGACGGTCCGCTTCCACGAACCCGCGCCGGGCTGGAGCGCGCCGCCGCTGGCCCCCTGGCTGCGGGAGGCGCTCGATGTCGCCTCGATGGGCGCCTGGGGAAAGCCGGCGGTGCACATGGGCGAAGGCGGCTCGATCCCGTTCATGGGAATGCTCGGCGAGCGCTTCCCCGAGGCGCAGTTCGTGATCACCGGCGTTCTCGGCCCCGGCTCGAACGCGCACGGGCCGAACGAGTTCCTCGAGATCGCCTACGCAAAGCGACTCACCGAGGCGGTCGCCACGGTCATCGCCCGTCACGCCGACCGGGACTGACAGGCGGTGGAGAAAGTCCCTCGCGCGCCGACGCGGCGCGAAGCGCCGCCG
>CAYGAO010000281.1:0-3638 GCA_964347715.1 uncultured Acidobacteriota bacterium
GGCTGGAGGAGGCTCTCGCCGCCGCGCGCCGCGGCCTCGAAGCCCGCGAGCGCGACTGGCGGGAAGCGGACCGCCGCCTCACCCGCGAACAGGCGCTCGCGGCGGAGGTCTCCCGCCGCGCCGAGGCAGCCGCCGAACAGGCGGCCGAGGACCGCGCCCGCCTCGCCGGGATCGCGGACGAGCGCGCCGCACTCGAGCGGGAGGAAGCGGAGTGGAGGGTGCGCGAGGCGGCGGCGAACTCGGATCGGAGCGCCGCCGCCGCCGAGGCGGCCGAGTGGGACGCCCGTGAGGAGCGGCTGAACCGGTCGGCGGAGGCGCTCCGGGCCCGGCTCCGGAGCGCGGTCGCCGCCGCCCGCCGTCGGCGGGAAGAACTCGACCGGCTCGAGGGACGGCTCGCCGCCGCCCGGGAGGAGGTCCGAAGCGCCGGCAGCCTCCTCGATGATCTCGAGCGGGAGTTCCGTCGTTCCTCCGGGCAGGACCTCGCCACCGCCGCCGCCGGGCTCCCGCCGGAGCTCCGGGGCCGGACGCGCGACGACCTCGCCGGGGAGGTCGAGTCCGTGCGGGGCCGGCTCGTGGAGCTCGGCCCGGCGAACGCGATCGCCGAAGCGCGCCTCGCGGACCTGCTCGCCGAACGCCGGCAGCAGGTCTCGGAGATACGGGATGTGGAAGCGGGGATCGCCGACGGCCGCGAGGCGATGCGCCGTCAGGAGCGCGAGGCGCGCCGGATCTTCCGGGAGGCGCGCGCGGAGTTGAGCGCCGGATTCGACGAGGCCTTCCGCCAGCTCTTCGGCGGCGGACGCGCCGAGCTGCGGCTCGTCGAGCCGAAGGAGCCGGCAGCGACGGCGCCGGAGTCGGACGAGCGCAGGCCGGAGCGCCTGTCCCCCGACGGTCCGGCGACGGACGGTTCCGCGCCCGGCGATCCGGACGCCGACGCTCCTCCCGGGGTCGAGATCGCGGCGCAGCCTCCCGGAAAGAAGCTCCAGACCGTCCGCCTGCTCTCGGGGGGCGAACAGGCGCTGACGGCGCTGGCGCTTCTGATCGCGCTCTTCCGGCGCCGCCCCGCCCCCTTCTGCCTGCTCGACGAGGTGGACGCCCCGCTCGACGATGCGAACGTGCAGCGCTTCGCCGAACTCCTCGCCGAGCTGAAGGAGACCACCCAGCTCGTCGTGATCACCCACAACCGGCTCACGATGGAGGCCTGCGAACACCTCTACGGGGTGACCATGGAAGAACCCGGAGTCTCCCACCTGATCTCGGCGAAGCTCGAAGACGACGAGATCCGCGACCTGATCGCCGAAACGGCGCCGGCCGGCGAGTCCCGGTCCGGCGTCCACGCCTGACCGCCGGTGGACGAGGCGGCCCGGGGGAGCGGTCCGGCGCCGGGTCGCCGAGGCTCGCGAGGCGGGAATCCCGAGTGTTCCCGACCGGGATTCCTCGCGGCTCTGGAGACATCTTCCACGGGCCGTTGATCGCGGCGGCCCCGCCGGCGGCGGTCGCCCCGCCTCGCCGGGCGATGGTGTTCGCCGCCGGGCGCGGGGAACGCCTCGGCGCGCTCACCGGGAACCGCGCGAAACCCGCGCTCGATTTCCTGGGGGTTCCCCTGCTGACGCGGGTCCTCTCCTGGCTCGCCGCCTCCGGGATCCGCGAGGTCATGGTGAACCTCCACCACTGCCCGGGGAGCATCGAACCGCTCCTCCGGGCCGCCGAGCGGGGAGCGAGTCCGCTCCGGATCCTCCGCTCGCCCGAAAGGAGGCTGCTCGGGACTTCGGGAGGCCTGTCGCGGGCGCTCGAGCGGTTCGGGCCGCCGGCTCCGGGGAGCGGCCCCCTGCTGGTGCTGAACGGGGATACGCTGCCGACCCTCGATCTGGAAGACATGGTTCGTTTCCACGGCGCGGCGGGCGGAGCGGCGACGCTCCTCGGGGATCCCGACCCCGGGCCGGCGTTCGCCGGGGAACGCCGTCTCGAGGCGGACCCGAGCGGCAGGATCACCGGGCTCGGCGCGCCGGGGAGCCGCGGCTTCGCCTTCGCCGGGATGTGGCTGCTCGAAGCGGCCGCCCTGCGGTGGCTACGGGGCGGACCCGGCGGGCTCTTGGGCGACCTCCTCCGGGGCCTCATCGCGGGCGGCGACGGCAGCGTCTTCTCGAGCCGCGCTCCCTGGTTCGAGATCGGAACGCCGCGCCGCTACCTCGAGGCCTCGCTCGCCGCGCTCGCGGGCGGCGCCCCGGCGCCGTCCCCGCGAACGGGAGTACGGCTCGGCGCGGGGGCGGCGGCAGCCCCCCCGGAGCTCGTCGGCGACGGGTCCGTCCTCGAAGCCGGCGCCCGGGTGGACCGGTCGCTCCTCCTCGAGGGCGTGCGCGTCGGGTCCCGGGCGCGGGTGCGCCGGTCGGTCGTGGCCCCGGGGGAGACGGTGCCGCCGGGCGCGGTGGTCGAGGATTCGTTCTTCGCCGGCGGCCGGGGAGGCCCGCTTTGAGCGCGGCGCCCGAGGTTGCCCGCCCCCCGGATCCGGCCGGCGCGGCGCTTCGGGACCCGGCCCGCCGCCTCGACTCCTACCGCCGTCGGCGCGGCATCACCGGCGCCGTCGAACGCCTGGTTCCCGACGCCGGCGAGCGGATCTACTTCCGCGTGCGGAGCCCGGACGAGCCCGGGGGCACCCGGATCGTCTGCGTCATGTCGCGTCCCTACGAAGCGGGAACGCTCCCCTTCGCGAACTCGGCGGCGCTCTACCGCCGGCTCGGCGTAGCGGCGCCCGCGATCCGGGAGGAGGCTCCCGACCTCGGCGTCATCGCGCTCGAAGATCTCGGCGACGACCTGCTCCAGTCGGTCGCGCTCGCGGATCGCCGGGACACCCGGCGGCTCTACGGCGAGGCGGTCTCGATCATCGTCCGGATCCAGCGAGCGGGAGCGCGCCTCCGGGAGACCGCCGACGCCGGCCGCTTCCGGGCGTTCTCGAACCGGCTCGACGCCGCGCGCTTCCGCCGGGAGCTGCGCTTCTTCGCCACCCATTTCCTCGGGGGCCATGCCGGCGCCCGGCTCCCGCCGGCGGCCGCCCGCGAGCTGGACGCGCTGCTCGAGGCGCTCGCCGCGGAGGCGGCGGACGGGCCGGAGGCGCTCTGCCACCGCGACTTCCACTCTCGCAACCTGATCGCGCGCCCGCGGCGCGGCGAGGACGCGGCGTCGCGCCTCGGGGTGATCGACCACCAGGATTCGCTCCTCGGCCCGCGCACCTACGACCTGATGTCGCTCGTGCGCGATCCCTATGTGGCCCGCGCTTCGGGGATGCCCTTCGACGAACGCGAACTCTCGGCCCGCTTCGGAGAAGCGGTCGGACTCTCCCCGGGAGAGCCGACCGCGGCCGAGTGCGACCTGGTGGCGCTCCAGCGGAACCTGAAGGCGCTCGGCACCTACGGTTTCCAGGTATCGCGCCGCCGGAACGAGGTGTACCGCCGGTTCATCGCGCCGACGCTGGTGATGGTCCGCGAGAATCTCGACCGCCACCGGGATCGAAGAGACCGCCGGCGCCTCGCGGCGCTCCTCTCGAATCTCGTGGACCTCGGCTGACAGCCTGGGGACAGAACGCCCCGCACGGGAATCCGTCCTCGAAGAGATGGGGAACCCCGTCGTCCGGGCGGATGCGGGGC
>CAYGAO010000282.1:0-3594 GCA_964347715.1 uncultured Acidobacteriota bacterium
CCCCATCTCTTCGGGTACGGATTCCCTTGGGGGGCGCCTTGTCCACCGGCTGCTACCGGCGAAGGCGTCCGCGGGCGGCGGCGAGTTGGGGGGAGAGCGGCGGGTCCGGGGCGGGGTTGCGGGTCGTCTCCTGTCGCCAGGCGACGGTCTGGATGCGGCGGGTCTCGAGCCGGGCCTTCAGCGGCTCGACCGAGGCGCGGGCCTCGGGGTAGCGGTTCTCGGCCTCGTTCGGATCCCGGGTCAGGTCGAACAGCGCGAAGAGCGGCTCCTGGTCCGGCACCGGGATACGGAGGATCTTGAGCCGGCCGTCGGAGATCGCGAAGGCGCCGCTCCCGGCCCGGGCGTGGAGGCGACGGTGGGGACGCAGGTCCTCGCCCCGGAGCGCCGGGAGGAGCGATTTCCCGATCGTGCCGGGGAGGGGCCGCTCGGGGCCGGGGATCCCCATCCAGGCGAGGGCGGTAGGGGCGAGATCGGCGACGCTGACGATGGATCCGAAACGGACGCCGGAAGGAATCTCCCGGGGATCCGATTCGGGTCCGGCGAACAGGAGCGGCGGGCGGAGCGTCTCCCGGAAGAGCGCGCGGGGCAGGGCGAGCGGCGGCCCGTGCTCGCCGAGCGATTCCCCGTGGAGACCGACGAGGGCGACGAGGGTCCGGTCCCGCGCGGGGCCGGCGGCGAGCGCGTCCAGGATCCGGCCGAGCGCCTCGTCCACGGACCGGACCGCGGCGTCGTAGCGGTTCACGACCTCGCCCCAGGCGGCTCCCCCCGGATCGGCCCCGGCCGGCCGGACCCCGGGGCGAAAGCGCGGCCCGGACGGGGTCAGCCCGTCGGCGGCGATCTCCTCGGCGCGTTCCGCGAAGCCTTCGCTCCGCGCCGGGGCGGAGAAGTGGAGCCAGACGAAGAAGGGCGTCCCCACCGCGGCGGCGAGCGCTTCGGACCCGAAGGCGGCGACGGCTTCGGTCCGCTCCCCGGCGGGAAGGCCCCAGACCTCGCGGAAGCCGGTGAACCCCTGCGAGAACCCGAGTTCGGCGGCGAGGGCGGGATGGTCCACGGCGGCGAGCGTGCGGTAGCCGCGCTCCCGGAGCGTGGTGGCGAGCGTGGGGGCGGGAAGCAGGCGGGTCGGTTCGCCGCGGGTGATCCGGGCGGGGTCGAGCCCGGTGAGCACCGCCGCGGCGGCAGGCCCGGTCGCGGGAGCCGGGGTGCGGGGCTCCAGGAACACCGCGCCGGACGCGCCGAGCAGGTCGAGGCGGGGGGTCAGGTTCCGCGGATACCCGTAGATCCCGAGATGGTCGGCGCGGAGCGAGGAGACGGTGATCAGCAGAAGGTTCGTTCGCTCCGCGAGGGGCGCCGGGGCGCCTGCCCCGCAGCCAGAAGCGAGGAGGGCCGCGGCCGCGAGCGCGCGCTTCACGGGCCGGTTCCCCGATGGATCTCGATGCGCCGCGCCCCGTCGCCTTCCGGGCAGAGCCGAACCCGGATCGCGCCCGCGCGACGGAACCTTCCGAGCCGTTCCGGCCACTCCACGATCACCACCGCGTCCTCCTCTTCCATCTCCTCGATGCCCAGCTCGTCGAGCTCGTCGGGTCGCTCGATCCGGTAGAGATCGAGGTGGAAGACCGGCCGGGCTCCGTCGCCGTGGCGCGAGACGAGGGCGAAGGTCGGGCTGGTGACCTGATTCGGATCCACCCCGTGGTGGCGCGCGAGTCCCTTCGCGAACACGGTCTTGCCGGCGCCGAGCTCGCCCTCGAGGTAGAACGCCCGGCACTCGGGCGCTTCGGCGGCGAGCCGCGCTCCGGCCGCGAGCGTCTCGCCGGGGCTCCGCGCCACGACCACGGTCATGTCGCCCTCCGCCGGAGGCGGCGGATCGCGGGGCCGATCCGCGCGGCGACCGCCGAGGCGGTGACTCCATCCTCGCCGCAGCGCCGCCGCGCCGCTTCGCCGGCGAGGCCGTGGACGAAGACGGCCCCCGAGAGGGCGGCCGCCGGATCGAGACGTCTCGCGAGGAGCGCCCCGACGACCCCGGTCAGCACATCCCCCGTGCCGCCGGTCGCCAGTTCGGGGCCGCCGGAGCGGTTCACGAGGACGGATCCGCCGGGCTCGGCGATCAGGGTTCCCGGCCCCTTGAGGGCGACCGCGCCCCCGGTGAGCCGCGCGAGCGCCCGCGCCGCCGGGAGGCGATCCGCGACGACTTCCGCGAGCGGCCGGTCCAGCAACCGGGCGGCTTCGCCCGGATGCGGGGTGAGTGCGAGCCGGGGCCGCGCGGCGAGCCCGGCGGCCCGCCCGGCCCAACCGTTCAGCCCGTCGGCGTCGAGGACCAGCGGCGCTCGGGTCGAGAGGACGATCTGGCGCACCGCTTCCCTCGTCTCCTGGCTCGACCCGAGTCCGGGACCGACCGCGAGGGCGTCGGCGGGGAACTCGCGGATCGGGAACGCCGCATCCAGCGTGATCTCGCCCTCGGGGCCCGCCGGGAGCGGCGTCCGTATGACTTCCGGCGGAAGGCTCCGGCGCGCGTCCTCGGGGCCGGCGACGGTGAGCAGGCCCACGCCGGCCCGGAGCGCGCCGTGGGCGGCGAGCGCGGCGGCGCCGGGCAGCCGCCGCGAACCGGCGACGAGCAGCAGCCGTCCGAGATCTCCCTTGTGGACCCCGGGCGCGCGCGGCGGGAATAGCGGCGCGGTCCGCCGCGCGTCGTTCGTCCGGACGCCCCCCGCGCCGGCGGTCAGCCACGGCGCCGGGATGCCGATCCCGGCCACCCGGACCTCGCCGCAGGCGGCGCTCGCCGGAAACACGAAGTGGCAGGGCTTCGCCGCCCCGAGCGCGACCGTGAGGTCGGCGCGGAAGGCGAGATCCGGGAGGGCTCCGGAGTCGGCGGCGAGGCCGGTCGGGAGGTCCACCGCGATCCGGACCGCGCCGGCGAACCACTGCCGGCGATCGAGATCCGCGACCACGCGGGCGGCGAGGCCCCGGAGCGGCCCGGTGGCGCCGACGCCGAGGATCGCGTCCACGATCGCGTGGGGCGGGTCGCCGTACCCGGCGAGGAAGGACTCCCAGGAGGCTTCGTCGGGGACCGCGTGGAGCCGGAGCGCGAGGCGGGCGGCCGCGTCGTGGTTCGCCCGCGTCTCGGGGCCGAGTCGGCCCGGCTCGGCGAGGACCACGGCGGCGGCGTCGAAGCCGCGCGCCGCGAGCTCCCGGAGCGCGACGAGGCCGTCCCCGCCGTTGCCGCCGCGGCCGCAGAGGATCAGCACCCGCCGCCCGCCGGCCCGCTCCGCGACCGTCCCGGCAACCGCGCGGCCCGCGTTCTCCATGAGATCGCGGGCCGGGATCCCGGCCTCCTCGATGGCTCGCCGGTCCGCCTCGCGCATCTCGGCGGCGGTGAGCAGGTCCACGCGCGGAATTGTAGGAAACGCCGTGCGGCAGCCGGTGGACAGAACGCCCCGCAGGGGAATCCGTCCTCGAAGCGACCGGGGACCTCGCCGCCCGAGCCGATGCGGGGCGCTCTCTCCACCGGGTGGCGGCCCGTATCGCTGGCGCGATCCGTTCCGCCGTCTTTCGCGGGGAGGGCGGACCCTCCCCGCACCCCTCCCCGGCGGCGCTCCGCGC
>CAYGAO010000283.1:0-3567 GCA_964347715.1 uncultured Acidobacteriota bacterium
TGGAGCTACGGCCCCGCGTCGCCCCACCCCCGCCGCCGCGCGGGGTCCTCGCTCTCCGCACCCGACCGCCCGCCACGCACCGCCGCATTCCTCGGCGTCTGACACGCCCACCGGTCCGCCTCCGCATCCCCGCCGGTCTCGTGGATCGCCCCGAGGGCTCCCGACCACCGCCGCGCGGTCGCCTCGCTCGCCGCACCCGACCACCCGCCACGCACCCCGCATCCCCGGCGTCTGACCCGCCCGCCCGTTCCGCCTCCGCATCCCCGCCGGTTCGTTCCGCCCCGGTCCACCGGGCGCGCCCCGGCTACCGGATCCCGTAGCGGCGGAGCTTCTGCCAGAGGCCCTGGCGCGAGATCCCGAGCTCGCGGGCCGCGCGGGCGCGGCTTCCGGCGGCGCGGGCGAGCGCCCGGAGGATCAGGAGCCGCTCGAACGCGGCGCGGGCGGCGGCGAGGCCGCGGATGTCGAGGACCGCGGGCAGCGGGTCCGGCGCCCCTTCCGAGGCCTCCGACGGATCTCCCGCCGGCGCGTCCAGCATCGCCGCCTCGAGGACCGGCGCTCCCGGCCAGCGCAGCAGCGCCCCGGCGAGCACCGACTCGAGCTCGCGGATGTTCCCCGGCCAGGGACGCCGAGCGAGCTCGGCGAGCGCCCCCTCGGAGAGACGCGGCGGCGCGACCCGGTAGCGGCGTCCGAGCCGTTCGAGCAGCGCGACGGCCAGCTCCGGGATCTCCGGGACCCGTTCCCGGAGCGGGGGGAGCCGCAGCGAGATCACCCGCAGGCGGTAGAACAGGTCGGCCCGGAAGCCGCCGGCGGCGGCGAGCCCGGCGAGCGGGCGGTGCGTCGCCGCCACGAGGCGGAAGTCCGAGCGCCGGAGGCGCGTCTCGCCGACCCGGCGGAACTCGCGCTCCTGGAGCGCGCGCAGGAGGAGCGACTGCCCGCTCGGGGAGAACTCGCCCACCTCGTCGAGGAAGAGCGTGCCCCCGTCCGCGGCTTCGAGGAGGCCGGGGCGGGCGGCATCGGCGCCGGTGAAGGCGCCCCGGGCGTGGCCGAAGAACTCGGCTTCGAGGAGGCTGTCCGGAAGCGCCCCGCAGTTCACCGCCACGAGCGGCCCGGCGCGCCGCGGGCTCGCCCGGTGGAGGTAGCGCGCGAGCAGCTCCTTCCCGGAGCCGGTCTCGCCTTCGATCAGGATCGGAACATCGAAGCGGGCGACGCGCGCCGCCTCGGCGACGAGCGCCCGCATCGCGGGCGAACGCGCGACGAACCCCGGAGCGGGCGGCGCCGGCTCGCGCCGGGTCATGCGTCCGGTTCGCGAACGACGGCGCCGTGCCTCGACCGGAGCCGCTTCAGGATCGCCCGCCGGACCTTCGCGAGGTCCCGCTCGGCGAGCGTCCGGTTCGGCGCCTGGTAGCGGACCGAGATCCCGAGCGACCGCGCCCCGCCGTCCTCGCGGTAGTCGTCGAAGATCTGCGCCTCGGCGACGAGCGGATGGCTCTCCGCCTCCCGCCGCAGGTCCTCGGCAGCCGCGTCGGGGCCCACCCGCAGCGCGAAGTCCTCGGCGGCCGAGGGGAAACGCGGCGGCGGAACCGCAGCGACCTCGCCGACCGCCTCGGTAGCGCGGGCGAGCAGCGCGGTGAGATCGAGCTCCCAGAAGCAGAGATCCCGCTCGATCCCGAAGCCCGTCGCGGCGGACGGGTGGATCTGGCCGAGGATCCCGAGCGCGACGCCGGCGACCGCGACCGTCGCGGTCCGCCCGGCGACGAATCCGGCGTGGTCCGCCGCCCGGAACGAGGCCTCGCCCCGGAGCCCGGAAAGCACCCGTTCGAGCGTCGCCTTCGCGTCGAAGAAGTCGAGACCCTCGTCGCTCGGGCGGCCGAAGCGGTCGAACCGGACGCCGGCCACGAGCCCCGCCGCCCGTTCCACCTCGCTCGGGCGGCCGTCCCCGGTCTGCGGCCCGGCGTGGTAGGTGCGGCCCACCTCGAAGAGCGCGACCTGCTTCGCCCCGTGGTCGAAGTTCCGCGCCGCGGCCCGGAGGATGCCCGGAGCGAGCGAGGTGCGCAGCGTGTCGCGGGCCTGCCCGAGGGGGTTGCGGATCCGGAGCGAGGGATCCGGGGAGGGCCACGGGGCGAGATCCGCCTCCGAGACGAGCGAGTAGTTGACCACCTCCCGGAGCCCGGCGTCCGCCGCGAGGTCCCGGACCCGCTCGCGCAGCTCGCGTGCGGGCAGCGGCGGATGGTGCGGAATCTCCCCCGAGAGCGGGGCGGCGGGCAGGTCGTCGTAGCCCACGACCCGCGCCACCTCCTCGACGAGGTCGTCGGGAACCCGCACATCGCGCCGCCACCAGGGCGGCCGGACCGCGAGTTCCTCCCCCTTCCCGGCGACCTCGAACCCGAGCGAGCCGAGCACCGCGCGCACGGTCGGCCCCGGAACCTCCATCCCGAGGACCTGCGGAATCCGCGAACGCCGCAGCCGGACCTCGGGCCTCGGCTCGGGAGCGGGCCAGACATCGAGCCGGCCCGCGGCGACCCGGCCGCCGGCGTGCTCGGCCAGCAGGCGGCAGACGCGCCCCGAAGCGACCGCCGCGAGCTCCGGAGGCAGTCCCCAGGAGAATCGGCGGGCGGCGTCGGTGAAGAGACCCGTCGCCCGGGCGGTCCGCCGGACGCTCGCCGGGTCGAAGTTCGCGACCTCGAGCAGGACCTCGCGGGTGTTCCCGGTGATCTCGGAATCGCGCCCGCCCATGACCCCGGCGAGCGCGATCGGCCCGTCGGGGTCGGCGATCACGAGCCGCTCCGGGTCGAGGGCGAGCTCGCTCCCGTCGAGCGTCGCGAGCCGCTCCCCCGCCCGCGCCCGCCGGACGATGATCCGGCGGTCCCGGACCCGTCCGGCGTCGAAGGCGTGCACCGGCTGCCCGGTCTCGAGCATCACGTAGTTCGTGATGTCCACGAGGTTGTTGATCGGGCGCATTCCGGCGGCGACGAGCCGCTCCCGCATCCAGGCGGGCGACTCCCTGACCTCCACCTCCTCGATGAGCGCGAGGGTGAAGCGGCGGCAGAGGTCCGGATCCCGGATCTCGGCTCCGGCGCGGCCGGAGACCGGGTCTCCCCGGGGTTCGAGATCCGTCGCCAGCGGGGTCAGCGGCGCCCCGGTGAGCGCGGCGATCTCCCGCGCGACGCCGAAGACCGAGAGCGCGTCCACCCGGTTCGGGGTGAGGTCGAAGACGAAGGCGTGGTCGCCGAGCACCTCGCGGAGCGGCGTGCCGGGCGACGCCCCGGGTTCGAGGACCAGGATGCCGGCGTGCTCGGCGGAGAGGCCGAGTTCGGCCTCGGAACAGACCATCCCGGCCGACACCACCCCGCGGATACGCGACTTCTTGAGCGCGCGCGGGGCGCCGCTCCCGGGATCGTTCAGGACGGCGCCCGCGGAGGCGAACGCGATGTCCTGCTCCGCCGCCACATTCGGCGCCCCGCAGACCACGGTCACCGGATCCGCCCCGGCGTCCACGGTCACGAGCTCCCGCCGGTCGGCGCGGGGGCGCGGCTTCACCTCGAGCACCCGGCCGACCACGACTCGCTC
>CAYGAO010000284.1:0-3559 GCA_964347715.1 uncultured Acidobacteriota bacterium
AATCGCTTCCGCGATTCGCCCCACCGTCTTTCGCGGGGAGGGGGAACCCTCCCCGCACCCCTCCCCGGCGGCGCTGCGCGCCGCGTCTGTACCCGGGGGACTTTCGCCACAGCCTGATAGGCGACCATCGCGTCCGGAGTCCAGAACTGACCCTTCTGGCGCAGCGCTTCGCGGGCCGGCCCGGCCGCCGGCACTCGCTGCGGCGGGGCAGGGGCGTTCATCCGGCCAGCTGTTCCGGGCGTCCGCTCGACGCCCGGATCCAGGTCTAGCCGGCCGCCCTCGAACCGGACGAAGGGAAGGATGTGCCCGTTCCGGTCCGTGATCGTGTCGGCCACCAGCCGCGGTTCCGCGACGACCTCGCCGGCGCCGTACGCATGGTCGCCGGAGGTCCGGCAGGTCTGCCCGGTCGTCTCGCTGACCCCGGTCGAGATCGGGTGCGAGGCTCGCCGCGGGTCGATGCCGAAAGGAGCCGGGTCGTGGAACCGGCGCCCGAGGTCCTGATCCTCGCCGTTCGAGACCATCGTCGGCACGGGCGGTGCCCTCCGGGGCGCTTCATCGGGGCGGTGTCGCTCTCCTCGCGCCGGCTCTTCCGGGGCGGCCACCGGCTGTTCTCGCACTCCACCGCGCCGGCGGCCAACGACGGTAGCCGCTGCCGTCAGGAGGAACGGCGGATGGCCGGCGAGCCGGATGCCCCGGTCTTCGACCGGAGCGCTTCGAAGAGATCGGGGGGCGGAGGCGTCACGGCGTTTCTCCGGGGGCGGCGCGCCGTTCGAGGCCGCTTCGGTGCTCGTGGATCGGGAGGCGTTCGTTGTTGTCGTGGGGGTGCGCGCGCCGGTAGGCGCCGGTCAGGAACTCGGCGGACTCGTCGGCCTTGAAGCGAAGGTAGAGCTCCCGGTGCCGCGCGGCGCCCTCGGAGTCTCCGAGCCCCTGCGAGGCGAGCATCAGGTTGTAGTGCGCCTCGAGATCCTCGGGGTCGATCGCGAGCGTCCGCCGGAGTACCGAGACCGCCTCGGCGAAGTCGCGCTTCAGGAAGAGCAGCCTGCCGATCTGGTTGTTCACGACCCGGTCCCGGGGATGGCTCTCCCCGACCGACCGCAGGTCGGCGAGCGCCTCGTCGTAGCGCCCGAGCGCCTTCCGCGCCATCGCCCGGAAGAAGAGCGCGCGCGGAAGACCCGGGGCGAGCGCGAGCGCCCGCTCGAGCGCCTCGAGCGCTCCCTCGGGATCGCCTTCCTGCAAGCGGACGCGGGCGAGGTTCACCGGGGCGTCGGCGTATTCGGGGGCGAGTCGGGCGGTCTCCAGGAACGCCGCCTCGGCCCCCCGGAGGTCCCCTTGCAGCAGCAGGCCGATCCCGTAGTCGTTGAAGCGGAGGGCGCGGGCGAGTTCGCCGGGGGCAGGTTCGGGCGGCGGCGAGGGAGCGGAGGCGACCGGCAGTTCGACCGACGCCGTCGCCATCTCGACGATCGGGACCTCGGGAGCAGAGAGCGCCTCGTCGAAGCGGACGGCGCGGTCGTCGTAGCCGGGAGCCACCTCGCCGGTCTCGTCCAGAACCCCCCGGAAGGTCCACTGGGTGTGCCACCAGTCGAACTTCCGGTAGTTCACCCGGGCGGTCAGCGTGATTGGCCCCTCGATGTCCTCGGGAACCTCCAGGCGATACCGGATGGTGTGCGCCGCGCCGGGCGGGATCTGCGAGACATAGAGCGCGCTCCGCGCCGCCCAGGCGTTCCGCTTGTCGATCCGGTTGCCGCGCGCGTCGAGCAGGAGCGAGCGGAAGAAGTGCGCCGACGGCTCCACCGGGGCGTCGGTCGTCTCGCCGCGCTCCCCGGTGAACCCGCTCCAGAAGAAGGGTCGCCTGGCGGCGTCGGTCGCCCGGAACTCGACCCAGACATCGTGGGCGTCCACGGTGCCGCTCGGGAAGAAGTGACCCACATTCCGGGTGCGGACGACGACATCCACGCGCGCCGACTCCCCGGGAACGAGCGCCGGCAGGGCCTCGTCGAGCGGTGCGGCGAGCTCGCCGAGCGGGCCGGTCCGGGTGTAGCGACTCGGCGCCGGCGCCGCCTCTTCGCCGACCGCGAAGGTGGAGGCGAGCGCCAGCGGGTCCGGCCCGCCGGCCGCGGCGGGGGCTGCGTCTCCGGCGGCGTCCCGGACCAGCCCGAAGATGTCCACGGTGACCTGCCCGGCGCGGAGGAAGTCGCGGACCGCCGCGAGCTGCTCGTCGAGCCCGAAATGGGTCGGGAGCGCGGTGTTCGCCGCGGCGAAGCGGTGCGAGCGGAAGCGGCCGTCTCGCGCCGCCGGGTCTTCTCCCGAGACCGGCGGCATGTGGCAGTCGGCGCAGGTCATCGCCTGCTCGGGGTAGTAGAACGAGCGGGCGCCCTCGCCCGAGACCCCGCTCGCCTGCCAGTTGTCGTAGCTGTTGAACCCGCGCAGCCAGCGGTAGTGGTTCACCGGGCGGTCGAGATGGACCTTGTGGCAGGCGGAGCAGAACGCGGAGCTGTCGCCGGTGTGGAGCGGCTTCAGGAACGCCCGCCGGTGCGGCTCGGGGTCGAGGTGGATCACGAGGTCGTGGAGCGTCCGGGTGAGCGGGTCGTCCGAGGCCGCGAGGTCGTGGAGCTCGGGGTACTCGATCACGAAGCCGGCGTTCCCCATCGTGTCCTTTACCCGGGTGACCGCGTGACAGGAGACGCAGCCGAGTCCGGCGCTCGCCGCCGGGCGGTCCACGATCTCGGCGAGCGGACGGTCCATGAGCCCGCTGAACAGGACGGCGTGGTCGTGGCAGCCGGCGCACCACTTCGACGGCGTCACCCCGACCACGCCCTGCATGTACTCGATGGAGCGCCGGTACCAGGGGTTGTCGAAGGAGGCGAAGCGGTGCGCCGACTCGCTCCACTCGCGGGTGATGTCGCCGTGGCAGCGCCCGCACTCCTCGCTCCCGAGGAAGAACTCCTCGGGGATCAGCGCGCCGTCTCCGGTCTCCGCCGCCGAGGGGAAGAACGGCCCCTCGGCGCCGCCCATCGCCTCCCCGGCCATCGTCGCTGGTGGGAGCCCCGCGTTCAGCGCCGGAGCGGCGGCGGGGAGGAGCGGGCGCAGGAGCCCCCCGACCGGGATCGCCGCCGCGAGGACCAGCGGTCCCGGCAGGAGCCGCCGCCAGGCGAGGAGTCCGGCGAGTCCGGCGGCGGCGGCGAAGTGCGCGAGGAGCAGCGGCTTCGTGGCCGGGGTGGAGCCGAGGATCAGGAGCGCGGTGCCGGTCAGCGCGAGGAGCCCCCCCGAGGCGAGGAACCACCTCCGCAACGGGTCTTCCCGGAGTGCGGCGCCGAGCGTGCGCCAGGACCAGAGGACGAGCTTCAGCGCGGCGATCCCGAGCAGCGGGTGCAGCAGGATCTGCGAGGCGTGGAAGAGGCTCGCGTCGCGCGCGGCCAGCAGGTAGCCGGAGCCGACGAGGAGAACCGCCGCCGTCGCGACGAGGAAGCGTTCCCGGGGACGCATCCGGTCAGGCGGCAAACGGGCTGGGCGCTTCCGATCGGGGACGCTTCGGATTGGGGGCTTCGGATCGGGGACGCTT
>CAYGAO010000285.1:0-3483 GCA_964347715.1 uncultured Acidobacteriota bacterium
GCAGTGGAGAAAGTCCCTCGCGCGCCGACGCGGCGCGAAGCGCCGCCGGGGAGGGGGGCGGGGAGGGTCCTCCCTCCCCGCGAAAGACGGCGGAACGGATCGCGCAAGCGATTCGGGCCGCCATCCGGTGGGGAAAGCGCCCCGCATCCGCCCGGACGACGGGGTTCCCCATCTCTTCGAGGACGGATTCCCATGCGGGGCGTTTCAGCCACCGGCTGCTACCGGCCGAAGAAGCCGCGAACCCGGTCATGTTCTCGCCTCGCCGCCGGGATATCCCGCGCCCGGGTTCACCGGGTCTCCCGGTGGGCGACATGTCCCCGGCAGAAACGGCAGAACTTGCGGAGCTCCATCCGTTCCGGGTGCGTGGTCCGATTCTTCGTGGTGGTGTAGGTGCGCCGCCGGCAATCGGTACACGCCAGCGTGACGATCTGTCGTTTCTTTTCGCGAGCCATGTCACTGTTCTTCTCGTCGGTTCGGATTCGGCCGGATGTTCCAGGGTTCGGGGGTCTCGGTCCTTCGCCCGGGAGCGAGGTCCTCGCTCCCGGATGCGTGCTGCGGGTCGGTGATGGCGCGCCCGCCTACTCGAGGATCTCCGTCGTCATCCCGGAAGCGACCGTCCGGCCGCCCTCGCGGATGGCGAAGCGGAGGCCCCGGTCCATGGCGATCGGCGTGATCAGCTCCACTTCGAGCTGGACGTTGTCGCCCGGCATCGCGACCACCTGATCTCCCAGGAGGGTCGCGGTGCCGGTCACATCCGTGGTCCGGAAGTAGAACTGCGGCCGGTACCCGGACTTGAACGGCTTCTCGCGTCCACCCTCTTCCTTCGACAGGACGTACACCTCGGCGCGGAACTTCGTGTGCGGGGTGATCGAGCCCGGCTTCGCCAGCACCATCCCGCGCTCGACCTCCTTGCGGTCGGTGCCCCGCAGGAGGATCCCCACATTGTCGCCAGCCTCGCCCTCGTCGAGGAGCTTCTTGAACATCTCGACCCCGGTCACCACCCGCTTCCGGGTCGCCCGGATGCCCACGATCTCGACCTCGTCCTGGATGTTCACCCTGCCCTGCTCGATCCGGCCGGTCACCACCGTGCCCCTTCCCGAAATCGAGAAGACATCCTCGATCGGCATCAGGAAGTCCTTCTCGATCGCCCGCTCCGGAACCGGAACGTACTCGTCGAGAGCCCTCGTGAGCTCCCGGATGGGCTCCCAGGCCTCGGGATCGTCGCTCTCGAGCGCCTTGACCGCGCTCCCGCGGATGACCGGGATGTCGTCGCCGGGGAAATCGTAGTTGGAGAGCAGTTCCCGGACCTCGAGTTCGACGAGCTCGAGGAGCTCCTCGTCGTCGAGCATGTCCACCTTGTTCAGGAAGACGACGATGCGCGGCACCCCGACCTGGCGGGCGAGGAGGATGTGCTCCCGGGTCTGCGCCTGCGGCCCGTCCGGGGCCGAGATCAGGAGGACGGCCCCATCCATCTGCGCCGCTCCGGTGATCATGTTCTTGATGTAGTCCGCGTGTCCCGGACAGTCCACATGGGCGTAGTGGCGGTTGCCCGTCTCGTACTCCACATGGGCGGTGGCGATGGTGATGCCGCGCTCCCGCTCTTCGGGAGCGTTGTCGATCGACTCGAAGCTGCGGAAGCTTCCGGAACCGGAATCGGCGGCGAGGACCTTCGTGATCGCCGCGGTCAGGGTCGTCTTGCCGTGATCCACGTGACCGATGGTCCCCACGTTGAGGTGGGGTTTCGTGCGCTCGAACTTTTCCTTGGCCATCGAGGCGTTCTCCTTGTGTTCGGGGAATTCAGGTCGTCACCGTCTGCGGGACGGGAGCGGGAATGGAGCCCACGACCGGATTCGAACCGGTGACCCCTTCCTTACCAAGGAAGTGCTCTACCACTGAGCCACGTGGGCGGGGGCTTCGGGACGCGGTGGAGAACCGGATCCGGCCTGCCCGTTTCCTGGAGCGGGAGACGGGATTCGGACCCGCGACCCTCAGCTTGGAAGGCTGATGCTCTGCCGACTGAGCTACTCCCGCGTGATGGAAACCACTCGCGCCCCGAACCGCGACCCGGGAGCCAGACCTCGGGGACGGGCGATTCCCAGCCGGTCGGAGGGAGCCGTGCGGAGTGGTCACAGTGGTCGAGTGGGTCTGGTCGGGGACGAGTTGCGCGAAGCCGTGGTGGAGCGGGGAGGATTCGAACCTCCGAAGGCATGGAGCCGGCAGGTTTACAGCCTGCTGCGTTTGGCCGCTTCGCTACCACTCCCCCGCGAGAAGGCGACAGAAGCATCGGCACCCGAATCAACCGGTCGGATTCGGCCCCTGCCGCCCCGAATCCCGCCACCCGGCCCGATGGGGACCGGAGAGCGCTGGCGGAAGGACTCGAACCCCCGACCGGCTGATTACAAATCAGCTGCTCTGCCTCCTGAGCTACGCCAGCGTGCACCGACGAACGAGTGATTCTAGGGGCAGCTACCCGGCGCTGTCAACTGCGGATTCTGCCCCCGGATCCTGCCGGGCCGCGGCCCCGGCCCGGCAGCCCGGTTCCGCGAGTTCGCGCTGCCGGACCGCCTCGTAGAGCACGATCCCCGCGGCGACCGCGACATTCAGGGACCGGACCGTCCCGAGCTGGGGCAGCGACAGCGTCACCTCGCACTCCTTCGCGACGCCGGCGCGGAGGCCCCGCCCCTCGGAGCCCACGACGAGCACCGCCGGTCGGGTCCAGTCGAACGCATGCCACGGGGTCTCGGCGCGAGGCGTGAGCCCGACGGTCGAAAAACCCGCTTCCCGGAGAGCGCGGAGGGCGGCGGCGGCACCGGGGACCCGGGCGAGGGTCGCGCGAACCAGCGCACCGGCGGAAGCGGCGATGGCGGCCGGCGATGGAGGCGCGGCGCCCCGGCGCGGAACGAGGACGGCGTCGGCCCCGGCGCCATCGGCGGCGCGGACGAGCGCCCCGAAGTTCCGGGGATCCTCGACCCGATCCGCGAGCAGGAGCAGGCTCGGCTTCGGATCGGCGCCGATCACCTCGGCGAGCGAACACCAGCGCACCGGCGAGATCTCCGCCGCGGCTCCCTGGTGGCGGGCGCCGGCGGCGATCCGCTCGAGGTGCTGGTTCGGGACCCGCTGGACGGCAACTCCCGTGACCCGCGCCAACTGGAGGAGTACCCGGTGCCGCCGCTCGAGGCGGCCGGTGCGCAGGACGACGCGCCGAACCCGGGAGGGCATCGTCCGCAACGCCTCCTCGACGCGCGCCGGCCCGAAGACCCGGTTCTCCGCCGCCTCCGCGTCCGGAGCGGGAGCGGAGCGGCTGCCCGGAGGCCGGTCGCCCCGAGGCCGGTCTCCCCGAGGCCGGTCTCCCCGAGGCCGGTCACCCCGAGGCCGGTCACCCCGAGGCCGGTCGCCCCGAGGCCGCTCATGCCGAGGCCGGTCGCCCCGAGGCCGCTCACCCCGAGGCCGGTCGCCCCGAGGCCGGTCGCCCCGCGGCCGGTC
>CAYGAO010000286.1:0-3475 GCA_964347715.1 uncultured Acidobacteriota bacterium
CCGTCCCGGTGGAACTGCTCGATCGCCGCCGCGTCCAGCACCTTGCCCATCGTCCCGCTCCCGTGTCGTTCACCGCCGCCCGCGATCATTCGCTCTCCGGGCGCCTTGATCAACCCGATGTCCTCGGCCGCCGAACCGCGCGACGGAATCCTCCTCGACGAGCGCATCCGACCCTTGCGTCATGAACGGGTGAGATGAGGAATGCCGGTGATCGGCACGAGGTCATTCCTCTCCATTGAAAATCCGCTCGGCAAGTGGATTGAAACCGATGCGATAGGAAAGCTCCGCCGGGTGTGCCGCGTCCCACACCGCCAAGTGCGCCCGCAGGCCGGGAGCGATCCGGCCGGCGTCGGTGAGCCCGAGAGCCCGTGCCGCCTCCCGCGTGGCACCGGCGAGGGATTCCTCCGGGGTCAGGCGGAACAGGGTGCACGCCATGTTCATGGCCAGAAGGAGCGAGGCCAGCGGCGAGGAGCCCGGATTGCAGTCCGTCGCGACCGCCATCGGGACGCCGTGCCGGCGAAAGGCATCCACCGGCGGACGTTTCGTCGCACCCAGGGTGTAGAAGGCCCCCGGCAGCAGCACCGCAACCGTCCCCGCCGCGGCGAGGGCACGAACATCCGCTTCATCCGCGTATTCCAGGTGATCGGCGGACAGAGCGCTGGATTCGGCCGCGAGGCGGGTGCCGCCGTGATTCGAGAGCTGCTCCGCGTGGAGCTTCACGGGAAGTCCCAGCCCACGGGCACGCATGAATACACGCGACATCTGATCGGGAGAAAAGGCGATGTCGTCGCAGAATCCGTCCACCGCATCGACGAGACGCTCCGCATGAGCGGCTTCCAGTGCGGGCAGACACACCTCATCGAGGTAGGCGGCGAACCGGCCCCCGAACTCGGGCGGCACGGCGTGGGCGCCGAGGAAGCTCGTCCGTACCCGGACCGGGCGCTCGACCGCGATTCGTCGTGCGGTACGGAGCATGGAGAGTTCCGTCTCGACGTCGAGGCCGTACCCTGACTTGATCTCGATCGTCGAGACCCCTTCGGCGATCAGGGCATCGACCCGGGAGAGGGCGCCGGCCAGGAGCACGTCCGAGCCTGCCTCCCGGGTCGCGCGGACGGTGGAGTGGATCCCGCCGCCGGCCCGGAAGATGTCCTCGTACGTCGCGCCTTCGAGCCGCATCTCGAACTCTCCCGCGCGATCGCCGCCATGGACGATATGGGTGTGACAGTCGATCAGGGCAGGGGTGACGAGACAACCTTCCAGATCGCGCTGCGGCCAGACTGCGTAGTCATCGGGCACTGCATCCGTCGGTCCGCACCAAGCGATCCGCCCTCCGTCCAGCGCCACCGCACCCCTTGGGATCAGACCGTAGGGCGGCCCCTCGCGCTCCATGGTGGCCAGAGTCGTGTTGGTCAGAAGTTCTTGGCGCATGTGTTGCCCGATCAGGATAATTCGCAGTATCAAGAAAGCTATGGACAGACATGATTGCTTGTCAAGACGGTGATGACGAGACGGTAATGACGACACTCTGGGCGGAGCAGGCGCTGGCGGCCGAGGGGTGGCGGCGCGACGTGTCCGTGGCGATCGGCGAGGACGGGCGAATCGTCTCGATGCAACCGGATTCCGTTCCCCGGGGGCGGCATGTCGGCGTGCTCCTCCCCGCCCCGGTCAACCTGCACAGCCACGCCTTCCAGCGGGCCCTGGCGGGGTTGACCGAGCGGCGCGGCCCCGATCTCCGTGACAGCTTCTGGACCTGGCGGAAGTTGATGTACCGGTTTCTCGACCAGCTCGGCCCGGAGGAGATCGAGTCGATCGCCGCCTTCGCCCAGATGCAGATGCTCGAGGCCGGCTTCGCGGCGGTGGCGGAGTTCCACTACGTCCATCACCAGCCCACCGGCGAGCCGTACGATGATGTCGCCGAGCTCGGCCGACGCATCGTCTCGGCGGCGTCGGAGACCGGGATCGGCTTGACCCTGTTGCCCGTCCTCTACCAGCACGGGGGTTGCGGCGGCCGGGCTCTGCATCCCGGGCAGCTTCGCTTCGGCAACGACCCGGACCGCTTCGCCCGGCTGTACGAAGACACCGGGATCTCGGTGCGCGCCCTCGCGGCGGATGCACGGCTCGGGGTCGGGGCCCACTCGCTGAGGGCGGTGGACCCCGAGGGGCTCGCGTTCGCGGCGGCGCTCGCGCCGCGGTTACCCCTGCATGTCCATGCAGCCGAGCAGACGGCGGAGGTCGAAGAAGTCGAAGCCTGCCTCGGTGCCCGACCGGTGGAATGGCTACTCGCCAATGCCGAGGTGGGCGAGCGCTGGTGCCTCATCCACGCCACCCACATGAAGCCTCATGAGACGGCGGGGCTGGCCCAGAGCGGGGCGGCGGCGGGACTGTGCCCGATCACCGAGGCGAGTCTCGGCGACGGGATCTTCGACGGGGCGAGCTATCAGGCGCAGGGCGGGAGGTTCGGGATAGGCACGGATTCCAACATCCGCATCTCGCTTGTCGAGGAGCTCAGGATGCTCGAGTACTCGCAACGCCTGCGGGACCGCTCGCGGGCGGTGCTGGCACAGCCCCGGACCTCGACGGGACGAGCGCTGTTCGAGGCGGCGGCGCGCGGGGGGGCGCAGGCGGCGATGCGTGAGAGCGGAGTGATGTCGCCCGGGCGACTCGCGGATCTGGTCGCACTGGATTCGCAGGCGACGGATCTGGCCGGCAGGACCGGCGACACCCTCCTCGACAGCTTCGTCTTCTCCGGCGACCATCGGATGATCACCGATCTGTGGTCCGCGGGTCGTCACGTGGTGAGAGACGGCCGCCACCCGCGGCATGACGAGATCCGCCGTCGCTACCTCGCCACCACCACCATGCTGCAAGAGGCTCTTTGACGATACCCGAGACGCACTCCTGGCAGACCTCGAGGTCATCAGCGCCCATGAATGGCTGGTTCGCAACGTGCTGTTCTCGAGCCCGGAGCGCAGCGGCCCCGAGCGGCAGATCCGTAAGCTCACGGATCAGATCGGGCATGACCGGCATGATGATGCCGATGCCCATGGCGTCGATGAACACCGTCACGACCACGAAGAGGGCGGCCCGTTGGCCCCGCGGCCGGCTTCGCGCCGTCATCGAACGGATTCAGTCCGCGTGGGGATCGGCGAGCCGACTACGCCTGATTTCGGGTGTGACCGGCCGTGGCCGCCCGGATAGACTCCGGTGGCCGAGTCGCGGTGCGAGGCTGCGCCGATGTCGATGCCTGCTTCCAAGCTGTTTCCCGCTTCGGTGCGCGAGGCGATGACCGCTTCGGGCGCCGCCGCGACCTGTATTCCCGTCGAGCTCGACGGCGGCGCCGCGGAGACCGCATTCTTCGTCAACGTTGCCGGACCTGAGAGCAAGGCGGATCGCAGGGTCATCCGCAAGTGGCGCGGTCCGCTCTCGCTCGGACTCGACAGCGACGTCATCGAGACCGCCCACGGCGCGGTGGTGG